>JBGAGP010000078.1:0-23295 GCA_044226685.1 Dongiaceae bacterium
ACGCTGAGCTTGATCCCATCGGCCGCGAACGCCGGGCTGGCAACGATGCCAGCGCCGAGCAGGGCCGTGGTACCCAAGAGAACTTTCTTCATCTCGAGATTCCCTAAGTTTGCGATTGCCACCGAAGCTCGTTGAGTGCTTCGGCTGCCCCACGGTGCAAACCCTGCGTGTTTGTCTGGTGCTACCTAGCAACTACTCAGTCACCGGTGACGGCAGAACCAGTCAAACCATCGGGCTTGAACCACGCAAACCATCGTCAATGGCGCTCATGGTGTCAAACCAATTGCGCCTCAAGGGCCTACCGGCTGTGGCAATTTCCCCCGCTCTGTGGCGGAGAAGCCACAGGCTTCGGCGGGGTCGTGTCACAGGATCAATTCCTGTTTCGATCCAATAGCATAGGATGGGTCCGGGGCAGACCGAATGGTCCCCGGAACGGGGCCGGAATCGCCTCCAAAACAGGCGCGCCGGCGGCCTCAGGCACGGGGCAGATAGCCGAAACGCTGCATCATTTCCTTGTGCGCGCCGACCACTCTGTCAATTTGCGGTTGTGACAAGACCTCGCGCCACTGCTCGGCGCGGCCCTCGCGGAAGAATTTCTGGGCGTGCGGGGATTTTTCCTTGAAGCCCTTCTGGTCCTCCTGGGCGCGCAGCGCCTTGAAGGAGGATTTCTCCACCGCGCGCTCCAGCCGGGCCTTCGGCGGGTTGAGGCCGAGGAAGTTGGCGAGGCCGCCGAACGACTTCACCGGGTCGGCCAGCATGTCCTCGTAGCGCAGCACCGCCAGGCCCGGGCGCTTCTGGGTGGTCCAGCTGTCGACATGGATCGACCAGCTCTTGTGCACCTCGTAGACGATCTTGTCGTTGGTCTTCGATCCGATCGAGGGGTCGGCCAGGATGCCGATGGCGGTGTCGATGTCGCAGCCGTAATGGTGGGTGAGGGAGATGCAGACGTCGAGCGGGTTGCGCACGATATATATGGCGCCCGCCGTCAGGTCCTGGTGGATCAGCGGATACCCGAGGAACACCACCGAGGCGTTGTGGGTCTTCACGAAGGTGTCGTCCTTGCGCCAGCGGCAGATCGCCAGCTGGGCGCCGCGGCGCATCTTGGCGACGTCGAGGGCGGTCCAGTCCTGCCACGGCTTGGCGTGCTGCGCCGTGTACCAGTCGATCGCCGAATCGCTGGTGGAGAAGTCGGTGATCTTGTTGATGTCGTAGGATTCGCTGGGGTCGCGCAGCAGGTTGTGCAGGAAGGCCCGCATCCAGGTATTGCCGGATTTGGGGTAGGAGGCGAGCCAGATGATCTTGGACATAGTACCTGCTTTCCCAAATCCGCCGCCGCGCCGGCCGCGCCCCGGACATTCCCCGGCTGCCCCCGATGCCGCCCCGATGCCGACCTGCCGCCGGGCGGCGCCGGGAATCCCACCGCAACCTGACGGTTTCCTGCGGCTTCACGCCCGCTTTACCGGCGCTTTCCGGGCGCTTCACAACTTGACCGGGCCGCGCGATTTCGCGTACCAGAGTGCTCGCTAAAACCTATGCCGAAGCCCTATGGCGAAACCGGGCCCCCGGCATATAACAGGGCGCCGCAACGACCATAACCTGCGGCCGGGGCCAAGCGAACGGCGGACCCGGCGAACAGACGGAGCGAACGGGCGAGGCGCCCGGCATCCGGCGGAAGCGGCGGGGCGTTCTTAGGGAAAGCACGGAAGGGCCGTCAATATGAAAGTTGCCATGCGGGTCGGCGGAGCTGCCCCGGTCGAAGCGGGAGTCGACCCCCGCGCCAGCAATATCGACCGCGCCAGCCATGCGGGCCGGCCCGCCCGGGACTCCAGCTGGGGCCGGATCGCCGGCGCGCTGCGCCTGATCGTGGCCGCCTGCGGCCTGCTGGCGCTGACGGCGTGCAATTTCGACCTGGGCGGCGAGGCGAAGTATCCGGTGCCGCGGCAGAAGCCCGGCCCGACGGTGCAATACGAGGAAGACCCCGGCGTCTTCGGCCAGGGCGGCATCTTCGGCCCCGACGCGCCGGAGGATGGCGGCGGCGGCGGCGGCATCGGCGTCAACAACCTGCTGTGGCGCGCCTCGCTCGACACCGTCTCCTTCATGCCGCTGGTCTCGGCCGATCCGTTCGGCGGCGTCATCATCACCGATTGGTACACGCCGCCCTCGGCCCCCGATGAGCGCTTCAAGGTCAACATCTACATCCTCGGCCGCGCCTTGCGCGCCGACGGCCTGCGCGCCTCGGTGTTCCGCCAGCAGATGCAGGGCAGCAACTGGGTCGATGCACCCGTGGCGGTGAACACCGCCACCGATCTCGAGAACGCCATCCTGACCCGCGCCCGGCAGATGCGCCTGGCCGGGACGCAGTAACCACCCATCAACGGCGCCCGCGGGGCGGGCAGGGGTACGGCCCCCGCGCTGCATCCTCGCCCGGCGCCACGGATTTGACCGCTTATGTCGTCGCGCTACAACTTCCAGGAAACCGAGCCGAAATGGCAGGCGGAGTGGACCGCCCGCAACAGCTTCGCCTGCGAGGCCGATCCCGCCCGCCCGAAATACTACGTGCTGGAGATGTTCCCGTATCCGTCCGGGCGCATCCACATGGGCCATGTGCGCAACTACACCATGGGCGACCTGGTCGCCCGCTATAAGCGCGCGCGCGGCTTCAACGTGATGCATCCGATGGGCTGGGACGCCTTCGGCCTGCCGGCGGAGAACGCGGCGCGCGACCAGAAGATCCATCCGGCCAGCTGGACCTACGACAACATCGCGGTGATGCGCGCCGAGCTGAAGCGCATGGGCCTGGCGCTGGACTGGAACCGCGAGCTGGCCACCTGCCATCCCGGCTACTACGCGCAGCAGCAGCGCCTGTTCCTGGATTTCCATCACGCGGGCCTCGCCTATCGCAAGGAGGCCTTCGTCAACTGGGACCCGGTGGACCACACCGTGCTCGCCAACGAGCAGGTGATCGACGGCCGCGGCTGGCGCTCCGGCGCGCTGGTCGAGAAGCGCAAGCTGTCGCAATGGTTCCTGAAGATCACCGCCTATGCCGACGATTTGCTGAGCGCGCTGAAGGGGCTCGACCGCTGGCCGGACAAGGTCCGGCTGATGCAGGAGAACTGGATCGGCAAGTCGACCGGCGCCTATGTTCACTTCCAGCTCGTCAATCGCAACGACAAGCTGACCATCTTCACCACGCGGCCCGACACCCTGTTCGGCGCGTCGTTCATGGCGGTGTCGCCCGACCATCCGCTGGCCGAGGCCGCGGCGAAGGCGGATCCCGCCGCCGCCGCCTTCATCGCCGAATGCCGCGCCGCCGGCACCTCCGAGGCGGCGATCGAGGCGCAGGAGAAGCGCGGCTACCGCACGGCGATCTCGGCCCAGCACCCCTTCATCGCCGGCAAGACGCTGCCGGTCTTCATCGCCAATTTCGTGCTGATGGAATACGGCACCGGCGCCATCTTCGGCTGCCCGGCGCATGACCAGCGCGACCTCGACTTCGCCCGCAAATACGGGCTGGAGGTGACGCCCGTGGTGCTGCCGGCGGATGCCGATCCGAAGGCGTTCGCCGTCGGCGACGTCGCCTACACCGATGACGGCACCATCTACAATTCCGGCTTCCTCGACGGCCTCGCGGTCGAGGACGCCAAGCGCAAGGTCGGCGAGAAGCTGAAGAGCCAGGGCGACGGCGAGCCGACCACGGTGTTCCGCCTGCGCGACTGGCTGGTCTCGCGCCAGCGCTACTGGGGCTGCCCGATCCCGATGGTGCATTGCCCCGCCTGCGGCGTGGTGCCGGTGAAGGCCCAGGACCTGCCGGTGCTGCTGCCCGACGACGTCACCTTCGACAAGCCGGGCAATCCGCTGGACCATCACCCGACCTGGAAGCACACGACCTGTCCCAGCTGCGGCGGCAAGGCGACGCGCGAGACCGACACCTTCGACACCTTCGTCGATTCCAGCTGGTATTTCGCGCGCTTCTGCTCGCCGCGCCTGGAGAGTGCGCCGGTCGACCGCGCCGCGGTCGATTACTGGCTGCCCGTCGACCAGTATATCGGCGGCGTCGAGCACGCGATCCTGCATCTGCTCTATTCGCGCTTCTTCACCCGGGCGATGAAGCTGACCCACCACGCCAGCCTGGACGAGCCCTTCGCCGGCCTGTTCACCCAGGGCATGGTGCTGCACGAATCCTACAAGGACGAGAACGGCAAGTGGCTGTTCCCCGAGGAGGTCGTGAAGTCGGAGGACGGCAGCGCCGTTCACGCCACCACCAAGCGTCCGGTCCAGGTCGGCCGCAAGGAGGTGATGTCGAAGTCGAAGAAGAACGTGGTGCCGCCGGCCCGCATCATCGAGACCTACGGCGCCGACACCGCGCGCTGGTTCGTGCTGAGCGATTCGCCGCCCGAGCGCGACATGGAATGGACCGAATCCGGGGTCGAGGGCGCCTGGCGCTTCACCCAGCGCCTGTGGCGCATCGTGACCGGGTGGATCGAGGCGCAGCCCGGCGTGGCCCGGCCGGTCGACGCCGCCGCGCTCGCTGCCGCCGCCGGCCCGGCGCTGGAACTGCGCCGCGCCACCCACAAGGCGATCGCCAGCATCACCGACGACATCGAGAAGTTCCGCTTCAACCGCGGCGTGGCGCGGCTCTACGAATTCGCCAATGCGCTGGCCGAGGTGAAGGATGGCGATTTGGCCGATGCCGGCGGCATCGCCGCCCGGCGCGAGGCGCTGGACGCCCTGGTGCTGCTGTTCGGGCCGATGATGCCGCACCTGGCCGAGGAATTGTGGCAGCGCCTGGGCCATGCCAAACTGGTGGCGGAGACCGATTGGCCGCTGGCCGATCCGGCCCTGGTGGTGGATGATACGGTGACCATCGCCGTGCAGGTGAACGGCAAGCTGCGCGCCACGCTGCAGCTGCCGCGCGACATGGACAAGGCGGCGGCGGAAGCCGCGGCCCTGGCCGACGCGGCGGTGCAGAAGGCGCTCGACGGCAAGCCGGCGAAGAAGGTGATCGTTGTGCCCAATCGGATCATCAATGTGGTCGCGTAGGGCGACCTTGAAACTGCTGGCCGGCGCGGCGCTCGCCGCCGCGCTGCCGGCGGCGTTGTCCGGCTGCGGCTTCCGCCCGCTCTACGGCTCGCGCACGCCCGGCGGCGGTGCCACCGGCAATGTCGCCGTCGACCAGCAGCTGGCCGGCATCCGCATCGAGCCGATCGCCAACCGCCTGGGCCAGCAATTGCACAACGCGCTGCGCGACGGCTTCAACCCGCTGGGCCAGCCGGCGGCTTCGACCCATCGCCTGTCGGTGAAGCTGGTGACCCGCGTCTATGGCGCGCTGGCGCAGAGCGACCTCAGCGCCTCGCGGCGCAATGTCGAGCTCACCGCCTTCTATCAATTGAGCGACGGCGCCGGCAATGTCGTCCTTTCCGACCAGTCGCAGACCACCACCGGCTATGACGAGTTCGACGATCCGCTGAACGACATCAGCGCCAACGAGCATGCGCAGGAACGCGGCGTCCTGCAGCTGGCCGAGCTGATCAAGACCCGCGTCGCCGTCTTCTTCGCGCAGCCCGGCGCCAATGCGGCGCAGTAGCGCGCCGTCACCTTCCATTCCCGTCATTGCCGGGCTTGTCCCGCGGCTGTCCGGCTCGTGCTCAGCGGAGCCAAGTTCCCTTTTCGTCATCACCGGGCGAGGACCCGGCGATCCAATTTTGCAGCCGAAGCATGACATCGACACCTGGATTGCCGGGTCAAGCCCGGCAATGACGATGAAGGGTGTACGTTCATGAAACTCGACCGCGCCAGGCTCGACCGTTTTTTCAAATCGCCCGACGCGTCCATCGGCGCGCTGCTGTTTTACGGGCCCGACGAGGGCCTGGCGCATGAGCTGGCCGGGCTGGCGCAGCGCGCCGTGCTGGGCGCCGGTGACGACCCGTTCCGCCTGGTCGAGCTGACGCCCGAGCAGATCGACAAGGACCCGCCGCGGCTGACCGACGAGCTCAACGCCATTTCCATGCTGGGCGGCCGGCGGGTGGTGCGCGTGACCCAGGCGACCAACGCCATCGCCGATGCGGTGAGCGCGGCGATCGCCGCCCAGGCCGAGGGCGCCGCGCTGCTCATCGTCGAGGCCGGCGATGTCGGCGCGAAGAAGCCGCTGGTCCAGGCCTTCGAGGCGGAGAAGAGCGCCGGTGCCTTCGGCTGTTATCACGACGGCGAGGCGCAGCTTGGCACGCTGATCGCGCAGCATCTGAAGGCCGGCGGCTATGCCATCGCCCGCGACGCGCTCGGCTATCTCAGCGAGCGCCTCGGCGGCGATCGCGGCGTCACCCGCAGCGAGCTCGACAAGCTGATGCTCTATATCGGGGAGCCGAAACGCGAGGTGACCCTGGCCGACGCCACCACCTGCATCGGCGACCGCGCCGCCTTCGCCCTCGACGATCTGATTGCCGCGGCGGCGGAGGGCGACATGGCCGAGCTCGATCGCAACGCGGCGCGCAGCGCCGCCGAGGTCGAGGCGATCCAGCTGCTGCGCAGCGCGGCGCGGCATTTCCTGCGCCTGCACCAGGTGGTCGGGCGCATGGCGGCGGGGGATTCCTTCGACAGCGCGGCCGCCAGTCTGCGCCCGCCGGTGTTCTGGAGCCAGAAGGCGGGGCTGGAGAAGCAGGCGCGGCTGTGGTCGCCCTTGCGCATCGGCCGCGCGCTCGAGCGGCTGATCGAGGCGGAGGCCCAGGCCATGCGCAACTATGCCCTGAAGGACGAGATCGCCCAGCGCGCGCTGCTGGAGATCGCCAGCCTGACCCGGCGCAACACGGAGCAGCGCCGCGCATGAGCAGGAAACCGGGGCCGAAAAAACCGGAACCCAGGAAGCCAGCGAAGGCAAGGAAGCCTGCGGCGTCGGAACAACCTGCCGCGCCGGACAAGCGCCCGGCGGCGAAGGACCCCGCGGCCGTGGCGCCAGCGCCCGCGCCCGTGCCGACCGCGCCCATGCCGACCACGCCCGTGCCGACCGCGCGAGCCGCCGCCACGCAGCCCGCCGCGCCAGCCAGGCCCGCCGGTAACGCCGGCCCCGCCGGCCCCGCCGGCTATGTCCAGCTCACGCCCGGCGACCCGGCGCCGTGGTTCAAGCAGCGCTCGACCTCCAATCCGAACTACGTGTTCGACACCGCCGCCGGGCGCTGGATCGTGCTGTGCTTCTTCGGCACCGCCGGCGATCCGGCGAGCCAGGCGGCGCTGCAAGCGGTCGCGGCCAACCGCGCGCTGTTCGACGATTCGCGGGCCTGCTTCTTCGGTGTCAGCCTCGATCCCGGCGACGAGGCCGAGAGCCGCGTCGCCGAGTCCATGCCCGGCCTGCGCTTCCTGTGGGATTTCGACGGCGCCGTGGCGCGCGCCTATGGCGCGGTGCCGCGCGACGCCACCCCCGCCAAGGGCGCGGTGGCGATGCGCCGCTTCTGGCTGGTGCTCGACCCCACCTTGCGGGTGGCGCGGGTCTTCCCGTTCCGCACCGACGGCACCGAGGCGGCCGAGCTCTTCGCCTATCTGCGCGGGTTGCCGGCGCCGGGCGCCCATGCCGGCTTCGAGGTGCAAGCCCCCGTCCTTATTCTTCCTAACGTGTTCGAGGCGGATTTCTGCCGCCGCCTGATCGGCCTCTACGAGGCCAATGGCGGCGAAGAATCCGGCTTCATGCGCGAGATCGAGGGCCGGACGGTCGCCCTGTCCGACCCCAGGCACAAGCGCCGCCGCGACTACGTCATCCAGGATCCGGAGGTAATCCGCCAGACCCAGCTGCGCATCCAGCGCCGGGTGGTGCCGGAAATCCTGAAGGTGCACCAGTTCACCGCCAACCGCATGGAGCGCTACCTGGTCGCCTGCTATGCCGACGAGGACGGCGGCCATTTCCGCGCCCATCGCGACAATACCACCAAGGGCACCGCGCATCGCCGCTTCGCCGTCTCGATCAACCTCAACGACGATTTCGCCGGCGGCGAGGTCAGCTTCCCCGAATACGGCCCGCGCGGCTTCAAGATGCCGGTCGGCTGCGCCTGCGTCTTCTCCTGCTCGCTGCTGCACCAGGTCTCGGCCGTGACGGCGGGCAAGCGTTACGCCTTCCTGCCCTTCCTCTACGACGACGCCGCGGCAAAGATCCGCGAGGCCAACAACGCGTTCCTTGGCGAGGGCGTCGGCGAATACAAGGCGGGCTGAGGGCGGCGCCCTCCAAAACAACCTCGACATGGTCGGACTTGGTCCAAAGCAAAATCGTCATGGTCGTGCTTGGCACGACCACCCACGAGTCCGCTTGCCGCGGCGCTATATCGCCCCATGAAACTCGTGGGTGGTCGGACCAAGTCCGACCATGACGAGAGTGGACGTCGCTACTCGCCCTTCAGCCGGTAGCCGACGCCGGGCTCGGTCTCGATGAAATGCGGGTCGGCCGGGTCGTCGCCGAGCTTGCTGCGCAGCTGGCGGACATAGACGCGGAGGTATTCGACGTCGTCGCGATGCGCCTCGCCCCAGACGGCGGTGAGGATCTGGCGATGGGTCATCACCTTGCCGGCATGCTCCGCCAACAGGCGCAGCAGGTCGAATTCGCGCTTCGACAGTTTCACCTCGGCCCCGGCGACGGTGACCTTGCGGGCGAGGAAGTCGATGGCAAGGTCACGGAACTGGAAGCTCGGCCCCAGGCCCTGCTGCTGCAGGCGGTGGCGCAACGCCGCGCGCACCCGGGCCAGCAATTCCTCCACCCCGAAGGGCTTCACCATGTAATCGTCGGCGCCGGCATCCAGCGCCGCCACCTTGCCGGGCTCGTCGTCGCGCACCGACAGCACGACGATGGGCAGCGGGTTGGCCGCGCGCACCCGGCGGATCACCTCCAGCCCGTCCAGATCGGGCAGGCCGAGATCGAGGATCATCAGATCCGGCTTCGCCGCGACGGCGGCAACCGCCTGGGCGGCGTTCTCCGCCGCCACGATCTGGTAGCCCTCGCTTTCCAGGCTCGCCTTGAGGAACCGGCGGATGGCCGGCTCGTCATCGACGATCAGGATCTTGGTCGCTGGGTTCATGGATCGGCGCTGGCAGGCTTTGCGGTGCGGCCGGCAGGGTAACCCGGAACAGGGCGCCGGGTCGATCAATCCGGTTCTCGGCGACGATTCTGCCGCCCATCGCCTCGACGAAGCCCTTGCAGATGGAAAGGCCGAGGCCGGTGCCGGCGCGCCGGCGGTCGCCGACCTGGATGCGGAAGAACTTGTCGAACAACCGGTCGAGATCGCCGGGCGGGATGCCGGGGCCTTCGTCCAGCACCTCGATGGCGATGCCCTGGGCGGTGGCGCGGGCGGCGATCCGCACCTCGCCCTCCGCCGGGGCGTATTTGGCGGCATTGTCCAGCAGGTTGAACATGACCTGGCGGAACAGATGCGCGTCGAGCAGCACCGGCGGCAGGCCGGCCGGCACCTCGATGACCAGGCGCTGCAGCGGCAGGGCGCGGCGCACGTCGCCGGCGACGATGCCCAGCATTTCGGCGAGGTCGGTGGGGAACAGTTGCGGCGCGACGCTCTTCGCCTCCAGCCGGGTCATGTCGAGCACGTTGCCGACGAAGCGGGTCAGGCGCTCCGCCTCCTCCTGCACGGTGGTGAGCAGCTCGTCGCGCGTCGGCTCGTCGAAGGTCGACCAGAACTTCCGCAAGCTGGTGATCGAGCCGATGATGGAGGCGAGCGGCGTCTTCAGGTCGTGCGAGATCGAGGTCAGCAGCGCCGAGCGCAGCCTTTCGGTCTCGCCCGTCACCCGCGCCTGGTCGATGTCGGCGGCGAGGCTGATGCGCTCGATCGCCACCGCCGCCTGGTCGGCCAGCGCATCCAGCAGGCGGCGCTCGTCCGGCGACAGCAGGGCGCTCCTGGCCGCACCGTCGGCGGCTCCCGCGACCGGCCGGTCGAGGCCCATGACTCCCACCAGGCCGCGCTCGGTGCGCAGCGGCAGGAACAGCCGCTTCGCGCCCGGCAGCGTGTCGGAGGACCGCCCGGCCGGCTGGCCGCGGCTCCAGCTCCACTTGGCGGCGGCGAGGTCGGCCTCGTCCAGCTCGTCCTCGGGCGGATAACCGACCCTGACCTGCAAATCGCCGGCGCTGGGCAGCAGCAGCACGACGTGGGATTTCAGCATCAGGGCGATCTGGTGCGCCACCGCCCAGAGCAGGTCGTCCAGGTTGCCGATGCCGGCGATCTTGCGGCTGAAGCCGTAGAGGGCCGCGGTCGAGGCCGCCTGGCGCCGCGCCGCCTCGGCCTGGGCGCGCGATTGCGCCGCCAGCTGGCTGGCGATGATCGCCACCAGCAGCAGGAAGAACAGCGCGACGACGTTCTGCGGGTTCTCGACGGTGAAGGTGTAGAGCGGCTCGAGGAAGAAGAAGTTGTAGGCGAGCGTCGAGAGCAGGGTCGCCCACAGCGACGGCAGCAGGCCGTGGCGGATGGCGCTGTACAGCACCACCGGGATGAAGATCATCGAGATGTTGGGCAGGTCGATCTGCTGGTCGAAGACGTAGCCGATGGCGGTGGCGAGCGCCGTCAGCACCGTCGCGATCAGGTACGGCGCGATGCTGAAGGGCGGCAGGGGTGCGGCGGCCCAGCGCGATCCCGGCTCCGCCGCGACCGCGTCGGCCGCCAGGACCTGCACGCCGATCGAACCCGACCGCCGCACCAGGGCATCGACCACCGAGCCGTGCAGCAGCTCGAACCAGCGGCTGCGATGAGTCTTGCCGACGATGATCTGGGTGATGTTGTTGGCCCGCGCATAGTCGAGCAGATCGGTGGCGATGTCGCGGCCCGGCAGCGTCACCGCCGTCGCCCCCAGGCGCTCGGCCAGGCGCAGGGTGCGGGCCACCTGGTCGCGCGCCGCCTCGGACAGCTGGTGATAGCGCGGCGTCTCGATATAAAGCGCGACCCAGCGCGCCTGCAGGCGGTCGGCGGCGCGCCGCGCGTAACGGATAAGCCCGGCGGCGCTGGGATGCTCGTTGATGCAGACCAGGATGCGTTCGCCCGCCGCCCAGGGGCCGGGGATGGCATGCGCCTGCATGTAGGTCAGCATCTGGTCGTCGACCCGCTGCGCGGTGCGGCGCAGCGACAGCTCGCGGAGCGCGGTGAGGTTGCCCTCGGAGAAATAGTGGCCGAGGGCGCGGCTCGCCACCTCGGGCACGTAGACCTTGCCCTCGTTGAGGCGCTGGATCAGGTCCTTCGGCGTCAGATCGACCAGCTCCACCTCGTCCGCCTTGTCGATCACATGGTCGGGCAGGGTCTCGCGCACCCGCACGCTGGTGATCTGCGCCACCACGTCGTTGAGGCTTTCGAGATGCTGGATGTTGAGCGTCGAATAGACGTCGATGCCGGCCGCCAGCAATTCCTCGACATCCTGGTAGCGCTTGTCGTGGCGGCTGCCCGGCGCGTTGGTGTGGGCGAGCTCGTCGACCAGCACCAGGCCGGGCTTGCGCGCCAGGATGGCGTCGATGTCCATCTCCTGCAGCGTATGATCGCGATAGGCGACCGGACGCCGGGGCACGATCTCGAAGCCGTCGAGCAGGGCCTCGGTCTCGGCGCGCTTGTGCGTCTCGACGACGCCGATGACGACATCGACGCCCTCCGCGCGGCGGGCGCGTCCGGCCAGCAGCATCTCGTAGGTCTTGCCGACGCCAGGTGCTGCCCCCAGGAAGACCTTGAGCCGCCCGCGCTGCTCCGCCGCGCTTGCCAGCAGCGCCTCGGGCGAGGGGCGGGCGGGTGGGAGGTCGGATGGCTGGTTCGCTGGCATCACGGCGCGCTGGCGTCCAAGGCTGGCGGCAGGCTTAGCACGGCGCGGCGGCGACGGCCAAGGAGAGTCGGCCGGCCGCCGGCACTGGCGGGAAGGAGCGGCGTCACGCTTCCTCCTCCACCAGCGCGCGATACATCGCGGCCGGGTCTTTCGCCTGGCGGATGCTGGCGACGACCCTGGAATCCCGCAGCTTGCGGGCGAGGGATGCCAGGGCGTGCAGCTGCTCGCCATCCGGCGCGGTGGTCAGCAGCAGCAGGAACACGATGTCGACCGGCCGCGCGTCGACCGCGTCGAAATCGATGGCCGCCTTCAGGCGCGCGAGGATGCCGAGCGGCCGCTTCAGGCCGGGAATGCGGGCGTGCGGGATGGCCGTGCCGCCGCCCATGCCGGTGGAACCCAGCGTTTCGCGCTTCAGGATGTCCCGCGCGACCAGGTTGATCGGCAGGTCGGCGGCCAAGGCCGCCTTGCCCGAGAGATAGCGGAGCAGGCTGGCCTTGTCGGTGGTGGCCAGATCGGCCATCACGTGCTCGGGCGACAGGAACTCGACGATCGACATGGCGGACCGGGATGCGCGGCGGCCTTACTGCGGCAGGGCGTCCAGGGCGAGGTTCAGCGCCAGCACGTTGACATGCGCCTCGCCCAGGAAGCCGAGCTGCCGGCCCTGGATCTGCGCCTCGACCAGCGCCTGGACCTGGTCCTCCGGCAGGTTGCGCGCCGCGGCGACGCGCTTCACCTGGAACAGGGCGGCCGCCGGGGTGATGTCGGGATCGAGGCCGCTGCCCGAGGTGGTGACCAGGTCCACCGGGACCGGTGCGGCATTCTCCGCCTTCAACGCCGCGGCGGCGGCGGCGACGCGGTCGACCAGCGCCTTGGAGGTGGGGCCGAGATTGGAGCCGCTGGAGGCGGCGGCGTCATAGCCGTTGGCGCCTGCCGCGGAGGGCCGGCTGTGGAAATACTTGTCCGAGGCGAAGCCCTGGCCGATCAGGCTGGAGCCGATGACCGTGCCGTCCTGGCGCGTCAGCAGGCTGCCATGCGCCTGGGCGGGGAACACCGCCTGGGCGATGCCGGTGATCGCGTAGGGATAGGCGAGGCCGAGCAGGGCCGTCATCAGCAGCATGAGGACGATGGCGGGACGCAACTGGGTGAACATGGTCGTCTCCGTTAGGCGAGGTGAAGCGCCGAGACCGCGAGGTCGATCAGCTTGATCCCGGCGAAGGGGGCGATGATGCCGCCGATGCCGTAGACAGCCAAGTTGCGGCGCAGCAGGCTGCCGGCGCTCTGCGCCCGGTAGGCCACACCCTTCAAGGCCAGCGGGATCAGCGCGACGATGATCAGCGCGTTGAAGATGATGGCCGAGAGGATGGCGCTTTCCGGCGTCGACAGCCCCATGACGTTGAGCGCGCCGAGGCTCGGATAGAACACCGCGAACATCGCCGGGATGATGGCGAAGTATTTCGCCACGTCATTGGCGATGGAGAAGGTGGTGAGCGAGCCGCGCGTCATCAGCAGCTGCTTGCCGATCATCACGATCTCGATGAGCTTGGTCGGGTTGCTGTCCAGGTCGACCATGTTGCCGGCCTCGCGCGCCGCCTGGGTGCCGGTCTGCATGGCGACGCCGACATCGGCCTGGGCGAGGGCGGGCGCGTCGTTGGTGCCGTCGCCGCACATGGCGACCAGCTTGCCCTTGGCCTGTTCCTCGCGGATCAGCGCCAGCTTGGTCTCCGGCGTCGCCTGGGCGCGGAAATCGTCGACCCCGGCCTCGGCGGCGATGGCGGCGGCGGTCAGCGGGTTGTCGCCGGTGATCATGATGGTGCGGATGCCCATGCGGCGCAGTTCGGCGAAGCGCTCGCGGATGCCGCCCTTCACCACGTCCTTCAGGTGGACGAGACCCAGGATGCGGTCGTCCTTGACCACGGCCAGCGGCGTGCCGCCCGACTTGGCGATGGAATCGGCGATGCTCTTGGCTTCGATCACTTCCGGCCGCGTTTCCGCCACCCCGTGCGCCTTGACGAAGGCGATGACCGAATCGACGGCGCCCTTGCGGATGACATGGCCGTCGATGTCGACGCCGCTCATCCGCGTCTGCGCGGTGAAATGCACGAAATGGGCATGCATCGGCGCCATGTCGCGGCCGCGCAGGCCGTATTTCTCCTTGGCCAGCACGACGATGGAGCGGCCCTCCGGCGTCTCGTCGCTGAAGGAGGCGAGCTGCGCCGCGTCGGCCAGCTCGGCCGCCGGGACGCCAGAAAGCGGGACCAGCTCGGCGGCCTGGCGGTTGCCGAGGGTGATGGTGCCGGTCTTGTCCAGCAGCAGGGTGTCGACGTCGCCCGCCGCCTCGACCGAGCGACCGGACATGGCCAGCACGTTGAACTTCACCAGGCGGTCCATGCCGGCGATGCCGATGGCCGAGAGCAGCGCGCCGATGGTGGTGGGGATCAGGGTCACGAAGAGTGCGATCAGCACCACCGCCGGCACGGCGCCGCCGGCATAGGCGGCGAAGCTGGGGATGGTCACCGTGGCGAACAGGAAGATGAGCGTCATGCCGGCGAGCAGGATCGACAGCGCGATCTCGTTCGGCGTCTTCTGCCTTTTGGCGCCTTCGACCAGCGCGATCATGCGGTCGAGGAAGGAGGAGCCGGGGCCGGCGGTGATCTTCACCTTGATCCAGTCGCTGAGCACGCGGGTGCCGCCGGTGACCGCCGAGCGGTCGCCGCCGGATTCGCGGATCACCGGCGCCGATTCGCCGGTGATGGCGGATTCGTCCACCGAGGCGACGCCCGCGATCACCTCGCCGTCGCCGGGGATGAGGTCGCCGGCTTCGACCAGCACCAGGTCGCCGGGATTCAATTGCAGCGCCGAGACCACGGTGTGCTTGTCGCCGTCGGGCGCAAACAGCAGCTTGGCCGGGGCGTGGCTGCGCGTCTCGCGCAGCGCGTCGGCCTGGGCCTTGCCGCGGCCTTCCGCCACCGCCTCGGCGAAATTGCCGAAGAGGACCGTCAGCCACAGCCAGAACACCAACTGGCCGGAAAACAGCGCGTTGCTCTGCTGCCAGATGTCGCGCAGGAACAGGATGGTGGCGACCAGGGCCACCGCCTCCACCGCCAGCATGACGGGATTGCGCCACAGCAGCATGGGGTCGAGCTTGCGGAAGGACTCGAAGGTCGCTTCCAGCAGGATCTTCGTGTCGAACATCGACGGGTTGCGCGATTTCTTGGACATGATTCCGTGCTTTCAGAGTCTCTGTGCCGTCTGACCCCCTCCCCCGAAACGGGGGAGGGATAGGGTGGGGACAGCGAGCGAAAATTGTCTCTCGTTGGAGGCGCGGCTGCCCCCTCCCAGCCGACGCATGTCGGCATTCGCCGACGGCCCCTCCCCCATTCTGGGGGAGGGGATTTCGTGCTGACCGGTCTTCATCAGAACAAGCTCCCGCCCAGCATCAGCAGATGCTCGACCACCGGGCCCAGCGCCAGGGCCGGGAGGTAGGTGAGGCCGCCGACGATCAGCACCACGCCCACCAGCAGGCCGACGAAGAGCGGGCCATGGGTCGGGAAGGTGCCGGCGCTGGCCGGCGCCGATTTCTTGGCCGCCAGCGAGCCGGCGATGGCGATCATCGGCACGATCATCAGGAAACGGCCGACGAACATCGCGATGCCGCCGGTGGTGTTGTAGAACGGCGTGTTGCCGGTGAAGCCCGCGAAGGCGCTGCCGTTGTTGCCGGTCGAGGACGTGAACAGATACAGGATCTCCGAGAAGCCGTGCGGGCCGGCGTTCAGCACGCTTTTCAAGGCGTCGGGCCAGATCGGCGCCAAAGCGGTGAAGCCGAGGATCGACAAGGGCAGGATGAGCACCGCGAGCATGGTCATCTTCATCTCGCGCGCCTCGATCTTCTTGCCGACATATTCCGGCGTGCGGCCCACCATCAGTCCGGCGATGAACACCGCCAGGATGGCGAAGAGCAGCATGCCGTAGAGCCCGGCGCCGACGCCGCCGACGATCACCTCGCCCAGCAGGATGTTGGTGAGCGGCACGGCGCCGCCCAGCGGCATGAAGCTGTCATGCATGGAGTTGACCGCGCCGCAGGAGGCGTCGGTGGTGACGGTGGCGAACAAGGCGGAATTGGCGATGCCGAAGCGCACCTCCTTGCCTTCCATGTTGCCGCCGGCCTGCATCGCGCTGATCGCCTGGTCGACGTCGAAGGCGGCGAAGGCCGGGTTGCCCTGGGCCTCGGCCCAATAGGCGACGCCGACGCCCATCAGGAACATCACGCCCATGGCGGCGAGCAGCGCCCAGCCCTGGCGCTCATCCCCGACCATGCGGCCGAAGACGTTGGTGAGCGCCGCGCCCAGGGCGAAGATCGCCACCATCTGCACGAAATTGGAGAGCGCCGTCGGGTTCTCGTAGGGATGCGCGGCATTGGCGTTGAAGAATCCGCCGCCATTGGTGCCCAGCATCTTGATCGCCACTTGCGAGGCGACCGGGCCCTGGGCGATCACCTGCTGGCCGCCGTCGAGCGTCGTCGCGGTGACATAGGCGTCGAGATTCTGCGGCATGCCCTGCCACACCAGGAACAGCGCGATCACGATCGAGATCGGCAGCAGCACGTAGAGGCAGCAGCGGGTGAGGTCGGCCCAGAAATTGCCGATGCCTTTCGCGCTCTTGCGCGCGAAGCCACGGATGAGGGCCACCGCCAGCGCGATGCCGGTCGCTGCCGAGACGAAGTTGTGCACGGTCAGGCCGGCCATCTGGCTGAAATAGCTCATCGTCGCTTCGCCGCCGTAGTTCTGCCAGTTGGTGTTGGTGGTGAAGCTGATGGCGGTGTTGAAGGCGAGGTCCGGCGCCAGGTTGCCGAGGCCCTGCGGGTTCAGCGGCAGCCAGGCCTGGCAGCGCAGGATCGCGTAGAGCAGGAAGAAGCCCGCGGCGTTGAACAGCAGCATGCCGAAGGCATAGGCCAGCCAATGCTGGTCCTCGTCCTCGCGCACGCCGGCGAGCGCATAGAGGCCGCGCTCCACCGGGCGCAGCACCGGCGACAACCAGGTGCGCTCACCGTTGAACACCTTCGTCATGTAAAGCCCCAGCGGCTTCACCAGCGCCAGCACGACCGCGGCGAAAAGCGCGATCTGCAGCCATCCATTCCAGCTCATGGGAGTTCCGCCTCTTCTAGAATCTTTCCGGCCACAGCAGGGCGCAGGTCATGTAGACCAGCAGGAACAGCGCCACCGCCACGCCGAGCACCACATCGAGGGCGATCATGACGGGCCTCAGACGCTGGCGCAGGCGCGCGCCAGGACAAGCGCGCCCAGGAACAACGCGGCGCCGAGCGCCAGGAAAGCGAGATCGAGCATGGTCCGTTCCCATCGGTTCACATGGCGCCGGTCGGTGGCGCCTCGGTCCGCTCAAGGTGGGGCGAAGCGGCGTAAAGGGGCCAGAGGGCTTTGCCGCCGGCGCATAAAGCCGGCGTAAAACCGGCCAAGGCCGCGGTGGCCAGGGCCGCCGTGACGGCGGGTGGGCGCGTCAGGTGTGCATGGTGGATGGGCGCGGCTGCCGCCGGCCGCGGTATTGTCAGGTTCCCGGTTCCGTGCGAATTTGTCGCATTACAGGGTAACGCGCTTGGTCCGGAATTTCTCGGGCATGACGGCGAAGCGCGGCATCGGGGGCGGGTTTGGCAATCGACGCGAAGAAATCGCCGGCGGGTAAGCCGCGCCGATCCGGCAGGCGGCGTCTTCCGCGATTCTCCACGCAGGTTCTGTTAGGCCTGCTGATCGTCCTGCTGCTGGGCCCCGGCCTGCTCTTCACCACCGTGCTGCTGATGCGCTTCGCCGCGGCGGAACGCGGCCGCTACGAACTGGAGGCGGTATCGACCGCGCGCCAGGTGGCGACCCTGATCGACCGCGACCTCAACGGCCTGATCACCACCCTCGGCACCTTGACCACGTCGGGCCGGTTGCGCGCCGGCGACCTGGTCGGCTTCCGCAGCCAGGCCGAGCAGGTCGCCGCGATCACCGGTGCCGATATCGTCCTGCGCACGGTCGATGGGACCGAGATGATCGACACCTCCCTGCCCCCCGGCCCGACCGGAAAGGTCTCGCACCTGGCCGTCGATACCGAGGTGCTGCGGAGCGGCCGCGCGGCGGTCTCCGGCGTGGTGGCGGGCGACCCCGCCGGCCCGCCGCATTTCGCCGTGGTCCTGCCGGTGGTCATCGACGGCCGCCCCCGCTACCTGCTCGACGTGCGGGCGCCAACCGCGCGGATCGCCGCGCTGCTGACCGAGGACATCATCGGCACCTGGGTCGTCGGCATCGGCGACCGCGACGGCACCTATGTGACCCGGGTGCCCGGCCATGACGCGTTCAGCGGCAAGCCCGGCGTGCCGTCCTTCCTTGCCCTTGCCACCGGCGCGGACGGCCATTTCCGCAGCCGCAATCCGTTCGGCGACGAGATCCTGGCCGGCTACGCCCACAGCGCCTTGTCCGGCTGGCTGGTGGCGGCGAGCGTGCCGGTCGGCGTGATCGAGGCGCCGCTGCGGCGCGAGATCCTGGTCTTCATCGGCTTCGGCGTCGCCACCACGGCGGTCGCCATGTTCCTGGTGTTCTGGCTGTGGCGGGTCGCGGCGCGGCCGCTGCGCGCGCTGGCGCAATCCGGCGCCACCACCACCGAGGCTCTGGCCCAGCTCGACCTCTATTCGCCGGTGCGCGAGTTCAACGACCTCGCCGCCGCCCTGCTGCGCCAGGCCGAGGCGCGCGACGGCGTCGAGGCGGAGCTGCGCGGCCAGCAGGCGCGCCTGCGCGCCATCCTCGACACCGTGCCGGTCGGCGTCGTCATCGCCGCACCGAACGGCCAGATCGTGGAAGTGAATCGCCGGCTGACCGAGATGATCGGGCCGAGGCGCAAGCTGGCCGGGTCGTTCTATTCCTGGCCGCTCTATCATCCCGACGGCTCGCCGGTGCCGGATTTCGAGCTGCCGATGTTCCGCGTGCTGCGCGGCGAGGCGGAGCTGGCGGCGCTGGAATGCCTGGCCGAGGCCAGTGACGGTGGCCGCATCTGGATCCGCAAGACCGCGGCGCCCTTCCGCGATTCCGGCGGCGCCATCGTCGGCGGCGTCGCCTCCATCGTCGACATCGACCGCGAGAAGCGCGCGGAGGAGATCCTGGAGCGCCAGGTGGTGGCCCGCACCCGCGCCCTGGAATCCGCCAATGCCAGCCTGCTGGCCGAGATGACCAGCCGCCAGGAGGCGGAGCAGCAATTGCGCCAGCTGCAGAAGATGGAGGCGATCGGCCATTTGACCGGCGGCATCGCGCACGACTTCAACAACATGCTGGCGGTGGTGCTGAGCGGGCTCAACCTGGTCGAGCGCCGCATCGCCAAGGGCGACTACGACATCGCCAAGTATCTCGAGATGGCGCGCGAGGGCGTCAACCGCGCCGCCATGCTGACCAAGCGCCTGCTCGCCTTCTCGCGCCAGCAGGCTTTGGAGCCGGTGCCGACCGAGATCAACAAGCTGGTCGCCAACATGTCGGACCTGCTGCGCCGGACCTTGGGGCCCGCGGTGCAGCTGGAGACGGTGCTGGCCGGCGGGCTCTGGCTGGTCAATGTCGATGCCAACCAGCTGGAGAGCGCCATCCTCAACCTGGCGATCAACGCCCGCGACGCGATGGCGCCGGCCGATGGCGACGAGGCCGGCGAGGATGGCCGCCTCACCATCGAGACCGCGAACTACCTGCTGGACGAGACCTATGCCCGCCAGCACGGCGACGTGCCGCCCGGGCAATACGTGATGATCGCGGTCAGCGACACCGGCAGCGGCATGACCCCCGAGGTGCTGGCCAAGGCCTTCGACCCCTTCTTCACCACCAAGGGTCCGGGCAAGGGCACCGGCCTCGGCCTCAGCATGGTCTACGGCTTCGTCAAGCAATCCGGCGGCCATGTGAAGATCTATTCCGAGCCGGGCCAGGGCACCACGATCAAGGTCTACCTGCCGCGCCACTATGGCGACCTGGCGGAGGCGGAAGCGCCGGCGGCGCCGGCGGCCGCGCAATATGCCGGCCAGGGCCAGCTGATCCTGGTGGTCGAGGACGAGGACAACATGCGCCGGCTGACCAGCGATCTGCTGCGCGAGCTGGGCTACCGGGTGCTGGCGGCGAGCAACGCCGCCAACGCCCTGCAGGCGCTGGAAGCCAATCCCGACGTCGCCCTGCTGTTCACCGATATCGTCATGCCGGAGATGAACGGCCGCAAGCTGGCCGACGAAGTCACCCTGCGGCGGCCGGGATTGCCGGTGATCTTCACCACCGGCTTCACCCGCAACGCCGTGGTGCATAACGGCGTGCTCGACCCCGAGGTCAACTTCCTGCCCAAGCCCTTCAGCCTGCAGCAGCTGGGCGAGAAGATCCGCCAGGTGCTGGCCAGCCAGGCACGAGTCACGCCGGCCGGCGAGTCCTGAGCCGGACGCCGCGATGCAAGCGCGTGGGCCGGGCAATCGCGCGGGCCTGGCAATCGCGCGGGCTTGGCAATCGCGCTGGCCGGGCAATCGCGCGGGCCGGGTGGTCCCTTGCCACCCGACCCGGCCCGCGCCCCGGGCAGTTCCCGGGTTAGCCTCGCACTGCCCCTGCCTCGCTCGTCAACGCTTCGCGCAACCGCAACTGGCCTCGCCGCGCGCCGGCCCAACCAGCTGGCCCCGACCCTTGGCGATCGGCTGACCAGGTCAGTTGGTGTGCAGCGGATGGTGGTTGGCCCGGTCGTTGGGCCACTGGCCGTCGGCATCCTGGAGGTCGTGCGCCTGGAGCGCCACGCCGGCGACGGCAATGACCATGAGCACGCCGAGCGTGGCGATGCCGATCAAAAGGATATTCGTCTTGCGCTGGGTCATATGTCTTTCCCTGTCGAAATCGACGGTCGGAAGTGACGGTCGAATGTGATGGCCGAAAGTGACTGCGCGGATGCCGCCGATTCGGGCGGTCGCAGCGGCCGGGACCCTAGGCGCGGTCCGCCGGCGATGCTTGGAGCGTTCATGGAGAAAACGTGGAGGGCTGGCGGATTCGATGGTTCAGGCCGGCCGAACGCGGTGCAGCGTGACGGCGGTCACGGCGAGGCGATGCTCGCGGCGCGCCGGCCTTGACGGTGTCGATGAGCATTGACCCGGCGCGCGGTCTTCAACCTGGCAACAGCCCCGCGCGGCGCAGCCCGTCGGCGAGATGCGCGCCATCCCCCGGATTCCTGAACGGTTCCTTGCGCACCATCTCGGCGGCGGAGAAATCCGGCGTCTCGGCCAGCAATTTCCTGGCCGTCGCCTGCGCGGCCTCCTCCGCGCCGGCCAGCGCATGACTTGCCGCCGCATAGGCGTGGACCCAGCCGGGCGTGGCGGTGCAGCGCTCATAGGCGGCGATCGCCTCGGCATAGCGCCGCGCGTTGAAATGGGCCGCCACCAGCAGGTGCCAGTACCAGGTCGGATCGAAAAAAGGATCGACCCGCTTGGCCTCGGCGAACCAGCCGATGCCCTCTTCCGGCCGGCCGAGGAAACTGCTGGCCGCGCCCATCGCCGCCAGCTCGTCCGGCGAATTGGGGTTGAGCTCCAGCGCGCGGCGGTAGTGCTCTTCCGCCAGATCGAAGGATTTGCGGTGCAGCAGGATCCAGCCCAGGGTCTCCTGGCATTCGTGGTCGTCGCCGTCGATCGCCACCGCCTTCTGCGCGTGGTCGAGCGCCAAATCGAGCATCGCGTCGTTGCCCTGCGCGGCACGGAACCAGTCGCGCAGCAGCACGATGGCGAGGCCGGAATGGGCGCGGCCATAGCTCGGATCGGCGGCCAGCGCCTGCTCGAAGAAGCCGCGCGCCGCCGCCTCGTCGTGCCGCTCGCCGGGCCGGTGCAAGGCGGCCTGGCCGCGCAGCATCCATTCATAGGCGGCGAGGTTGGCCGGCAGCTTGCGCTTGGCCAGCGCCGCGCCGGCCGAGCGCACGCGGCCCGCCAGGGTCGCGGCGATGGTGCGCACCACCTCGTCGGCCACCTGGAAGATGTCCTCGGCGTCGCGGTCGAAGCGCTCGGCCCAGAGCTGGGTGCCGTTGGCCGCGTCGGTCAGTTGCGCGGTCAGGCGCAGCTTGGCGCCCTGGCGCCGGATGCTGCCGGTGACGATGTAGTCGGCGCCGAGCTCGCGCCCGACGCGCTGCAGGTCGCCGCCGGAATCGTGGTAGCGGAAGGCGGCCTCGCGCGCCACCACGCGCTGCTCGCGGAAGCGCGACAGGTCGGTGATGATGTCCTCGGTGACGCCGTCGGCGAAATAGCCCTGCTCCGGATCGCCGCCCAGATTGGCGAAGGGCAGCACCGCGATCACCGGCCAGTCCGGCTCCGCCGCGCCGGGCGCCTCCGGTGCCGGCGGCTGGTCGCCGAGAAAACGCACGCCGCGGCCGTGCACGGTCTTGATGCGGCGCTGCTGGTTGCCGTCGTCGCCGATGGCGCGGCGGGCCGACTTGATGCGGCTGGCGAGGGTCGAATCGCCGACCACGCGCCCGCCCCAGACGTCGCGGATCAGGTCGTCCTTGGTGATCAACCGGTCGGGATGGCGCGCCAGGTAGAGCAGCAGCTCCAGCACCTGCGGCTCGATCCCGCAGACGGCGCCGCCGCGGCGCAGCTCGAACGCCGCCGCGTCGAGCACGCAATCGTCGAACTGCCATCGCGTGGGTTCGGACCTGGCCATGTTCCCCGCCGCAGGCGATATGCACCTGCGCGATGGCCGGTCCCTCTAGCGATTCAGCCGCAGATTGTCACGCGGGAATCCGTTACCACGCAAAGTTCGCCCCGCCCGCACCGCCGAAAGCGCGCCGGAATCAAATACTTGATGGCATCGGCAATATTCGCCCGGATCACCAGTTAATGCGGAATCCGCCGGTTGCGCTGACGCCGTCGGCCTCCTCGCCGAAGGTGTAGTCGGCATCGACGGTGAAGCTGACGCCGCTCTTGGGCAACGCGATGTCGATGCCGCCGCCGACCTGGTAGGTGGTGTCGGGCAGGTCCTGCTGCAGGGTGAGGCCGGAGACCTTGGCCTCGGTCTCGCCCAGGAACTCCTGGTTCACCGAGGCCTCGAGATAGAAGTTGCCCCTGACCGGCTCGGATGCGGCGCCGGCGGTGGTGGAGAGCTCCTGGCCCAGTCGCGCGCCGAGCCGCCCGCGCAGGGAATCGGCGTCCTGCAGCTCGACCTTCGCGCCGGCATCGTCCTTGAAGCTGTCATCGCCGCTATGGGCGAAGCTCAGCTGCGCCTGGGGCTGGAGATAGAAGCCGTTCGGCGTCAGGTCGAAGCGGTAGCCGCTTTCCAGGCTGACACCGAAGACCGGCAACGACAGATCGCCATCCTCGCTGACATTCTCCGAGTTGAAGCTGCCGTCCAGCCAGTCCAGCTTGACCACCGCGTCGAGGTAATAGGGGCCCCGGAAATACGTGGCATAGGCCCCCACGGTGGCGATGTCGAAATCGACGTCGGACCCGCTGTCGAAAGCGGCCTGCGACCAGCCATAGCCGGCGAAGGCGCCGGCCACCAGCCAGTC
>JBGAGP010000079.1:0-23414 GCA_044226685.1 Dongiaceae bacterium
GACGGCACCCGCAAATGGCTGCTGAAATTCGCCGACGGCCAGGAAGTCGAATCGGTGCACATCCCGGAGGAGGATCGCGGCACGCTCTGCGTCTCCTCCCAGGTCGGCTGCACCTTGACCTGCAAGTTCTGCCACACCGGCACCCAGCGCTTGGTGCGCAATCTGACCGCGCCGGAGATCGTCGCCCAGGTGATGAACGCCCGCGATGCGCTCGGCGAATGGCCGAGCCCGCAGGAGGGCCGCCTGCTCTCCAACATCGTGATGATGGGCATGGGCGAGCCGCTCTACAATTTCGACAACGTGGCCAAGGCGCTGAAGATCGTCATGGACCACGAGGGCATCGCCATATCGCGGCGCAAGATCACGCTGTCGACGGCGGGCGTGGTGCCGATGATCGAACGCGCCGGGGCCGAGCTTGGCGTCATGCTGGCGATCTCGCTGCATGCCGTCACCGACGAATTGCGCGACAAGATCGTGCCGATCAACAAGAAATACCCGATCGCCGAGCTGTTGCAGGCCTGCCGCAACTATCCGGGACTCAACAACGCCCGCCGCATCACCTTCGAATACGTGATGCTGAAGGACGTGAATGACAGCCCGGCCGAGGCGCGCGCCCTGGTCAAGCTGCTGAAGGGCATCCCGGCCAAGGTCAACCTGATCCCCTTCAATCCCTGGCCCGGCGCGCCCTTCGAGCGCTCGACGCCGGAGCGCATCGCCGCCTTCTCCGACATCGTGTTCAACGCCGGCTATGCCAGCCCGGTCCGCACCCCGCGCGGCGAGGACATCATGGCCGCCTGCGGCCAGCTGAAGAGCGACAGCGTGAAGGAACGCCGCTCCGCGCTCGACGCTCGCGCGGCTTCGTGACGCCTCTGTTCCGCCAGATCCATCGTCGACTTGCCGCCGGTTCCGCGCTGACGCTGCTCGCCGTCGCGCTGTCGGCCGCCCCGGCGCCCGCCGACACGCCGGAAGACGACGTCAAGGCGATGACCGATGCCTGCGCCAAGCCGTCGACGCCCAATGACCAGGTGGTGGCCTGCACCCGGCTGATCGAAACCCGGCTGCTGCAGGGCAAGGAGCTGGCCCAGGCGCTGTACCAGCGCGGCCTCGGCTACGCCGCGCTCGGGCAATATGACACCGCGATCCGCGATTTCGACCAGGCGCTGAAATTCGCGCCGGATGCCACCGATGCGCGCTTCAACCGGGGCGGCGCCTATACCAAGCTCGGCAAGTGGAAGGACGCGCTGGCGGATTTCAACGCGCTGCTGGAAGCGGTGCCGAACGATCCCAACACGCTCTATGCCCGCGCCTGGGTCTATTCACAGCTGGGCGAGGACGAGAAATCCATCGCCGATCTGGACGCGGTCCTGGCCCAGGCGCCGGACGATGTCGACGCGCTGGTCGATCGCGGCGGGCTCAACATCCGTGCCGGGCACTATGACGCCGCCGCCAGGGATTTCTCGGCGCTGCTGAAGCTGGAGCCGAAATCGGCCGCCGCCGCCTATAACCGCGGCCGGGCCTATGCCGCCGCCGGCGAGTTCAAGAAGGCGGCGGCGGATTTCGCCCTGGCGCTGAAACTGCGCGCCGACAATCCCTATGCCGCCTTGCGCGCGCATCTGGCCGCCGCGCGCGTCGCCGGCAAGTTCCCCAAGGACGATGCGGCGCTGAAGGCGGCGGCTGGGAAACTGGAGCCGGAAGTCTGGCCGCGGCCGCTGCTCGAGCTGTTCCTGGGCACCGGCACGCCCGAGGCGCTGCTGGCCGGAATCGCCAAGGTGCCGGCGGCCTTGCGCCCGCCGGTGCTGTGCGAGGCGAACTACTATCTGGCTGAGCGCGCGGCGATCCTCGGCGACAAAGCTGCCGCCGCCAAGTTCTACCAGGCCGCCGCCGACACCAAGGCGGCAACGCAGCTGGAATTCATCGACGCGAAGAACGCGCTGAAGGCGAAGTAGCCGCCCCCATTTGTCATCACCGGGCGAAGTCCCGGTGATCCATCCGACATTGGTGCCCGCTCAAATGGTGCATGGATTGCCGGAACAAGCCCGGCAATGACGGGAAAAGCCTTCTACCCTTCCCCGCGATGCACGTCGTGGGTGACGACGCCGAGTCCCCTGGGCCGCTCCAGCCATTCGGGATGCTTCAGCGTCTCGCGCAGGTCAGCCAGGCCGGATTCCCAATGCTCGCGCATGGTGATGGGGCTGAACTCGAAATCCTTGTGCTGCGCCTCGTATTGCTTGTCGCGGTAGATCAGGTGGATGACGTTGTAGACCTTGGAACAGGCGAGGTCGCGCAACGCGGCCAGCTCCGGGTCGGCGGCCTTGTCCGCGGGCAGCGAGTCGAGCGCGCGCTTGAGCGCCCGGCGCAGGCATTGCAGGTCGGTGGCGGCGTCCGTCGCCATGCGGGTGCGGCTGGAATAGCGGATGTCCTTTTCCCGCTCGGTGACGTCGAGCAGGTTTTTCGGCAGCGGGCCGCGCGAGCTCCACAGGTCGACCTGGAAGGCCAGCGTATCGCGGCGCGGCGTGTGGCCCAGCACCTCGGTCAGCGGCGTGTTGGAGACGAGGCCGCCATCCCAGTATTGCTTGCCGTCGATCTCCACCGCGGCGAAACCCGGCGGCAGGGCGCCGGAGGCCATGACATGCTCCGGCGCGATGGTCATCGACGCGTTGTCGAAATAGGCGAAATTGCCGGTCGCGACTTCGACCGCGCCGACGGAGAGCCGCGTCTCGCGCGCGTTGATGCGGTCGAAATCGACCAGCCGCTCGAGCGTCGCCTTCAACGGCGCGGTGTCGTAGAAGCTGGTGCCCTGGGCGCCGCCGAAGGGCCACAGGAAGGGCGGCGGCATGCGCGGGGCGAAGAAACCCTCCTGGCCGCCGAGCAAGGCGCGGCCGGCGGCGAAGGCGCTGAGGCCGGTGCGTCCCGGGCCGTCGCCGGCGAGTGCCGCCAGCCATTCCTCCACCGCCAGCGCCGGGGTCAGCGCCGAGCGGCAGATGGTGTCCCAGAACTCGGTCAGCCGCTCCAGCCGCTTCTCCGGCGCGTTGCCGGCCAGGATCGCCGCGTTCACCGCGCCGATGGAAATGCCGGCGAACCAGTTGGGCAGGATGCCGGCTTCGTGCAGCCCCTCATAGACGCCGGCCTGGTACGACCCCAGCGCCCCGCCGCCCTGCAGGACGAGGGCGACGGTTTCATAGGCGGGCAGGTCGAAGGGCTTGGCCATGGGCGAAGCTTACACGAAGTTGGGGTGCGCACGGGATGACGATTGCGCAGTCAAGAAACAGATCGACTCGCTTTGCTCCTTCCCCCTTGAGGGGGGAAGGGTGGGATGGGGGTGAGATGCAGCGCTGGGCTTATCCCCGATAGGTCTTCGTCCCTTATCGCCTGCGGGCGCGCACCCCCCCATCCGGCTGCGCCTAAGCTCGCTGCGCTCGCTAAGGCTGCGCTGCCTTCCCCCGCAAGGGGGGAAGAGAATTTGGTTTGGGCGAAAGGTGGATTAATGCCGGAAATGCCGTGTCCCGGTGAAGACCATCGCCAAGCCGGCGGCATCGGCGGCAGCGATCACCTCGTCGTCGCGCATCGAGCCGCCGGGCTGGATCACCGCGGTGGCGCCGGCTTCCGCCGCCGCGAGCAGGCCGTCGGCGAAGGGGAAGAAGGCGTCGGAGGCGACGACCGAGCCCCTGGCCCAGCTCTGCGCGTCGCCGGCTGCCTTCGCCGCTGGGTCTGTTTGAGACGCGGCCTTCGCCGCTTCGGCGGCCTTCCAGGCGGCGATGCGCGATGAATCCACCCGGCTCATCTGCCCGGCGCCGATGCCGACGGTGGCGCCGCTCTTGGCATAGACGATGGCGTTGGACTTGACGTGCTTGGCGACGGTGAAGGCGAACAGCAGATCGGTCACTTCGGCGGCGCTCGGCGCGCGCTTGGTGACGACCTTCAATTCGCTGGCCTGGCTTTGCGCCGCGTCGCGGTCCTGCGCCAGGAAGCCGCCGGCGAGGCTCTTGAAGGTGAGCCCGGCCCGCGCCGCGTCAGGCAGGCCGCCGGTTTCCAGCAGGCGCAGGTTTTTCTTCGCGCCCAGCACGGCGAGCGCCTCCGCCGAGAAGCCCGGCGCGATGATGACTTCGGAGAAGATGCGGCCGATGAGCTCGGCCGTCCTGCCGTCGAGCGGCCGGTTCACCGCGATGATACCGCCGAAGGCGCTGACCGGGTCACAGGCCAGCGCGCGCTCATAGGCGGCGGCGAGGTCACCCTTGCTGGCGCTGGCGACGCCGCAGGGATTGGCGTGCTTGATGATGGCGATGGCAGGGTCGTCGAACTCGGCGACCAGTTCCCAGGCCGCGTCGGTGTCGTTCAGGTTGTTGTAGCTGAGTTCCTTGCCCTGGATCTGCCTGGCGGTGGCGAGGCCGGGCGTGGCGCGGTCGGTGACGTAGAAGGCGGCGCGCTGATGCGGGTTCTCGCCATAGCGCAGCAGCGCCTGGCGTTGGCCGGCGATGGTCATGCGCTCGGGGAAGGGCTCGCCCAAATCCTGCGCCATCCATTGCGCGATCGCCGCGTCATAGGAGGCGGTGCGGGCGAAGGCCTTGCGCGCCAGGCGGCGGCGGAAATCCAGGCAGGAGGCGCCGTTGTGCGTGGTCAGCTCCTGCTTCAAATTGGCGTAGTCACCGGGCTCGACCACCACGGTGACGAAATCGTGGTTCTTGGCGGCGGCGCGGATCATTGCCGGCCCGCCGACGTCGATGTTCTCGACGATGGTGTCGCGGTCGGCGCCCTTGGCCACCGTCGCCTCGAAGGGATAGAGATTGACCACCAGCAGGTCGATGTCGGCGATGCCGTGGGCGGCCTGCGCCGCCGTGTGCTCGGCCAAGTCGCGCCGCGCCAGCAGCCCGCCATGGATCTTCGGATGCAGGGTTTTGACCCGCCCGTCCATGATCTCCGGGAAGCCGGTGTGCTCCGAGACGTCGGTGACGGCGAGGCCGGCCTGGCGCAGGGCCTGGGCCGAGCCGCCGGTGGACAGCAGCTGGACCCCGAGGCCGCTCAGGAACTGCGCCAGGTCGACGAGGCCGGTCTTGTCCGAGACCGAAAGCAGGGCGCGGCGGATCGGGCGGCGGGTCTCGGGCATGCAGGGCTCCAGCAGGGCGAAAGCGGGCCCTTTATCGCCGGACGCCCTCCTTTTGCAAAGCCCATTTGATCTGGGTTTCGTCACTCTCGATCAGGCCCAGCACCAGCAATTGCTGCGACCGGCGCACCTGGCCCTTGTGGCCCAGATAGACGCTGTCGGCGAGGTTGAGGTCGCCGCCCTGGACGCGCAGCCGCCACGCCCCGCCGCCGGAGGCGCCGCCGGGCAGCTTCAGGAACGCCGCCTGGCCGTTCTGGGTCACCGAGGCCTGCACGCCGGGGTGCAGATGGAAGCGTAGCGCGAAGGCATTGCCGCCGCGCCCGGTCAGGATCTCCTCGCCCACCAGCTCGTTGCCGTCGGCGGAGAGGAACAGGCGACGGCGATGCACCAGGCCGAAGGGCTCGTCATAGCCGTTGTGGCGCATGTCGAGCCACTGGCCGGCCTCGGTCGCCTCGCGCCGCACCACCACCGATTTCGGGATCAGGGCCAGGCCGCCGCTCGCATGGCCGACGGGCGGCAGCAGCATGGAGGAATTGGTGTCGTCCACCACCAGGGTCGAATGCGCCGCGGTGGCGCCCTGCACCGCGCGCCATTCGGGTGCCGCCGGATGGGCGCCGCAATTGACGATGATGCGCTCGGCCCCGTGGCTCAGCTCAAAAGACAGCGTGCCGGCATGGGCGTGGCCATCGTAGCCATGGGGCGGCGGCGCGCCGGCATCGGCGATCACCACCGTCTTGCCGGCGGCGACGCGCTGGAACCCGCTCTGCGGCAGCTGCGCCAGCTCGCGCAGCTCGCCGTTGCGCAAGGCGGCCGCGCGGCCGAGGGCGAGGGCGATCTCCGCCGCGTCCTCCTCGCTCGAATCGTTGAACAGCGCCAGCCCGCCATCGGGATGGGTCAGCAGGCGCAGGGCGGAAGCGAGGTTCTCGATGCTGGAGGCGAGCTGCTCCGGCGGCGCGCGCCGGGTGAGCGCGAAAGCCTGGTGCAGATCAAGCAGGTGTTCGAGCAGGTCCAGCATCACCGCCGGGCTGCGCTCGACATGGCCGCCATCGGGCAGGATCTGGGCCGCCAGCTCGCGGTCGAGCAGCCTCTGGCCCCGGCGCAGCCATTTCTCGCCGGCGCGATCGTTCTGCGGCAGCAGCAGCGCCGCCAGCATCAGGCCGCAGATCGCCCGCAGCAGCGCGGCGCCGATCAGCCCGTCCGGCAGGGCGCGCGCCAGGTGCTCGGCCTGGCGATTGAGCGACCGCAGCAGATGGGCGCGGAACAGGGCGTCGCTGTTCACCTCGAGGAAGGCGGCGTTGGTCAGGCAGCGGCGCAGCCGCGCGGCGAGGATGTCCGACCGCCAGGAGAGCGGGTCATAGGCGGCGGTCTCGGCGAACCAGGCGAGGATCAGCTGTCGCGCGGTCTGCCGCGTCGCCGGGCCGCCCAAGGCGCGCAGATCGTCGAGCCAGGCGAAGCCGGCCATCCATTCCTGCCAGGCGCGGCTGACACCGACCGCGTTCAGCAGCGGCTTCGGGTTGCGCACCAGCTCGGCGCCGCAGCGGAACTCGCCATGCAGCAGCGCCATGCCGTTGCGCTCGTCGGCCGGCCACAGCTCGGTGGGCAGCGCCGCCAACTCGCCACTGGAGCGGTTGCCCAGAGTGGCGGCATAGAGGCCGCTGCGATAGAGCGGCTGGGCCAGCTTGCGCCACACGCGGGAGAGCAGCAGCTGCGGCGGCAGGGCAAAGAGCGTCTGCAGCCGCGGCGCCAGCAGCTTGGGCCGGCGATTGCCGCGGCGCGGCTTCCGGGCGGCTGACTTGCGGGGCGCTTCGGCGATGGCCGTCATCGGGCCGGACCTCTCGATGCTCTGCTCGATTGCAGCATTCTGGCGAACAATTGCGGCCGATTCGCGGCCGCAACGGAGAGACTACCCTCTCAGCGCCGCAATGTTCGGTGCGTATTGGCCTGCGCCGCCCTGGAAGGTGGCGGTGCCGGCCACCAGCACGTCGGCGCCGGCGGCGACGGCCTGCTTCGCGGTGGCGATGTTGATGCCGCCGTCGACCTCCAGGTCGATCGGCCGGCCGCCCTGCGCCTCGCTGACCGCGTCGATGCGGCGGCGCAGTTCCTTGATCTTGTGCAGGCTGGACTCGATGAACTTCTGCCCGCCGAAACCGGGATTGACGCTCATCACCAGGACCAGGTCGATGTCGGGCAGCAGCCATTCCACCGCGGTCAGAGGGGTGCCCGGATTGAGCGACAGACCGGCCTTCTTGCCCAGCGACTTGATCAGCTGCACCGTGCGGTGCGGATGCGGCCCCGCCTCCGGGTGGAAGGTGATGATGTCGGCGCCGGCCTGGGCGAACTCGGCGATGAAGGAATCGACCGGCGAAATCATCAAGTGCACGTCGAAGGGCAGCGCCGAATGCGGCCGCAGCGCCTTCACCACCATCGGGCCGATGGTCAGATTGGGCACGAAATGCCCGTCCATGACATCGACGTGAACATAATCCGCCTTGGCCTCGGTGATGGCGCGCACTTCGGCGCCCAACTGGGCGAAATCGGCGGACAGGATCGAGGGGGCGATTTTCGTCGTCTGCTGCATGGCCCGATGCTTAGCATCGGCGGGGAGTCGGGGGCAACTTGGTCTGCTCCTTCCCCCTCGCCGACGAATGTCGGCATGCGCCGACGGGGAGGGGGGAAGGGTGGGATGGGGGTGAGATGCAGCGCCGTGTTCCCGAGAAGGGCATATCGCCTCCGGCGATGCGCACCTCCGGCGCGAATCACCCCCACCTAGCTCCGGCTAAGCTCGCTCTGCTCGCTAAGCCTTCGCGTCCTCCCCCCTCAAGGGGGAGGAGGAGTCTTGAAGGTTCTCGATCTACTCCTTCTTCCGTCCTGCGCGCATTCGGACGCTATTCCGGCAGCTTCCGGCCCCGCGCCGGGATGACGCAGAAGCGGTGGCCGGTCGGGGCTTCCATGACCACCCAGTCCTTGACCTGCCGGAAAACGACGGCACCCAATTCTTCCAGGCGCTTGACCTCCGCCGCCACGTCCTCCGCCTGGAGGTCGAGATGGACCCGGCTTTCGTGCTCGACCTTCTGGATCTCGATATCCAGGCCGCCGGGCCCGGCCTCCAGGTAGCGATAGGCGGGATCGTTGGCATGGGCGTCCGGCTTCAGCTTCAGGCCCAGCGCCTCGGACCAGAACCTGGCCGCGCCCTCCAGGTCGTCGGTGCGGCAATCGATGATGAAGCCGTGCAGGCCGCTCTTGCGTGCGTTGTCGCCCATGATCCGTGTCCCTGGCTGCCGTGTGGAGATCAATAGCATGCCACGCCAGGGGTTCCAGCCGGCGGAAATGGAATTTGAGCCGGTGCGGCGGAGGGCCTAGAGTCGGCTGCACGTTCGAGCGATATTTCCTGCGTCATCCCCGGGCCAAGCCCGGCACTGACGGGAAGATGGGGCGCGCCGCGCGAAGACTGCAACGGAGGCACCGGCCATGCAGGCCGCATTCTACAGCGAGATCGACAAGACCCTGGCCCAGATCAGGGCCGACGGGTTCTGGAAGTCCGAGCGCCTGATCGGCACGCCGCAAGGCGCGGCGATCCGCCTGGCCGATGGGCGCGAGGTGCTGAATTTCTGCGCCAACAACTACCTGGGCCTGGCCGACGACCCGCGCCTGATCGACGCCGCGACCAATGGATTGCAGAGCCACGGCTTCGGCATGGCCTCGGTGCGCTTCATCTGCGGCACCCAGGACGTCCACCGCGACCTGGAGGGCGCCATCGCCAGGTTCCTGGGGCTGGAGGATTCGATCCTCTATTCCTCCTGCTTCGACGCCAATGGCGGGCTGTTCGAGACCATCCTCGGCGAGGAGGACGCGGTCATCTCCGACGCGCTGAACCACGCCTCGATCATCGACGGCATCCGCCTGTGCAAGGCCAAGCGCTTCCGCTACCGCAACAACGATATGGCGGACCTGGAGACGCAGTTGAAGGCGGCGGATGCCGCCGGGGCGCGCTTCAAGCTGATCGCCACCGACGGCGTGTTCTCGATGGACGGCATCATCGCCGACCTGAAGTCGATCTGCGACCTGGCCGACCGTTACAACGCCCTGGTCATGGTTGATGACAGCCATGCGGTGGGCTTCGTCGGCAATCACGGCCGCGGCACGCCGGAACATTGCGGCGTCGAGGGCCGCGTCGACATCATCACCGGCACTTTGGGCAAGGCGCTGGGCGGCGCCTCCGGCGGCTATATCGCGGCGCGCCAGGGCGTGGTCGACCTGCTGCGCCAGCGTTCGCGGCCCTATCTCTTCTCCAACGCGCTGGCGCCCTCGATCGTCGTCGCCACGCTGGCGGTGCTCGAGCTGCTGCAGACCGAGGAGGGTGCCGAGGCACGGCGCACGGTGATCGCCAACGGCCGCAGCTTCCGCAAGGCGATGACCGAGCTCGGCTTCAGCCTGGTGCCGGGCGACCACCCCATCATCCCGGTGATGCTGGGCGACGCGGCGCTGGCGACGAAGATGGCCGACGCCCTGCTGGGCGAGGGGATCTACGTGACCGGCTTCTCCTTCCCCGTGGTGCCGAAGGGCCAGGCGCGCATCCGCACCCAGATGAGTGCCGCGCATACCGGGGAGCATCTTGCCCAGGCGGTGGCGGCCTTCGCCAAGGTTGGGCGGCAATTGGGCGCCATCGGCGCGCAGAAAAAGGCGGTGTGACCATGCGTGCGCTGGCGAAACTGGAACGGGCGCCGGGCCTGACCCTGACCGACGTGGCGAAGCCCGAGGTCGGCCACAACGACGTGCTGATCAAGATCAGGAAGACGGCGATCTGCGGCACCGATTGCCACATCTGGAAATGGGACGACTGGGCGCAGAAGACCATCCCGGTGCCGATGCAGGTCGGCCACGAATATGTGGGCGAGGTGGTCGACATGGGCGTCGAGGTGCGTGGCTTCGCCATCGGCGACCGCGTGTCGGGCGAGGGCCACATCACCTGCGGCCATTGCCGCAACTGCCGCGCCGGGCGCCGGCATCTCTGCCGCAACACCGTCGGCGTCGGCGTCAACCGCGCCGGCGCCTTCGCCGAATACCTTGCCATTCCCGCGGTCAACGCCTTCAAGATCCCCGACGGCATCAGCGACGAGATGGCCTCGATCCTCGATCCCTTCGGCAACGCCACGCACACCGCGCTCAGCTTCAACCTGGTGGGCGAGGACGTGCTGATCACCGGGGCGGGGCCGATCGGCATCATGGCCGCCGCGATCTGCCGCCATGTCGGCGCGCGCCACGTCGTCATCACCGACGTGAACGACTACCGCCTCGACCTGGCGCGCAAGATGGGCGCCAGCCGCGCCGTCAACGTCGCCAAGGGCAGTTTGAAGGACGTGATGGCGGATCTCGGCATGGTCGAGGGCTTCGACGTCGGCCTGGAAATGTCCGGCGTGCCGACCGCCTTCTCGCAGATGCTGGAGCACATGAACCACGGCGGCAAGATCGCGCTCTTGGGCATCCCGCCCGCCAACACCGCCATCGACTGGAACCAGGTCATCTTCAAGGGCCTCGAGATCAAGGGCATCTATGGCCGCGAGATGTTCGAGACCTGGTACAAGATGATCGCCATGCTGCAGAGCGGCCTCGACCTGACGCCGATCCTTACGCATAGGATGCCGGTGACGGAGTTCAAGAAGGGCTTCGAGATCATGCTGAGCGGGCAGTCGGGCAAGGTGATCCTGGATTGGGGCGCGGTCTAAGGGCGCGCTGTTCGGCTTTCCCAATCGTCATCGCCGGGCTTGACCCGGCGATCCAAGTCCGGCGCAGCGGCACCGATGGATACTTGGATTGCCGGGTCAAGCCCGGCAATGACGAAGGTGAGCGGGAGTCCGACATTGATCTGGACCATCGGCCATTCGAATCATCCGATCGCGCATTTCCTGGCGCTGCTGCACGACGCCGGCATCGAAAGCGTGGCCGACGTGCGCTCGGTGCCGTTCTCGCGGCGCTTTCCGCAGTTCAGCCAGAAGGCGCTGGCGGCGTCCTTGAAAGATTCGGGCATCGAATACTGGTTCCTCGGCGACGCGCTGGGCGCGCGGCCGAAGGATCCGGCCTGCTACGCGACGCCGGCCTTCAAGGCGGCGATCGACGCGCTCATCGAAAAATCCGCGTCCACGCGCATCGCGCTGATGTGCGCGGAGAAGGAGCCGCTCGATTGCCACCGCACTATCCTGGTGTCGCGCGCGCTGGCGCTGCGCGGCTGCGAGGTCGCGCATGTCCTGGCCGACGGCCGGATCATGCCGCATTCCGAGATCGAGCAGCGGCTGCTGACGCTGGCGCGGGAAAGTGACGACTTGTTCGGTGACCGCGCCGCGGCGCTGGCGCGCGCCTATGACAAGCGCGCCGGTCGCATGGAATACACCGCCGGGTGAGGCGGATCAGGCGCGCTTCACCAGTCTTGCCGCATAGAAGCCGTCGATGCCGCCCAGCTGCGGCAGATGCGAGGGCAGCGAGCGCAAATCGCCCTCCGGCGTCACCAGCTCCTTGAAGCCGTAGAGCTCCTCCGCCTTGATCGGCACGCGTTGCAGGTTGGGGTGCCGCCGCAGCGCGGCGGCGATCCGTTCCGGCCCTTCCTCCAGCTGCAGCGAGCAGGTGCAGTACAAGATGATCCCGTCCTGCTTGACCAGCGCCACCGCCGCGTCGAGCAGCGCGTCCTGGCTGGCGGAGAGCTTGGCGACGTCGCGCGGGTCCTTCAGCCAGGCGACGTCGGGATGGCGCCGGATGGTGCCCGTCGCGGTGCAGGGCGCGTCCAGCAGCACGAGGTCGAAATCCTTGCCCTTGCGCCACAGCGCCGCGTCGGCGACCTCGCAGGTCACGTCGAAGCGCAGGCGCTTCATGTTCTCCGCCACGCGCTCCAGGCGCTTGCGCGAGCGGTCGAGCGCGGTCACCTGCGCGCCGGCCAAAGCGAGCTGCGCCGACTTGCCGCCGGGCGCCGCGCACATATCGAGGGCGCGCAGACCCGCCAGCGATCCGCCATGCATGCCGACCAGCAGCTTCACCGGCAGGCTGGCGCCGAGATCCTGCACCCACCACATGCCCTCGGCGAAGCCGGGCAGATCCTCGATGCGCGGCGAGGGGCGGTAGTTGTCCGGCGCATGGGCCGGGCGGCGCACGGTATCCGACGGCAGCACCTCGCCGCCCAGCATCTTCGCCCAATGGGCGGGGTCGCGGCGCACGGAGAAATCCAGTGTCGGCTCCTCCAGATGCGCGACGGCGATCTGCGTCGCCTGGCGCACGCCATAGGCCTTGACCCAGCTCTGCCACAGCCAGTCGGGTAGCGAGATCGCGCCGGTGAAGTTGCCGCTGCCCGGGGCGAACTGGCGGAAGGTCTCCGCCTCGCGGGTGATGCGGCGCAGAACGGCGTTGACCAGGCCCTTGTAGCCGGCCTCGCCGCCGCGCTTGCCGGCGAGCGTCACCATGGTGTCGACGGCGGCATGGGCGGGGGTCTTCAGGAACAGGGTCTGCGCGGTGCCCAGGCGCAGGATGTTGCGGATGGCGGCCGCGCGCGCGGGCAGCGGCTTTTCCAGGCATTGCGCCAGGACGTGGTCGATCTGGCCCAGGTGCCGCAGGGTGCAGGTGACCAGCGCGCGGACGAATTGCCGGTCGCGGTTCACCAGACGCTGCAGGTCGCCATGCTCGTTCAGCGCCTCGTCCAGCGGCTTGCGCTTCTTGAGAACGGATTCCAGCAATTCGAGCGCCACCGCGCGGGCGGACAGCACCAGGGCGCCGGAGTCGCTCTTCTCCGGCGGCTTCGGCTTGTCGCTGCTGGCCGGCTCCCGTCCCATGCGCCGCGTTATGCCCGATTGCGAAAGAAGTGTCCAAAAGAAGAACTCCCTCCACCCGAAGGGGGGAGGGCAGGGGTGGGGGCAGCGCGTGATGATTGTCGGGCGGTGAGGCGCGGCTGCCCCCTCCCTAACCCTCCCCCTGAAGGGGGAGGGGAACGCTACCCCCGCTGCCGTCCGAGGAAATCCAGCAGCACGGCGTCATAGGCCGCCGGCTCCTCGTAGAAGGGCATATGCGAGGAATTGGGGAAGACCTTCAGCTCGGCATTGGGCAGGTGGTGTTTCATGCGCAAGGCGCAGGCGGGGGTCAGTTCGTCATGCTGACCGACGGTGATGAGGGTCGGCACCGTAATGCGGTGCAGGTCGGGCACCCGGTTCCAGTCCTTCATGTTGCCGGTATAGACGAACTCGTTCGCCCCCTGCATCTCGACATAAGGCCCCATGTTCCAGTCGTCGAGCGAGCGCTTGAGTGGCGCCGGCCATTCCTCCAGCCGGCAGACATGGCGGTAGTTCAAGACCGTGACCGCGCCCATGTATTCCGGGTGGTTGATGGTGCCCTGCGCTTCGTGCCGCAGCATCATGGCCACCGTTTCGCTGCCGAGCGCGCCGCGCAGGCGGTTGAGCTCGGCCACCGCGTGGGGGATGTCGGCCATGGTGTCTTCCAGCACCAGGCTCTTCAGCTGCTCACCGTGGGTCAGCGCGTATTCGATGGCGAGCCAGCCGCCCCAGGAATGGCCGAGCAGGTGCACCTTGCCCAGTCCGAGGGTGCGGCGCACCGTCTCGACCTCCTCGACATAGCGGGTGACGGTCCACAGGCTCTTGTCGGTGGGCCGGTCAGACTTGCCGGTACCCAGCTGGTCGAAGATGACGACGCGGAAGCCGTGATCGGCGAGGAAGGAATGCGCCTCGCGCAGATAGTCGCAAGGCAGGCCCGGCCCGCCATTCAGCAGCAAGATCGTCTCGCCGCCCCCAGGCTTGTCGCTTGGGCCGAAGGAATAGGTGACGACCTTGTAGGGACCGATCGCGATTTCGCGCGTCTCGTCCGGCTTGCGCTCCGCCCACATGAAAAGCTCCCCCGTTGCGACCGGGGGAGCTTAGACCAGAGCAGTGTCAGCGCAAGAGCGTGCTGAACTCGCCTATTTCAGCGACGGCACGCTCAACCCCAGGGGCCGCGGCCGCCGCTGCCGGGGATCGTCGAGCGGCGGGTGGCCGTGGCGCGGGGCGCGGCCGCGTCTGCCGTGCCCATGCCGGGCTCCATCGCCAGCAGCCGGTCAATGCGGCTCTGCGTCGCGGGATGGGTGGAGAACAGCGAATCGGCGCCGCGCCCGTGCAGCGGGTTGATGATGAAAAGGTGTGCTGTGGCCGGGTTGGCCTCGGCATCCTCGTTGGGGATCTGCGCCGCGCCGTTGGAGATCTTGACCAGCGCGCTGGCCAGAGATCGTGGCCGGCCGCTGATCGCAGCACCGATGCGGTCGGCCTCGTATTCGCGCGAGCGCGAGATGGCGAACTGCACCAGCATGGCGGCCAGCGGCGCCAGCAGCATCACCAGCAGCGCGCCCAAGCCGCCGAGCGGGCTTTCGCGGTTGCGGCCGCCGCCGAGGAAGAAGGCGAAATTGGCCAGCATGCCGATGGCGCCGGCCAGCACGGCGGTGATGGTCATGGTGAGGGAATCGCGGTTCTTCACATGCGCCAGCTCATGCGCCATGACGCCGGCGATCTCGTCACGGCTCAGCATCCGGAGCAGGCCGGTGGTGGCGGCGACCGCCGCGTTCTCCGGGTTGCGCCCGGTGGCGAAGGCGTTGGGCTGCGCGTTCTCGATGATGTAGACCTTGGGCATCGGCAGCTGCGCGCGCGCCGCCAGCTCGGCCACCAAATCGTGGAACTCGGGCGCGCTGGCGCGGTCGACCGGCCGGGCGCCATACATGCGCAGCACCAGCTTGTCGGCGTTCCAATAGGCGAAGAGGTTCATGGCGCAGGCGATGACGAAGGCCAGCACCATGCCCTGCTGGCCGCCGATCAGGAAACCGGCCGCCAGGAACAGGCCCGTCAAAGCCGCCAGCAGCAAGGCGGTCCGCGTATAGGCCATCTCTCTCGACCCCTCCTTCGGGTCCGTCGGCGCCATGGGCGCCTCGCCTGGAAGATGGTCCGGGATTTCCGGCAATCAAGATGGCAGGGCTGGCCCCTTTCCGGAGGGCCGCTGCGGGGGATAAGATGGCGGCCATGACTGCGCCCGCCTCCGACCCCAAACCGGCCAGCCCGCCGATCGCACCGGATCCCGCCGCGCCACCCGGCGATGCCGCTGAGGCATCGCCGCAGCCCGCCCCGGCGAAGAAGCCGCGCGAGATCGGCGGTCCGACCGGCCCGGAACCCACGCGCTACGGGGATTGGGAACGGAACGGCAGGGTTAGCGATTTCTGAAGGATGCGCGCGACATGCTTGGGGCGTGTGGTGATAAAGCGTGGCGCCGAGGGCACGGCGGCACGGAAAGCTGCCGCCACGGCGGCGCGCGGCGCCTTCTCACCCCAACGTGATTCGCGGAAACCGACGGGTAATTCCTAAATTCACCTGATGAAATATCAACTACATAAATTCCTGATGCGGATCGGCGGCGCGGCGCTGGCGGGCGTGGCCTTTGCCGCATTGTCGGTTCCGGCGATGGCGCAGAACCTGACCGGCGAAACCGAAGGTGGCGGCTCCAGCCTGGTGCAGCCTTTCGCGCCGGTTTCGCCCGGCGGCGGCCAGCCGGGAGTCGCCGAGCCCGGCTACAAGCCGATCGTGCTCACCACCATGCCGGCGCCGATCGTGGTCGAGTTGTTCACCTCCGAGGGCTGCTCGTCCTGTCCGCCGGCCGATGCCCTGCTGGGCGAGCTGGCGCAGCGGCAATACGTGCTGCCGCTCTCGTTCCACGTGGACTACTGGGATTATATCGGCTGGAAGGACCGCTTCGGCGATCCCAAGTTCACCCGCCGCCAATACGCCTATGCCGAGGCCCAGGGCAAGTCGATGGTCTACACGCCGCAGATGATCGTGGCCGGCGCCATCGATGTCGTCGGCTCCGACCGCAAGGGCGTCGAGAAGGCCTTGAAGACCGCCTATACCCGCAATTCCATGTATCGCGTGCAGGTCATGCGCGAGGATGACGGCAAGGTGGTGGCGCAGTTTCCCGAGGCGCCGATCGGCGTGCCGGCGACGATCTGGCTGGTCACCTACCAGAAGGCCGCCGACAGCCACGTAAATGCCGGCGAGAATTCCGGCAAGCACCTGCAGACCTACAACGTCGTGCGCTCGCTGCAGAAGATCGGCATGTGGACTGGGGCCGCCACCGAGATCGAGCTCGACCTCGACGCGGCGGCGAAGGCCGCCAGCCCCGATGCCTGCGCCATCATCGCCAACCAGGCCGAGCACGGCCCCATCGTCGCCGCCGCCGGCTTCAAGTTCGAGAACGCCTGGTAGGGGCGCCCGAAACTCCTTTCCGCGAAACCGCTTTTCAGGGCCGGGGGCGAAATCGTAGATTTCGCCCCCGTTTCCTGTGAAGCCGGCCATGACCCAGATCCCCTATCTCGATGCCGCCCAGCTCGACCGCCTGCTCGACTATCCGTCCCTGGTCGACGCCCTGCAGCAAGGCTTCGCCGCCGATTGGACGGTGCCGGTGCGGCACCACTATTCCATCCCGATCAAGGGCGAGCCGGACCAGACCCTGCTGCTGATGCCGGCCTGGGACGCGGGCGAGGCGATCGGCATGAAGCTCGCCACCATCACCCCGGGCAATGGCGCCCGCGGCCTGCCCGCGGTGAACGCCGTCTATCTGCTGGTCGACGGGCCGACCGGCCAGCCACGCGCGCTGATGGACGGCGCCTGCCTCACCGTGCGGCGCACGGCGGCGGCCTCGGCCCTGGCGGCGCGCTATCTCGCCCGCAAGGACGCGTCGGTGATGCTGATGGTGGGGGCGGGGGCCCTGAGCCGGCCCTTCATCGAGGCGCATTGCTCGCAGCGGCCGATCAAGCGGGTCATGCTGTGGGCGCGCAAGGCCGAGCAGCGCGAAGCCAAGGCGCGGGAACTGGCCGCCCTCGGCCTGCCGGTGGAGCCGGTCGCCGATCTGGAAGCGGCGGCGCGGCAGGCCGACCTCATCACCTGCGCCACCTTGAGCACCACGCCGCTGATCAGGGGCGCCTGGCTGAAGCCGGGCACGCATCTCGACCTGGTCGGCGCCTTCACGCCGGAGATGCGCGAAAGCGACGACGCGGCGGTGCAGCGCGCCTCGTTGTTCTGCGACACCCGCGCCGGCGCCTTGAAAGAAGGCGGCGACCTGGTCATCCCGCTGAAGGCCGGCCTCATCACCGAGGCCTCGGTGAAGGCCGAGCTTGCCGAGCTGGCCCGTGGCACGCACAAGGGCCGCGCCAGCGACCAGGAGATCACCTTGTTCAAGTCGGTCGGCACGGCGGTGGAGGATTTCGCCGCCGCGCGCCTGGCGATGGCGAAGATCGGCCATCCTTGAAGCAGAAAAGGGAGCGGCAAGCGCTCCCTTTCCCGATCGCGTGACGGCAGGTACCGGACCTAGAAGGTGATCGCGGTGCCGATGCCGAATTCGAAGCCGTTGTAGTCGTCCAGGTCGTCGCCGCCCACGGTGTCCTCGGGGTCGGTGTCGATCCAGGTGTAGCCGAGCTCCGCATCGACATTGATGCCGGGGCCGAGGGCGTAGTTGCCGGTCAGCACCACGCGGTCCATGTCGAAGTCGGTGTTGAAGCCGCCGGGACCGCTGCTGCCGCCGTCGGAATCGGTCGACTGGTGCGAGTATTGCAGGCCGACCTTCCAGGGATCGAAGGAATAGGAGGCGCCGCCGCCCGCCACCCAGATGTCGCGGTCGCGACCGTCGGAGAACTTGGCGAAGTCGTTGAAATACTCGAACACGCCGCCGACCGCGAACTGGCCGAAGGTGAAGTTCAGGCCGGCCTGGTAGAAATCCTGCTCCTCGCGGTCGGGACCGACGCTCTGCTGCACTTCGCCTTCCCAGGCACCGCCGGCACCGGCAGTGACCCCCCAATCCTCGCCCTTGTAGCTGTAGGTGGCATAGACCGAGACGTTGTGGCGCGATTCAGCCGGCGCGTCGAACGGCATGCCGACATGCGGGCCGGCGACATCGTCGTGGCGTTCGTCCCCGCCATTGGGCGTATAGGAGACGGTCAGCTGGAAGCCGCCGAACTTCGGCGAGAAATAGACGATCTTCTGCGCATCCTTGCGGTCGTCGACGCCGATGCAATCGGCGTTGGAGGACAGGCCGAAGCTGTCGGACACGCCGGAATTGTTGGCGCCCCACTGGTTCGGCGAGAAGGCGGAGAAGTTGGTGGTGCCGCCGGGCGGGACGACGCAGGAGACCGAGATCGCCTCGTCTTCCGAGCCGATGCGGACCTGGCCGAAGCCGCCGGAGAAATAGACCCAGGCTTCGTCGATCTGGTCGCCGTCATTCTCGCCCTCGAGCTCCACCCGGGCGCCGACGGTGAGGCCGTTGTCGAGCGCGGTCTCGCCCTTGAAGTGGATTTCGGCGTCGTTGAAGAAGCCATCGGTGTTGTGCTCGTTGCCGAGCTCGCCGTCATCGTCGTCATCGGCGACGATCATGAAAGCCTCGCGGAAGAAGCCGCCGACGGCGAGCTTGATGCCGTCGGCCGCCATGGCCGGCGCCGCCGCCAGCCCGGCGCCGAACAGCGCCGTGGTCCCCAGGAGTATTCGCTTCATCGTGTGATCCCCAAGTTTTGCGATTGTCGCGCCGGCCGGCCCTCGCGGATGCCGCCGGCAACACCCCGCGGATGTCGTCCCCCCGGCGCGGCCCGTGCGCCGCTCGATTGCTGCGCGTTCACCGGTGCGCGCGGCGCCGGCCGGGTCGGGAGGATTTGATCCGCGCGGAACGATCCCCCGCCGGCCGTCGGCAAGTCAATCCAAATGCGAAGTTTTACTTAAAACTTCAAAATAAAGACACGGATGATCGTCATTAGTACAACTAATTACAAGAAGTTCTGTCACACAGGCGTCATTCTATTCAATACAAAACGACGCCGATCCGTCACGCTTCGCCGGCGGATTCCGTCACAATCCGATACCGCCGCGCAGGGGCTCGATAGCCGATCGGCATTGGCGTCGGCCGGCCGCCTCCCGGACACTCGCCGGGTCGGGAGGCTGCGCCGTCACCGGACAGGAGCAACACGGATGTACGACATGAAGAACATGGCGCGGCTGGCCGATCTGGACCGCGCCGCGCCGCAGGCGATGGCGGCGTTCAACGCCTTCGGCGACGCTGCCTTCGCCGACGGCGCGGTGCCGCGCAAATACAAGGAACTGATCGCGGTGGCCGTGGCGCTGGCGACGCAATGCCCCTATTGCATCGAGTTCCACACCCGCGATGCGCGCCGCCACGGCGCCGACGACGCGGAACTGGCCGAGGCGGCGCTGGTCTCCGCCGCCATTCGCGCCGGCGGGGCCATCACCCACGCGGCGCATCTGTTCAAGCCGTCACCCCAGGCGGCGTCACCCCAGGCGGCCGCCGCCAAGTAGCGCCGGCGAGGCGCCTACTGGGCCACGTCGTAGCCGGCATCCTCGATGGCGGCGATGGCGCGCTTGCGGTCGATGGTGTCGGCGATCGCGACCTCGCCCTTGGCGAGATCGACCTCGACCGGCGTGCCGGCGGCAAGCCCGGCCAAGGCGCGCTTCACCGAGGCGACGCAGCCGCCGCAGGTCATGCCGGTGACTTTCAGGGTCTGCATGGAAGGACTCCGTGATTTCCGTCTCTCGGGCGGAATATGGAGGTTGCCATCATGGGAAGGTCAAGGGCATTGCGCCGCAACCGCTCTTTCGTCGCCCCGGCGCGGAGGGCGGAGCGACGATTCTTGCCGTGAACCGGGACGTGCGACCATATCCCCCTTGACCTTCCAATGATGGGAAGGTCCATCTAGGGGACATGACACAGGCCGAACTCAGCACGCCGGGCCCTGCCGGCCAGGCACCCCAAACGATGCCATCAGCCACCCATCTCAGCGTCGGGGTCAGCGGCATGACCTGCGCCGCCTGCGCCACGCGCATCGAGAAGGTGCTGCGGCGCCTGCCGGGCGTGGCCGAGGCCAATGTCAACCTGGCGACGGAGGTGGCGCGGGTCGACGGCGACGCCCGGGTCACCCGCGCGGCGGTCGAAGGCGCGATCCACAAGGCCGGCTACGGCGTGCGCGCTGAAAGCGGAGAGCGGGATGACGGCGGCGCCGCACGCCGCGAGCTCATTGGCATCCTGGCCGGCGCGGTGCTGACCGTGCCGCTGGTGGCGCCGATGCTGGGCGCGCTGGCCGACACCCATGTCATGCTGCCGGCATGGTGGCAATTCGCCCTGGCCCTGCCGGTGCAGGCCTGGCTGGGCGCGCCATTCTATGCCGGCGCCTGGAAGGCGCTGCGCGGCGGCACGGCCAACATGGACGTGCTGGTGGCGCTCGGCACCTCGGCCGCCTTCGGGCTCAGCCTCTATCTGATGCTGAACGGCGAGGTGCATCTCTATTTCGAATCCGCTGCCGTGATCATCGTCCTGGTGCGCCTCGGCAAATGGCTGGAAAGCCGCGCCAAGCGCCGCACGCTCCAGGCGCTGGCGGCGCTCGAATCCCTGCGCCCGACCGAGGCCCTGGTCAGGCGGGCGGGGGGCGACGAGATCGTGCCGATTGCGGCCTTGCGCGGCGGCGACCTGCTGGTGGTGAAGCCGGGCGCGCGCATCGCCGCCGACGGCACGGTGAGCGAGGGCCGCTCGGCGGTGGACCAATCCCTGCTGACGGGGGAAAGCCGGCCGGTGGATGTCGAGGCCGGCGACCACGTCATCGGCGGCGCCATCAACGGCGACGGTCTGTTGTTCGTGCGGGTGACGGCGGTGGGCGCCGAATCGATGCTGAGCCGTATCGTGCGCATGGTGGCCGAGGCGCAAGGCGCCAAGGCGCCGATCCAGCGCCTGGTCGACCGGATCAGCGCGGTGTTCGTCCCGGCGGTGCTGGCGGTCGCGGTCCTCACCGTCGCCGGCTGGGTCGTCGCCGGCCATGGCTGGGAGGCGGCGATCCTGCACGCGGTCGCGGTGCTGGTGATCGCCTGCCCCTGTGCCCTCGGCCTCGCCACGCCGACGGCGATCATGGTCGGCACCGGCGTCGGGGCGAAGAACGGCATCCTGATCCGCGACGCGGTGGCGCTGGAGACGGCGGGCGCCACCACCATCATGGCCTTCGACAAGACCGGCACGCTCACCATCGGGCGGCCAACCTTGAGCGACATCGTGCCGGCCCCCGGCCTTGCACCGGATGAGGCATTGGCTCTGGCGGCGGCGCTGCAGCAAGGCGCCAACCATCCGCTGGCCCATGCGGTGGTCGAGGCGGCGGGCGCCCTCCAGGTGCCGGCGGCCAGCGACCTCGTCACCCTGCCGGGCCGCGGAATCGGCGGCAAGGTGGGCGGGCGCGACCTCGTCCTCGGCAACGCGCGGCTGATGCGCGAGCGCGGCCTCGACCTTGCCGCGCTGGACGCCGCCGCTTCCCGCCTGCTGGCGCAAGGCAACAGCCTGTCCTATCTCGCGGAAGGCGATCGCGTGCTGGCGCTGCTCGCTTTCGGCGACGCGCCGAAGCCGGGGGTGAAGCAAGCGCTGGCGGCTTTGCGCGAACTCGGCATCAAGAGCCTGATGCTGACCGGCGACAACGCGGCGGCGGCGCGCCACCTCGCGGGGGAGATCGGCCTCGACGACGTGCGGGCCGAGCTGTTGCCGCAGGACAAGGTGCAGGCGGTGACCGATCTGCGTGCCGCCGGCCAGGTGGTGGCGATGGTGGGCGACGGCATCAACGATGCGCCGGCGCTCGCCGCCGCCGATCTCGGCATCGCCATGGCCACCGGCACCGACGTGGCGATCGAGACCGCCGGCATCGCGCTGATGCGCGGCGACCCGCTGCTGGCGCCGGCTGCCATCGCGCTGGCCCGCGCCACCAAGCGCAAGATCGTGCAGAACCTGGTCTGGGCCTTCCTGTTCAACGTGCTCGGCATTCCGCTGGCGGCGTTCGGCGGGCTCACTCCCATCATCGCCGGCGCCGCGATGGCGGCCAGCAGCGTCACCGTGGTGACCAACGCGCTCAGCCTCAACCGCTGGCGCTTCCGCGCGGGAGAAAAATCATGATCGACGCCCCCACGACCGGACCAATGACGATCGGGCAGGCGGCCAAGGCGTCGCACGTCTCGGCCAAGATGATCCGGCACTACGAATCGATCGGCCTGCTGGCCAGGGCGCAGCGCACCCAGGCGGGCTACCGGCTCTATGACGCGGCCGACGTGCACACCCTGCGCTTCATCCAGCGCGCCCGCTCGCTGGGCTTCCCGCTGGAGACGATCAAGACGCTGCTCGCCTTGTGGCGCAACCGGCGCCGCTCTTCGGCCCAGGTGAAGGATCTGGCGACGAGGCATGTCACCGAGCTCGAGCGCAAGATCGCCGAGATGCAGTCCATGGTGCGCACGCTGAAACACCTGGCGCACACTTGCCACGGCGACGACCGGCCGGACTGCCCGATCCTCGACGACCTCGCCGGATGAGCCTCGCGTTCGCCGGACTGGGCGGCCTGTTCCTTGCCGCCTTCATCGCCGCGACGCTGTTTCCCGCGTCCTCGGAAGCGGCGCTCGCCGGCCTGGTGGCAAGCCGCGCCTACGACCCGTGGCTGCTGATCGGGATCGCCAGCCTCGGCAACGTCCTCGGTGCCGCCGTCAACTGGGCCGTCGGCCGGTGGGCGGCGGAATCGCGCTGGGTGACGGGCAACCCCCACCTGGCCCGCGCGGCATCGTATTTCCGCCGCTATGGCGGGTGGTCGCTGCTGTTCTCCTGGCTGCCGGTGATCGGTGATCCGCTGACCCTGGCCGCCGGCCTCGCCCGCATGCCCTTCGTCGCCTTCCTGGTGCCGGTCGCGGTCGGCAAGGTCGCCCGCTATCTGGTGGTATTCCATCTGGCGGACTGGCTCGCCGGCACGTAACGTCCGGCGCCATGAATGCGCCCCTCCGCACCGATCTGCCGATCGAGCCGCTGATCCCCGGGATCCAGGCGGCGCTGGCGGCTGCGCCGAACCTGGTGCTGGAGGCGCCGCCCGGCGCCGGCAAGACCACGCGGGTGCCGCTGGCGCTGCTCGATGCCGATTGGGCGAAAGGCGGCAAATTCATCCTGCTGGAGCCGCGCCGCCTCGCCGCGCGCGGAGCCGCCGCGCGCATGGCGGCGCTCCTCGGCGAGGAGGTCGGCGCGACGGTCGGCTACCGCGTGCGCCTCGACCGCAAGGTGGGGGCGAAGACGCGGATCGAGGCGGTGACCACCGGGCTGTTCCTGCGCCAGCTCCAGGGCGACCCGGCGCTGCCCGGAATCGCCGCCATCCTGTTCGACGAATTCCACGAGCGCAGCATCGAGGGCGACATGGCGCTGGCCTTCGCGCTGGAAGCCCAGGCGGCGCTGCGCGCGGACCTGCGCCTGCTGGTGATGTCGGCGACCCTCG
>JBGAGP010000080.1:0-23397 GCA_044226685.1 Dongiaceae bacterium
GTTCTCGCCACTTACACAACAGCTCGGCCAGAAAATCGACATGAAAATTGAATTCTGCGAAGCGGTCGTGTCTGAAGCGGTAGTCACGCCAACCATACAAAGCTGCAGCGGAACGGACTTTGATTTCTACTTCGTTGTTACGAACGGGAACTGGACCAGCCAACAGTGGGGTCAGGCAGGCCATCTCTTTAGCGACCGCACTGCGAAGCTACTGTCCATTCTCCAGCGTCAAGTCTCGGCTGCGGAGGCCAATCCGTGTCGCTTTGCTCTTGCAACCAGCATGCAATCGCCTGGTCAGATGGAGGCCGCGATCACAATCGTCGACTCTGGCGAGCCGGTCTCGGCCGCCAGATGCGGCGCGGACTCATTCATGCAGGTCCTCGGCCTCTTCCCCTACGACGGAATCCAGCCTATCGATGTGAGACAAGAGGCGAACAGCGTGGCGGAGTTCATGTTGAAGGAGGCGCCCTACGGAGGCACGTTTCTGCTTAGACTTCTCTATGCGCCAACGGTGCGGCCCGGCATGAACAAGGCCGAATTCATGCAGACGCTGCCCAACAACTAGTGGAAGCGACTGGAGAAACTTCGCTTCGGAGGCTGGCGTTCCCCCAACCGCCATATTCAGGTCTGCTGTAACACGTCATGCAACGTTGTCGCCGCGACCAGCCGCTGGGGCACATTTCCGCATTCCAGCCCTGCCGCGGACGCGGGGCTCGGCCCCGCCGCTTCCGACAAAAGGATAGTTGCGCGGGAATCCATTGATTCGTAACGTCTCTTCAACCGCTCCGGGGGAAATTGGGGTGGACGAGTCGCCGCGCCGATTCGGGCCGTGGCGATGGAGCGCAAAGGAACGGGCATGCTCTATCAAGCGATCGAGGCCCACTACGCCAGCCTGGCGCCGGCGCGGATGACCGCGCGGCTGATGCACCAGATGCTGACCCATCCCTGGCTGCCGCATTCCTACACCACGCCGGGCCGCGCCGCGGCCGCCTTCTTCGAGCTGTTCGACCGCGCGGCGCAGAACCGCCGCAAGCCGGCCTTCGGCCTGGACCTGGTCGAGGTCGACGGCAAGGCCACCGCCATCGAGCCGGTGGTGGTGGCGGAAAAGCCGTTCTGCCACCTGCTGCATTTCGCCCGCGACCTGAAGCGCGCCCATGACGACCCGCGCGTGCTGGTCGTGGCGCCGATGTCCGGCCATCACGCCACGCTGCTGCGCGGCACGGTGGAGACGCTGCTGCCGAAGCACGACGTCTACATCACCGACTGGATCGACGCGCGCATGGTGCCGCTGGCCCAGGGCGGCTTCGACCTCGCCGACTACATCGACTACATCATCGACTTCCTGCGCGTGTTGGGCCCCGGCACCCATGTGATGGCGGTGTGCCAGCCCTCGCCGCCGGTATTGGCCGCCGCCGCGATCATGGCGGCGATGCAGGATCCCGCAGCACCGGCCAGCATCACGCTGATGGGCGGCCCGGTCGACACCCGCGTCAACCCGACCGCGGTCAACCGCATGGGCACCAGCCAGGAGCTCGCCTGGTTCGAGCGCAAGGTGATCGATTCGGTGCCGCCGCATTACCCGGGCGCCATGCGCCGGGTCTATCCAGGCTTCCTGCAGCTCGGCGGCTTCATGTCGATGAACCCCGAGCGCCACGTCTCCTCGCATATCGAGTTCTTCCATCACCTGGTGCAGGGCGACGGCGAAAGTGCTGCGGCCCATCGGCGCTTCTACGACGAGTATCTCTCGGTCATGGACCTCTCGGCCGATTTCTACCTCGACACCATCCGCCATGTGTTCCAGGAGCATTCGCTGCCCGAGGGCACGTTCACCCATCGCGGCGAGAAGGTGGTGCCGGCGGCGATCGAGCAGACCGCGCTGATGACCATCGAAGGCGAGCTCGACGACATCTCCGGCCTCGGCCAGACCAGGGCCGCGCACGCGCTTTGCACCCGCATCCCGAATGCGCGGCGCCGCCATTTCGAGCAGGAAGGCGTCGGCCATTACGGCATCTTCAACGGCCGCAAGTGGCGCCAGTTCATCTATCCGGCCTGGGCGGATTTCGTGCGCGGCCTGCGCTAGACTCGCCGTCGCGCGCGACACGCGATATGCTCGGGTCAGATGCCCGCCAGTGACCAGCCCTTCTGGAAGACCAAGAAGCTCGGCCAGATGACCCAGGCCGAGTGGGAGAGCCTGTGCGACGGCTGCGGCAAGTGCTGCCTCAACAAGCTGATCGATGTCGACACCGACAAGCTCTATTTCACCAACGTCGTGTGCAAGCTGCTCGACACCAAGAGCTGCCAGTGCACGAAATATCCCGAGCGCCACAAGCACGTGAAGGATTGCGTGCAGCTGACGCCGCGCAACGTGAAGAAGCTGCGCTGGCTGCCCGAAACCTGCGCCTACCGGCTGGTGGCGGAGGGCAAGGATCTCTACGCCTGGCATCACCTGGTCTGCGGCGACCGCAAGGCGGTGCATAAGGCCGGCGTTTCGGTGCGCGGCCGCGTGATCTCCGAGACCGAGGCCGGCGATCTCGAGGACCATCTCGTCGAATGGAAGTAGCGCCCGTCGCGGCGCTTGCATGCCTTTGGAATCGCGCGCATTTTTTCGCGCAAGGCCCGGATAGCGGGCGGCACCCCCGAGGACCTAGATATCGGCCATGACCACGCGAGCCAGGAAAGCGAACGCCATGTCCGAGCAGATCGTCAGCGCGGTGCGCGAAGCCGCCGCCTATATCGAACGCCGTGCCGAGGAAGAGGCCGACGGTCCGGTGAGCCTGAAGGAACTGGGCGACCACACGGGTGTCTCGCCCTGGCACCTGCAGCGCCAGTTCAAGCGCGTGCTGGGGGTGAGCCCGCGGCAATACGACGACGCGCTGCGCCTGAAGCGCCTGCGCCGCGGGTTGAAGAGCGGCGGCGGCGTCGCCGGCGCCACCTTCGAGGCGGGCTACGGCTCGTCCAGCCGCGTCTATGAGCGCGCGGCGGGCGCGCTCGGCATGACGCCGGCCAATTACGCACGCGACGGACAAGGCCAGCAGATCCGCTACGGCCTCGCGTCCTGCAGCCTTGGCCTGGTGCTGGTGGCGGCGACGGAAAAGGGCCTCTGCCGTGTCGAGCTCGGCGACAGCGAGCCGAAGATGGTGCGCCATCTGCGCGACGAGTTCGGCGCCGCGCAGATCGACCGTGACGACGATGCGCTCGAGACCTTCCTGCGCGAGATCCTGCGCCGGCTCGAGGGCCGGGCGCCGCACCGCGACCTGCCGCTCGACATCCGCGCCACCGCCTTCCAGCGCCAGGTGTGGGAGGAGCTGCGCCGGATCCCGCGCGGCGAGACCCGGTCCTATGCCGAGATCGCCGCCGCCATCGGCCGTCCGGCCGCCATGCGCGCGGTAGGCAATGCCTGTGCCAACAACCCCGTGGCGATCGCCATTCCCTGTCACCGCGTTTTGCGTAATGACGGAAAACTCGGTGGCTATGCCTGGGGAAGTGAGCGAAAACAGGCCCTTATCGCGGCCGAACAGGGCGCCGCCGGGGCCGCTTCGGGGCGCGCTCGAAAAAAGGCGTAATCGGTTGAAACCGGCCGAGCCGGGGCCGTATTCTGATCGTCGAGAGCGGACGGGTTGCTTGGGACGGTCATGCCGAAAGCCTTGGAAAATCGCGGAAAATCCAGCAAGCGCGGGCGCGTGAAAGCGGCCGCGAAGCGGCGCCGCATGAACGAGGCGGCCGATCTCCAGCTGATGAATTTCGACGATCGCAAGGTGCCCCTGGTCTATCAGGAGAACCGCCGCGCGCGCCGCATCATCCTGCGTCTCGATTACGGCGCTTCGCGTATCGTGGTGGTGCTGCCAAAACGCACATCGCGTGACGAAGGCCGCCGTTTCGCGCTCTCGAACAAGGATTGGATCGAGGAACGCCTCGACCAGCTGCCCGAGACGGTCTCGTTCGCCCATGGCAGCACGGTGCCCTTCCTCGGCGTGCCGCATCGTATCCGCCACCGCGCCAATGCGCGCGGCGTGGTGTGGTGCGAGGACCAGGAGATCCACGTCGCCGGGCATGAGGACCACGTCGCGCGCCGCGTCGCCGACTGGCTGAAGCTGGAGGCGCGCCGCGAGATCGAGGCGCGCGCCCGCGCCAAGGCCGAGCAGATCGGCAAGAGCGTCAAGCGCGTCATCCTGCGCGACACCAAGAGCCGGTGGGGCAGCTGCACGACCGACGGCGTGCTCTCCTTCTCCTGGCGTCTCATCCTGGCACCACGTCACGTGATGGACTACGTGGTCGCGCACGAGGTCGCGCATCTGCGCGAAATGAATCACGGCCCGCGCTTCTGGAAACTCTGCGGCGAGATCTGCCGCACGGTCGACGGCGCGCGGGAATGGCTGGAGGAAAACGGCACCGATCTCTACCGCTACGGCCGCTGATTTCGTACGGCCGCGGCGTCTCGTCTAACACCTCTCTCCTCGAGACGGCCTGCGTCGACTCCCCGTCGGCGCAGGCCGAAGCTTTTTCAGGGCCGGCCCGAGCAGAAATAATGGCCGAAGCTTTTTCAGGGCCGGTGCAAGCGTGACTTCGCGCGGCGGCGCAAGACGCAGCGGTATGTCGTAGGGCGAAGTAATGCCTGTCCCCCAGGCGTTTCCAGAGCATCTGTCATGCAAATGTCATGCAACGCGGGGCTTCGATTAACGCCCGCGCAAGTTTCCTTAACTAAAGTTCAGCGGCCTATCGAGGGATCTGAAAGCAGCTTTCGGCATGCCGCACGCGAACGATTCATCGACGCCGTTCAGGCCGCACAGCCTGCACCGCGCCTCACGCAACCAGGTGCTGGCGCGCGACCTCGCCGGCGTTGCGCCGACGCTGGATGAGGGATGGACGGGCGGCGCCGTCTTCGACCTGTGCGCCAGCCATCCGCAGGTGCCGAGCTTCGCGGTGCTCGACAATGCGCGGCGGGTGACCGGACTGCTGGAGCGCGAGCGGCTGCTGTTCCAGTTCTCGCAGCCGCTCTGGGCCGACGTCTACTGGCGTCGCCCGGTCGGCCCGCTGGTGACCCGCGACGCCATGGTGGTCGAGGCCGACATGCCGATCGAGGGGGTCAAGGAGCTGATCGCCTTCCGCCATCCCGGCGCCATCTCCGGCGGCTTCGCGGTGGTGGAGCAGGACCGCTATCTCGGCATCGGCACCATGATGACCCTGCTGGAGAAGACCGTCGACCTGGCGCATCTGCGCGCCGTGGAGCTGGAGGAGGCGCAGCGCCGGGCGGAGGATGCCAGCGCGGCGAAGTCGCGCTTCCTCGCCACCATGAGCCACGAGCTGCGCACGCCGCTGAACGCCATCATCGGATTCGCCGAACTGCTGCTGCTGCCGCGCGCCGCCGACCTCGACCGCGCGCGCACCGCGGAATACGTCGCCGACATCCGCGACAGCGGCGCGCATCTGCTGTCGCTGATCAACGACATCCTCGACTACTCGCGGCTCGAGGCCGATCACCTGCCGCTGAACGAGGCGCAATTCGACCTGGCGCAGTTCCTGATGGATTGCCTGCGCCTGGTGCGCGCCCAGGCGGAGGCGAACGGCGTCGGCCTTGCCATGCCGCCGTCGCCGCAGGTGGCGGTGAAAGCCGATGAGCGCCGGCTGCGCCAATGCGTGGTCAACCTGCTGGCCAATGCCATCAAGTTCACCCCGCCCGGCGGCCTGGTCACCCTGAAGGCCGCCGTGACCGGGGAAAGCGACCTCGCCATCGTGGTGGCGGATACCGGCTGCGGCATCCCGGCAGCACAGCTGGAGCGCGTGTTCGAGCCCTTTCACCAGGTCGAAAGCGACCTCAACCGCGCCACCAACGGCACCGGGCTCGGCCTGCCGCTGAGCCGCAAGCTGGTCGAGCGGCATGGCGGGATGCTGGACCTGATCAGCGATGTCGGCGTCGGCACCCAGGCGCGGATCACGCTCCCCGGACGTGTCAGCCACCTCGAAAGCCTCTGGGAGACTTTGCCTCCGCCGGCGTCGGCACAGCCAAGCGCTTGAAATATATATGTAAATCAGGGCCCTTCCCGATCGGAAATGTTATGTTATAACGGAGCCCTTCCTTCGGGGTGACGGGCATGCAGATCACGTCGGGCGGCCAAACGATGGCGACCAGCGAAACGACATTCGGCAGCGAAACGACGTTGGGCAGCGAAACGATCCTGTGCTGGGGCGCCGGCCGGCGCTTGGCTGCCGTCGGTGTGGCGCTGACGCTGCTGTGGGTCCTGGTCTGGTGGGCGGCCTGATGCGCCGCCGCCGGAATCTCACCCGACCCTAGGCACCCGCGCGCGGCCGCCATGCACGATCTCGCCCATCGCCCTGCCGCGCGTCGGGACGCCGCCGCCATCCTGCGACTCGACGACGTGACCATCGCCTATGACCGCCATCCGGTGGTGCACCACCTGACCGGCGGCTTCGCACCCGGCAGCCTCACCGCCCTGATCGGGCCGAATGGTGCGGGCAAGAGCACGCTGTTGAAGGCGATCGCCGGCGTCCTGCCGGTGAGCCACGGCGCCATCGACTTCGCCGTCCCGCGTGCCAAGGTCGCCTATCTGCCGCAGGTCGTCGATGTCGATCGCAGCTTCCCGCTGCGGGTGATCGACGTGGTGGACTTCGGCCATTGGCGCAAGGTCGGCGCGTTGAAACGCATCGGCGCCGGGGACCGTGCCGCCAGCGCCGCGGCGATCGCCGCCGTCGGCCTGCAGGGCCTCGAGGCGCAGCCGATCGGCAAGCTGTCGGTCGGCCAGTTCCAGCGCGTCCTGTTCGCCCGGCTGATGGTGCAGGAGGCATCGGTGATCCTGCTCGACGAGCCATTCAACGCCGTCGACCACAAGACCAGCGCCGATCTCATGCGCATCGTGCTGGACTGGCACCGGGCCGGCCGCACGGTGATCGCCGCCCTGCATGACCTGGAGCATGTGAAGCGCGACTTCCCGCAGGCGCTGCTGATGGCGCGCGAGCTGGTCGCCTGGGGCGATTCGGCCGAGGTGGTGACCGAGGCCAACCTCGCCCGCGCCCGCACGCTCGCCGACAACTGGACCGATCCCGCGGCGGTGTGCGAGCGATGAAGTCAATGACACGGGCAACGCGCTCTGCTCCTTCCCCCCTTGCGGGGGAAGGGTGGGATGGGGGGTGTTGCAGCGCCTGGTTTCTCCGGCCTGCCTTGGTGCAGGATATTGTCGCCTCCGGCGACGCGCGCCTGCCCCGTCCGCGAATGCGGACATTTGTCCGCAGGGGCGCGCATCCCCCCATCCGGCTGCGGCTAAGCTCACGACGTTCGCTAAGCCTCCGCTGCCTTCCCCCGCAAGGGGGGAAGGAAGGAATTCTCGGGCGAAGGCAGCTTTGATCGCCATGCTCTACGATCTCTTCCTGCAGCCGCTGCTCGAATTCGGCTTCATGCGCCGGGCGCTGGTGGCGTGCCTGGCGCTCTCGGTCAGCGCCGGGCCGATCGGCTGCTTCCTGGTGCTGCGCCGGATGAGCCTGATGGGCGATGCGATGTCGCATGCCATCCTGCCGGGGGCCGCGCTCGGCTTCCTGCTGGCCGGCCTGTCGCTCTGGGCGATGAGCCTCGGCGGCTTGGCCGCGGCCCTGCTGGTGGCGCTGCTGGCCGGTGGCATGAGCCGCCTCACGCCACTCAAGGAAGACGCCGCCTTGGCCGGCTTCTATCTCATCTCGCTGGCCCTGGGCGTGCTGCTGGTCTCGCTCAAGGGCAGCAATGTCGATCTGCTGCACATCCTGTTCGGTACCTTGCTGGCGGTCTCCGACGACGCGCTGCTGCTGATCGCGGCGACCGCCAGCCTCACCATCCTGGTGCTGGCGGCGATCTATCGCACCTTGGTCGCCGAATGCTTCGATCCGGCCTTCCTGAAGGCGGTGGGCGGGCGCGGCGGCCTCGCCCATGTACTGTTCCTCACCCTGGTCGTCATCAACATGGTGGCGGCGATGCAGGCGCTGGGCACCCTGATGGCGGTGGGGCTGATGATGCTGCCTGCCGCCTCGGCGCGGCTGTGGACCATCTCCATCGGCCGCATGATCGCGGTCGCCATGCTGCTCGCCTGCGCGGCCTCGATCGGCGGGCTGCTGGTCTCCTATCATGCCGATCTACCCTCGGGGCCGTCGGTCATCCTGGCCGCCGGCGCGCTCTACGTCGCCTCGCTGCTGGCGGGGGCGAATGGCGGGCTGCTGCGCCGCCTGTTGCCGCGCCGGCACCTTGAGCACTAGCGGTTGATTCGCCGGCATCTTTTTCCGGGACAGCCTGCTGTCGCGGCCCGGGGGAAACGCTCCGGCTGCAATGCTGCCCATCCTTTCTGCCCATTGTCTCGTCCTGAGGCCTAAGCCATCATCCGCGCCGCAAGAACGCGGGGGAGAACGCGATCCATGAAGATCCTGGTCATCCAGAACAACGCCCATTCGCCGGCGTCCCTGGTCGGCGATCATCTCGAGGCCGCGGGAGCGACCCTCGACGTGGTGCTGCCCTGCGACGGCGGCACGCTGCCGGAAACCACCGCGGGCCATGACGCCGCCATCATCCTCGGCGGGCCGCAGCACGCCGGCGACGAGGTCAACTATCCGGTCTTCAGGCCGATGCTGGATCTGCTGCGCGAATTCCACGCGGCGGAGAAGCCGCTGCTCGGCATCTGCCTCGGCAGCCAGCTGCTGGCGCGGGCCTTCGGCGAGAAGGTGTGGCGCCATGACGTGTTCGAATTCGGCTTTCGCGAGCTGGAGTTGACCGAAGCCGGCCGGCAGGATCCGCTGTTGCAGGGCTTGGCGCCGCGCCACCGAATCATGCAGTGGCACGAAGACACCTTCGCGATGCCGCAGGGTGCCGTGCACCTGATGCAGGGCGCCGATTGCCGCAACCAGGCCTTCCGCCTCGGCGACACCACCTATGCCTTCCAATGCCATTTCGAGGTGTCGGAGACCCTGGCGCATCAGTGGTTCGACGTCTCGGGCCAGTCGATCCGCCGCCGCTTCGGCGACGAACGCGGCAACCAGGAACTGCAGCGCGCGCGGGACGGCGTGGCCCAGTTTGGCGCCAGCGCCGCCTCCTTCTGCCGGACCGTGACTCAGCGCTGGGGCGAGCTGGTGCGCCGCGGGCGCGCGAAGCGCCAGGGCGTCGCCGCCTAGCCGCGCGGAAGGCAATCGCGGCCCAACCGCGGGGCGAGTGGGGGTATCGCGGTCCGGGGCCCGGATTTCCATGCCGTTCAGGCATCGACCGGCCCGCTCAACACTTAGTGAGTGGCAAGCGCTGCCGCGGCGGCTAACATCGGTTGTGGGTGGCCCGTCTTGCAACGGGGGGACGCCATCCGCGCGGCCCATGCTGTTTCAGGACCGGATCAGGGATGATCACACCGGACCAACCGATGCCGGAACGTCCCGTGCGACCGCACGGCGAGACCGTGTCGCGCCGCCGCTGGCGCCGCTGGCTGCCCCTTGGCGGGCTGGTGCTGGGCACGATCCTGTTCTTCGCCTTCGGGCTCAATCATTACGTCAGCCTCGACCGGTTGCGCGCGCATCACGAGGAGCTCGTGGACTTCGTCACGGCGCACTACCTGATGGCGCTGCTGATCTATGCCGGGATCTATGTGCTGTTCGTGGCGCTGTCGCTGCCGGGAGCCGTATGGCTCACCATCATCGCCGGTTTCCTGTTCGGCGTGGTGCCGGCGCTCTGTGTCACCGTGGTGGCGGCGACGACCGGCGCCTGCCTCATCTTCCTCGCCGCCAAGACCTCGCTCGGCGCATACCTGCATGAGCATGCCGGACCCTGGCTCGCCAAGATCGAGCGCGGCTTCGGCGAGAACCAGTGGAGCTACCTGTTGATGATGCGCCTGGTGCCGGTGGTGCCGTTCTTCGTCGCCAACCTGCTGCCGGCCTTCCTCGGCGTCTCGCTCGGCGTGTTCATCGCCACCACCGCGCTCGGCATCATTCCCGGCACGCTGGTCTACAGCATCGTCGGCGCCGGCCTCGGCAGCGTCCTCGAAGGCGACGCGGCGCTCACCTGGCACAGCCTGCTCAATCCCGAAGTGAAGATGGCGCTGACCGGGCTCGGCCTGCTCGCCGCCTTGCCGGTCGCGGTGAAATACTGGCGCCGCCGCCGCGGAGCGCCGTGATGCGGACGCTGACGCCCGACCTCTGCGTCATCGGCGCCGGCTCGGCCGGGCTGTCGGTCGCCGCCGGCGCGGCGCAGCTCGGCGCCGCGACGGTGCTGGTCGAGGACGGCGTCATGGGCGGCGATTGCCTGAACTACGGCTGCGTGCCGTCGAAGGCGCTGCTGGCCGCCGCCCACGCGGCCGTGGCGCATCGCGCCGCCGCACCCTTCGGCATTGCCGCGCCGGCGCCCACGATCGATCGCGCCGCCGTCGCGCGCCATGTGCAGGACGTCATCGCCGGGATCGCGCCGCACGATTCGGTCGCGCGCTTCGAGGGCCTCGGCGTCACCGTGCTCAAGGCGCGCGCGCGTTTCGTCGATCGCGACACCGTCGAGGCGGGCGATACCCGGATCAAGGCGCGCCGCTTCGTGCTGGCGGTGGGCTCCAGCGCCTTCATCCCGCCGATCGCCGGCCTCGACCGGGTGCCGTTCCTCACCAACGAGACGATCTTCCAGCGCTTCGCCGAGATCCGGGACCTCATCGTGCTGGGCGGCGGTCCGATCGGCGTCGAGATGGCGCAGGCTTTCGCCCGCCTCGGCGCCAGGGTGCAGCTGGTGGAGATGGGCAAGCTGCTGCCGCGCGACGATGCCGAGGCGGCGGACCTGGTCCGCGCCGCGCTGCTCGCCGATGGCGTCACGCTGCATGAGAACGCCACCGCGACCGAAGCGGCGCCGGCCGGGGAGCGCGTGCGCCTCGCCTGTCGCGACGCCGGCGGCAACACCAGCTGGCTCGAAGGCGGCCACCTGCTGGTCGCCGTCGGGCGCAAGCCGCGGGTCGAGGGCCTGGGCCTTGACCTCGCCGGGATCGCCTTCTCGCCCAAAGGCATCAATGTCGATGCCGGCCTCAGGACCAGCAACCGCCGCGTCTACGCGATCGGCGATTGCACCGGCGGACCTGCCTTCACCCATGTCGCCGGCGCCCAGGCGGGCCTGGTCATCCGCAGCGCGCTGTTCCGCCTGCCGGCAAAGTTCGATGCCCGGACCCTGCCTTGGGTCACCTATGCCGATCCGGAGTTGGCGCAGCTTGGCCTGACCGAGGCCGCGGCGCGCGACGCCGCGCGGGGTGGGGGCGACGACCCGGTGGTCACCCGCATTCCCTATGCCGAGAACGACCGCGCCCGGGCGGAGCGGGCGGAAAGCGGCTTCATCAAGATCGTCAGCGATCGTGGCGGCACGATCCTGGGCGTCACCATCGTCGGCCGCCAGGCCGGCGAATTGCTGGCGCCCTGGAGCCTGGCCATGTCCCGCCGCCTGAAGCTTTCGGCCGTGGCTGGGCTGATGCTGCCCTATCCGACCCTGGGCGAGCTTTCCAAGCGCGCCGCGGGGCAGTTCTACACCCCGAAGCTGTTTTCCCCGGCCGTCCGGCGCCTGGTGCGGTTCTTGCGCTGGTTTGGCTGAAAAGCTATCTAACCAGCATGGAAAACCAGCGTTCCCGCGGCTTGCCCCGTCGGAAGAGCCGCTAGGCCATGTCGGAAGAAAAGCCAGCGCTGCCGGGCTTCGGCCGCGGCTTGTCCGCCAAGCTGCTGGTCCTCACCGTCTCCTTCGTGATGCTGAGCGAGGTGCTGATCTACGCGCCCTCGATCGCGCGTTTCCGCGCCACCTGGCTGGAGGAACGGCTGGCCAATTCCTACCTGGCGATCCTCGCCCTCGAGGCGACCCCGGATTTCATGATCGACCCGGAACTGGAACTCAAGCTGCTGGACAATGCCGGGGCCAGGCTCATCGCCCTGCGCACGCCCGACGGCAAGAACCTGGTGCTGCGTGGCTCGACGCCACCGCCGATCATCGACGCCACCATCGACCTCACCGACCAGATGGCGACCACGCTGATCAAGGACGCCTTCACCACCCTGATGAGCGACGGCAACCGGCTGCTCCGGGTCAAGGGTCACACGCCGCAGGCCGGTGACGCCTGGCTCGACGTCGTGCTGGACGAAGCGCCGCTGCGCCAGGGGATGATCGCCTATTCCTGGCGCATCCTGGGCCTCAGCATCGTCATCTCGCTGGTCACCGCCACGCTCATCTTCGGCGCGCTGCAATGGCTGCTGATCCGGCCGATGCGGCTCCTGACCCAGCGCATGATGGAATTCCGCGCCAATCCGGAGGACATGTCGCGCGACGAGGCGGCGCGCCGTCGCAGCGACGAGGTCGGCGTGGCCGAGCGCGAATTCATCCAGATGCAAAAGCAGATCCAGAAGGCGCTGAAGCAGCGCGAAAGGCTGGCGGCGCTCGGCACCGCGGTCAGCAAGATCAACCACGATCTGCGCGGCGTGCTGGCGACGGCGCAGCTGGTGGCCGACCGCCTGGCGCACAGCCCGAATCCGGAAGTGCAGAAGATGGCCCCGGCGCTGTTGCGCTCGCTCGACCGCGCCATAGCGCTCTGCAGCGACACGCTGAACTTCACCCGCGAGGGTCCGGGCAAGCCGAGCTATTCACGCTTCCCGCTGGCCGAGCTGCAGGGCGAGGTGAGCGAGAGCCTCGGCAAATACCTGAACGGCACCAAGGTGCTGAGCGCCGACTACGCGCCCGATTTCCAGCTCACCGCCGACAGGGCACAGCTGCAACGGGTGATCCACAACCTCGCCGAGAACGCCCTGCAGATGGGCGCCGGCACGGTGGCGGTCAGGGCCTGCCGCAAGGACGGCAAGATCGAGATCGAGGTGGCCGATGACGGGCCGGGGCTGCCGCCCAAGGCGCTGCAGAAGCTGTTCGTGCCGTTCCAGGGCTCGGCGCGCTCCGGCGGCACCGGCCTCGGCCTCGCCATCGCGCGTGAGCTGATGCGGGTGCAAGGCGGCGACCTGCGCCTCGCCAGCAACGACGCCAAGGGCGCCACCTTCGTGCTGGAACTGCCCGACCGGGCGGCGGCCTAGGGCCGGCCTGCCGGCTGTTTCCCGCGCGCCCTATGACCTTTGGATGGCTTGCGGTCCGCTCGACCGCCGCTTATTTTGGCGCCGCATCGGGGCCAGGGGGAATCGGACATGCAGGAATTGAGCCGGATCGGGACGGTGGTGCTGCTGGGGCTGTTCGGCGTCGTGGCGCTGTCGGTCGCGGCGCGCGGGCATGGCGACCTCACCTATTGGGGCGGACTCGGCTTCTTCGTGTTCTGCATCCTGCTGGCGTTCTACGGCATCGCCCGGCTGACCGCGCATCCCGCCGAAGGCCACGACCGGCACTAGGCCGGTCAACCCATTCACGATCGGCACCAGGCCGGTCAATCCATTCACGACCGGCACCAGGCCGGTCACGCCTTCCCAATCAATCCACCTGCAGCAGCAGCGCCTTGAGATAGGCGCTCTCGGGCAGCATCGGATGCACCGGATGATCCGGTGCCGCTCCCGTCGCAAAAAGAATGCGCCCGGCACGGCCGGCCTCGTGCAGGCCGCGCGCGACCTGGGCCTGGAACTCTTCCGCCGGCATGTGATGCGAGCAGGAGGCGAGGAAAAGGAAGCCGCCGCTGCGCACCCGCGACGCGCACATGCGCGCCAGCTTGCGATAGGCGCGGCCGCCCTGGTGGAAATCCTTCTTGGCTTTGACGAAGGCCGGCGGGTCGGCGATCACCAGGTCGAAGGTGCGGTGGGTGGCCGCGGCCATTTCCAGGAACTCGAAGGCTTCGGCGACCTCGGTGGTGACCCGCGCGGCCGCGTCGTTGCGCTCCGCCGCCTGGCGCAGCAGGGCGATCGCGGGGCCTGAGCGGTCGACGCAGAGCACCGACTTGGCGCCGTGGCGCGCCGCCTGGATGCCGAAGCCGCCGCTATAGGCGTAGAGGTCGAGCACGTCGGCGTCGCGGGCGAAGCGCGCCGCGAGCTGGCGGTTGTCGCGCTGGTCGTAGAACCAGCCGGTCTTCTGTCCTTCGCCAGGCTCGGCCAGGAAATGCGCGCCGTGCTCGACGACATCGATGGCGCCGGCAAGATTGCCTTTGGCCAGAAGGTGCACCGGCTCCAGTCCCTCCAGCGCCCGCGCCGGCCCGTCGCCGGACAGCACGATGGCCTTCGGCCGCAGCATCTTGTCGAGCGCCGCCACCAGCTGGCCCGACAGGCGGTCCATGCCGGCCGAGTTCGGCTCGACCACCAGCACGTCGCCGAAGCGATCGACGACGCAACCCGGCAGTCCGTCCGCCTCGGCATGGATCAGCCGGTAATGCGGCACGCCGATCATCCGGTCGCGCAGCTTCACCGCGCGCTTCAGGCGCTTCGCCAGGAAATCCTCGTCGATCGCGCGTGCGGCATCGCGGGTCAGCAGGCGGATGGCGATGAGCGAGCGCGGATTGAACAGCCCGACCCCGAGCGCGCGGCCGTCGGCCCGCTCCACGGTGACGATCTCGCCCGGCGGCAGCGCCTTGGTCGCCGCGTCCATCGCCACTTCGTTGGAGAAGATCCACGGATGGCCGGTCAGGGCGCGGCGGTCGCCACCCTGCATCAACTTCACCGAGGCGCGATCCTGGGTCATGTCCGTATCCTGCTTCTTCCCGCGCGCTTGGCGCGCATGCCTTAGGTCGCGTGCCGGCCGCGTGTCATTCGCCCAGCGCGACGCCGTCGCGGCGCGGATCGGCGGCGCCGATCATGCGCCCGTCGACGAAGCGCACGATGGCGAGGCCGCTCTGCAACGGGCTCTCCTGCACCTGGTGGCCGAGGCCCTCGAGCGCGGCGCGCAGATCGATTGCCGCGGTGCCGGCCTCGACCTCGGTGGCGCCGTTGCGGTTCAGCACATGGGGTGCCGCCACCGCCTGGCCCGGCGAACGGCCCCAATCGGCCAGTTCGACCACCGCCTGCGCCACGTAGCCGATGATGCTGGACCCGCCCGGCGAGCCGAGCGCGAAGGCGGGCTTGCCGTCCTGGTCGAAGGCGATGACCGGCGTCATCGAGCTGCGCGGCCGCTTGCCGGGCTCGACCCGGTTGGCGACCAGGCGTCCCTCGGAGGCCGGCAGGAAAGAGAAATCGGTGAGCTCGCTGTTCAGCATGAAGCCCTTCACCATGAGCTGCGAGCCGAAGGCGCGCTCGATGGAGCTGGTCATGCTGACGATGTCGCCGGCGCTGTCGACAATGATCAGGTGCGAGGTGGAGGCGGGCTCGAATTGTTTCTGGCTCGCGAAGGGCTGCAGTTGCGCGAGGACCAGCGGATCGCTGAGCTTGCCCGGCTGCGCCTCGCCCAGGCTGCGATCGGCGCGGATCTGCCCGGCGCGGGCGCGCAGATAGGCCTCGTCGAGCAGGCCGGCGACCGGGACGCGGGCGAAATCCTCGTCGGCGACATAGCGGTTGCGGTCGGCGAAGGCGAGGCGGCTGGCCTCGGCCAGCAGATGCATCGCCTGCGCGCCGCCCGGATGCATCGGCGCCAGGTCGAACTGGCGCAGGATGCCGAGCACCTGCAGCAGCGCGATGCCGCCAGAGGTCGGCGGCCCCATGCTGCAGACCTCGTAGGCGCGATAGGGCGCGCAAAGCGTCGCCCGCTCCCGCGCGCGATACTCCAGCAGGTCGGCGGCGGTCATGCGCCCCGTCGCCCCTTGAACCGTGCCCTCCTGGTTCACCTCGTCGACGATCGCCTGGGCGATGGCGCCGCCATAGAAGGCGTCGGCGCCGCCCTGCGCGATCTGACTCAGCGCTTCCGCCAGTTGCGGATTGCGCAAGGTGGCGCCGGCGGCGCGCGGCGCGCCTGCGGCGTCGAAGTAATAGGCGGCGGCGTCGGGATCGTGCTTCAGGTCGCCGTCCGCGGCGATCGCCTCGGCCAGGCGCGGCGCGATGGTGAAGCCGTTCTGGGCGAGGTCGATGGCGGGCTGGAACAGATCGGCCCAGTTCAGCCGGCCCTCGCGCCGGTGCGCCACTTCCAGCATGCGCAGCACGCCGGGCACGCCCACCGGCCGGCCGCCGAGCGCGGCCTCGGCAAAGGGCAGGGGCTTGCCGTCGGCATCGAGGAACAGGTCGCCATGCGCGCTCTTCGGCGCCGCCTCGCGGCCATCCCAGGCGGTCAGCTTTTGCGTGACGCTGTCCCAATGCAGCAGGAAGGCGCCGCCGCCGATGCCGGAGGATTGCGGCTCCACCAGGGTCAGCACCGCCTGGGCGGCGATGGCGGCATCCACGGCGCTGCCGCCCCGGCGCAGGATGTCGAGCGCGGCCTTCGAGGCGTCGGGGTTGGCGGTCACCACCATGAAGCGCCGGGCCTCGGCCTCCGGCGCCGCGGGCCCGGCCTGGGCGACCGATGCCGGTTGCTCGGGGGGCGCTTCCGCGGCGCAGCCGGCCAGTGCCAGCAGCAAGGCCGCCAGTGCGGCCAGCCGCCGCCCGGTGCCAAACCCGGCCTGGACGCCGGCGACACCCTGCGACAAGCGGACCCGGCGCGACGGCGCCCGGCAAGGAATACTAAGGGATTGATCGGTATTCATACGCGGGTGCGTTCTTAGCGGCAAAACGCCGCCAAGGAAAGCCATCCGGCGGCTGGACGCCGGCGCTCGATCCCGGGAGTTTTCAGCGTGACCGGTTACGTTCTTCTGACCCTGGCCCTGGTCGGGGCCACCGTCTGGATCCACTACGAGGCGCTGCAGCTGGCGGCGCTCAAGGTGCTGCCGCGGCTGCATTTCCTGCCCACCCGCAGCCTGGTTACGGTGGGCGTCCTGGTGTGCATGGGGGCGCATTTCATCGAGGTGATGATGTTTGCCGTGGTGCTCTATCTCCTGGCGCACCAGGGCCTCGACGTGGGCTATGACGACGAGCCGAAACGCAATTTCCTCGATTTCGTCAATTCCTCGATCGAGAGCTACACCTCGCTGGGCTATGGCGACAGCGAGCACCTGACCCGCATCCACCGGCTGGTTTCCGGGGCCGAGGCGCTGACCGGGCTGGTGATGATCACCTGGTCCGCCTCCTTCACCTACCTGCTCATGGAACGCTATTGGCGCCAGCGCCACGGCCGGCACTAGCAGAAGGAATGGGCCAATACGGGGGCCTTATTTCACAGGTTAATTTGCTGTTGTGCAGCGCAGCAAAACTGTGGACAATAATTCCGTTCCGAGATCAGACCCATCGGCATGCCTGGATCCAGGCGCTTGGGAGGGACGGATGAGCGTGCATGACGGCGGCAACCAGCCCGCAGCGGACAAGGCTGGGCTGGACAAGGCTGGGCCTGAGAAGGCTGCAATCGGCGGGGCGAAGCTCGCCCGCATCAGCATTCCCGACCTGGTGGCGCGCAAGGGCAAGGACCCCATCGTCTGCCTGACCGCCTATACGACGCCGATGGCCCAGGCCTTGGACCCGCATGTCGACCTGCTGCTGGTCGGCGATTCCCTCGGCCAGGTGCTCTACGGTTTCGACAGCACGCTGCAGGTGACGCTCGACCTGATGATCGCCCATGGCGCGGCGGTGAAGCGCGGCTCCAAGCGCGCCTGCCTGGTGGTCGACATGCCCTTCGGCTCGTACCAGGAATCGACCGAGCAGGCCTTCCGCAACGCGGTCCGCGTGATGCGCGAGACCGGCTGCTCCGCGGTCAAGATGGAAGGCGGCAAGGATCTGGCGCCCACGGTCGAGTTTCTCGTCAAGCGTGGGATTCCCGTGATGGGCCATGTCGGGCTGATGCCGCAGCAGATCAACACCTTGGGCAGCTACCGCGCCCGCGGCCGCGCTCATGACGAGGCGGCGGCGGTGATGGCCGACGCCATCGCCATCGCCGAGGCCGGCGCCTTCTCGGTCGTGGTCGAGGGTGTGCTGGAACAGGTGGCGCAGGCGATCACCGCGCGGGTGACCATCCCCACCATCGGCATCGGCGCCTCGGCCGATTGCGACGGCCAGGTACTGGTGGCGGAAGACATGCTGGGCCTGTTCGGCGCCTACAAGCCGCGCTTCGTCAAGCGCTACGCCGAGCTGGCGGGCGAGATCAGCAGCGCCGCGGCCAGTTACGCCGCCGACGTGCGCGGCCGGCGCTTCCCCGGGCCGGAAAACGTCTTCGGCAGCCTGAAGAAATCCAGCTGAGCCTTTCTTGACACGGCGCGGGCGGCCACATCACCCTTGCGCCGGTTTTCGCCGGCTTCCTGGGTCGGGGTGGGGGCTGATGTCGTCGACGATACGGTTGCTGCAGCGTGCTTGAGGTTGTCCGCAAGGTCGCCGACCTGCGCGCCAGGACGGCGCAATATCGCGCCGCCCATGCCAGTATCGGCCTGGTGCCGACCATGGGTGCGTTGCATGACGGGCACCTGACCCTGGCGCGCTCGGCCAAGCTCGACAACGTGCGGGTCATCGCCACGCTCTTCGTCAATCCCAAGCAGTTCGGCCCGCGCGAGGATTTCGCCGCCTATCCGCGCGACGAGGTGGCGGATGCGGCGCTGCTGGAAAAGGTCGGCGTCGACCTGCTCTTCGCGCCCGAGCTGGAGGAGATGTATCCGGAGAATTTCTCCACCAGCGTCGCCGTCGGCGGCCTGACCCAGACGCTCTGTGGCCTGACGCGTCCGCATTTCTTCGGCGGCGTCGCCACGGTCGTCACCAAGCTGCTGCTGCAATCGCTGCCCGACCGCGCCTATTTCGGCGAGAAGGACTTCCAGCAATTGCAGGTGATCCGCCGCCTGGTGCGCGACCTCAACATCCCGGTGGCGATTGTCGGGGTGCCGACGATCCGCGAATCCGACGGTCTCGCCATGTCGTCGCGCAACGCCTATCTGTCGCCGGCCCAGCGCAGGATGGCAGGCGCCTTGCCGCAGATCATGCAGGAGACGGTGGCGGAGCTGCGCGCCGGCAATCCGGCCGCCACCATCCTGCCCGGCGCCAAGAGCCGCCTGCACAAGGCGGGCTTCGACCGCATCGACTATCTCGAGCTCTGCGACGAGCAGACCTTGCAGCCCATTGCCATCGCCCGCCCGCCGGCCCGCCTGTTCGTCGCCGCCTTCATCGACAAGACGCGCCTGATCGACAACTGGCCGGTGATCTGAGGCGCGCCTTGGAGATTTCCCCAGCACGCATCGCGGCGGCATACGCCGCCATCGACCCGGTGTTCAAGGACACGCCGCAATTCCTCTGTGACGGCCTGGCGCGCGAGATCGGCCGGCCGGTGCTGCTGAAGGCGGAGACGCTGAACCCGATCCGCTGCTTCAAGGGCCGCGGCAATTCCTGGTTCGCGCGGCAATGCGAGAAGGGTGCGCGCATCATCACCGCCTCGGCGGGGAATTTCGGGCAGGGGACCGCCTATTGCGGCACACGCGCCGGGCTCAAGGTGACGGTGGTCGCGGCGGAGAACGCCAATCCGCTGAAGGTCGAGGCGATGCGCCGCTTCGGCGCCGAGGTGGTGCTGAAGGGCCACGATTTCGACGCGGCCAAGGCGCATGCGGCGGACCTCGCCCGCGCGACCGGCGCCGCCTTCCTGGAAGACGGCCGCGAGCCGGCCATCGCCGAGGGCGCCGGCACCATCGCGCTGGAGCTGCTGAAATCGGCGACCCGTCCGGCGGCGATCTATGTGCCGGTCGGCAATGGCGCGCTGATCTCCGGCATCGCCGCCTGGTGCAAAGCCCATGCGCCCGAAATCAGGATCATCGGCGTGGTGCCGGAGGCGGCACCCGCCATGCTGCTCTCCTGGCGCGCGCGCAAGGTGGTGACGACGGAGCGCGCCGATACCATCGCCGATGGGCTCGCCGTGCGCCTGCCGGTCGACGTGGCGGTTGAATTCATGCAGGACCGCATCGACGACATGGTGGCGGTGAGCGAGGCGCGGATGCTCGACGCCATGCGCCTGCTGTTCCGCCATGCCGGCGTGGCGGTGGAGCCTTCGGGTGCCGCCGGCCTTGCCGCGATCCTGGACGCCCCGCGCGACGCGGCTCCAGTCGCGACCATCCTGTGCGGCGGCAATCTGCGACCGGACATGCTCGGCGATCTGCTATAGTGCCAGCGCGGCCCAGGCGGGCCGCCCCATGTTCCAGGCAATTCACATCCAGTTCGCGCGCGGGAGGACGACATGATCAACCGGCCCTTCTTCTTCGACCAGGTGCGCAAGACCTTGTTCGACGGCAAGCTGAAGCAATCCCAGGTGGAGGGCCTCACCGCCGTCCTCGACGGCTGGGAAAAGGGCTACGCGAAGAAAGACGATCGCTGGCTCGCCTACATGCTGGCGACGGCGCATCACGAGACCGACCGCACCATGCAGCCGATCCGCGAATACGGCCGCGGCAAGGGCCGCCCGTACGGCGTTCCCGATCCGGCGACGGGGCAGACCTATTACGGCCGCGGCTACGTGCAGCTGACCTGGAAGGACAATTACGCCGCGATGTCGAAGTTCTGCGGCGGCGACCTGGTGAAGGACGCCGATCTGGCGCTGCGGCCCGACTACGCCGCCATCGTCATGTTCGAAGGCATGACCCGCGGCAGCTTCACCGGCAAGAAACTCGCGAACTACTTCGACGGCGCCACGGAAGACTGGGTCAACGCCCGGCGCATCATCAACGGCCTCGACAAGGCCAACGCCATCGCCGCCTACGGCAAGGCCTATTACGCGGCGATCAGCTACACGACCTGACCGAATCCCCCTCCCCCGAATCGGGGGAGGGCCTGGGTGGGGGCAGCGCGCGAAGAGTGTTGGACGGCGGGGCGCGGCGGCCCCCTCCCTAACCCTCCCCCATTCTGGTGGAGGCTTCGCGATCGGGGACGAATTGCGGTTCGATGCGATCCAGGTGTCCTGGCTCACTCCGGTGACGAAGGTGTCGACCACCGGCTTGGCTCAGCTTGGCGAAATGGACGAATTGCGGCTCGATGTCCCAGGGGAAATAGATCCAGGTGTCTTGGCTCACCTCGGTGACGAAGGTGTCGACCACCGGCTTGCCGGCGGGCTTGGCGTAGATCGTCGCGAAATGCGCCTTGGGCAGCAGGTCGCGCACGTATTTCGCGGTCTTAGCCGTATCCACCAGGTCGTCGATGATGAGCCAGCCGGTGCCGTCGCCGGTGACGCCCTTCAGCAGCTTGATCTCGCCCTGGGCGTGGTCGTCGGAATAGCTGGTCATGCAGACGGTGTCGATCAGGCGGATGTCGAGCTCGCGGGCGATGATCGCCGCCGGCACCAGGCCGCCGCGGGTGATGGCGACGATGCCCTCCCACTGCCCGCCGACCGGCCCCTGGCCGATCAGGCGCCAGGCCAGCGCCTTGGCGGTACGGTGCAGCTCTTCCCAGCTTACCGGGAATGTCTTCTGATAGGTCTCGGTCATGCGGAGATCCCCAGGAAGGAATGGAACCAATGCGGTTTCCTCTAGCGCGCCCCCGGCCACCCGACAAGCTGGCCGAACGGCAGGCGGGGCGAAAGCCGGGGATAAGTGTGGCGGCCAAATGGACCGTGACCGGATTGCATCCGGCTCCAGCCGCTTTGAATGGTCGCATTTTCGACGCCGAACCGGCGTCCACTTCGGCTGAAAATGCTCTACACGCTCTGGTCGGGGCCGCGCACCAGGTAGCAGCCGTTGATGCGCCAGGTGCCGTCCGGCTGCCGCTCCATCGTGTAATAGGCGAGATAGGAGAGCCCATCCGGACCGATCAGGAACAGCTCCTGGGTGGGGCCGAACTCGCTCGCCTTCAGCTCGCGGAACTCGACGCTTTTCGGCCGATAGACCGGCTGATAGCCGCCGGTCACCATCTGGCTGAAGATCTCGGGGCTGACGAACTTGGTCTGGATGGTGGGCGCGGCATAGCTCGAAGGCGGCGTTCCAGTCGTCGCGCTGGAAGGCGTCCAGCTGGCCCTGGATCACCTGCCGGATCGCCGCCGCGTCGGCGGGCGGGATCGGCTCCTCGGCCCGCGCCGGCAGGGACGCGGCGAGGAGGACCAGGAACGCCAGGACAAGCTGGGCGAAGCAACGCGGGAGCGCATGCGGTCTCAGCGTCATGGGGCTGCCTCCGCCGGATGGGGCGCAGTCTACGCCCCTTGCAGGCTCTACGCAGCCGGCACCCGTTTGGATTAGGCCTGGACGAAGGACGCCGGGGTCGAAAGGCCGGCGCGGGTCCGCCCGCCGGCCGTTCGGATAAGGGGTTACGCGGACGTAGAGGTGTACTTCGTTGGTCTGCACGTTGGGATCGGTCACCTGCGACAGGCTGATGCGGTCGGCCGGCAGGCCCATGTTCAGCAGCGAGCGCATCACCTTGTCCGCGTTGGTGCGGGCGATGTCGGAGTTGAGCGCCACCTGGGCCGGGGTGCCGATGGCGGGCGCCACGGCGACCAGGTCGAAGGCGGCGTTCGGCCGGCGCGCCAGGGCGGCGTTGGCGGCCTGGTACAGCGCCTGCTCGTATTTCACGTCGGAGCGGTCGAAGCGGATGACGACCAGCGGGCGGCCGCTGACCAGGCCCGCGCCCGGCGGGGAGGTCGGGATGGCGGCGGGCATGATCGCCTGGCCGGCCAAGGTGGTGCCGTAATACTCGCCGTTGTTCACCGCCAGCGCCATCTGGGTCAGGTTGGCGCGCTCGATGCCGAGGAAATGGTTGTGGCGCGAGATGTCGTCGCTGAGCTGGGTCAGCAGCCGGTCGATGGAGACCGAGGTCTGGCTGGTGGCGTCTTCCAGGATGCGCAGCTGGCGATGGTCTTCCTCGACCGCGCCATGAATCGAGTAGGACGCGCGGATCGATTCCAGCGGGTGGGCAGCGAAGGCCGCGTTGGTCGCCGCGTTGTTGGACAACGCGTTCATCTGGTCGAGATCGGCGCCGACCAGCCGCAACTGGCCCTGGGCCTGGCGCCGGGCGTCGATCACGCCCGGGATGCGCGGTGGTGCCGACCTGGAGCGGCGTTGATTGCGCCGACGGTGGTCTGGTAGGCGTTGGCATTGGCCTCGGCGTCGCCGCGCAATTGCTGGTGGCGCTGGATCTGCTCGGCGGTCGCCTGCTGCAGGCGGGTCAAATCGCTGCGGAACTGGATCACCCGCTCGCCCACCAGGGTGCCGGTGGCGATGCCAGGCTGCGACACGTCGAGCGGCGCGATCTGCACCGGCTGGACCGGGGCGCCGACAGGGGTGGGGGCAGGCACGGTACCGACCGGCGCGCCCGAGACCGAGGGACCCACGGCATTCTGTGTGAATTCGCAGGCGCCCAGCGCCAGGGCTGCGGTCAACACCGCAAAAAGGCTGAGTTTTTTCATTTTAGCCTGGACCCCAATGATTGACCGCCCATCCCGCAGCCGGTCCTTAATTCCCTGCTTGGTTTCTTGACAGCTTTTGGCACAAGAATCAACCGGGATACCCCCTTGGGCGGGGTGGATAGGGACCCCGAAACCACAAGTGTGGCCGGCAGCGTTGCACGCCTGCCGCAGCCTTG
>JBGAGP010000081.1:0-22682 GCA_044226685.1 Dongiaceae bacterium
TCGGCCATCTTGTCGTGCGGCACCTCGTTCACGGCGGTGATGTCCTCGGGGCGGATCACGCCCTGGACGTTGAGTACGCTTCTCGAAGTTCACCGGATCCTGCTGGGTGCCTTGCAGCACCGGGTTGCCGTTCGGCAACACCTGGGTGACCACCGCCGCCATGCGCAGGTCGATCTGCTCGGTGCGCTCGACGCTGCCGGTGCCCGCTGTCGCTGGTGCTGTCGGCGTTGACCAGGTCGCCGGGGATCGCGTGGTCGTCGAACAGGTTGTTGAGGTAGCTCTCATAGCCCAGCAGGTTGTCGAGGCCAACCTTTCGTTGGTGCTGCGGTTGCGCGTCGTCTTGTTGTCCAGGCGGGCCTCGTCGTCGATCTGGATGACGACGGTCAGGATGTCGCCGACCCGGCCGGCGCGCTGATCCTTGGAAGAAGGCGCGCGAGCCCTGGCGCCACAGCGAGTTCGGCTGGCGCGCGTCCTGGATCAGCGAGGGCATCGGCAGGCTGACCGGGCGGTACCTGATCTGCACCGGTCCGGGTTCTCGATCGGGGCCAGGGCCGGCTCCTCGCCGGCTTGCGGGCGATGCGCTCCAGCGTGTTGCCGCAGCCGACCACGCTCATGGCGAGACCGAGGTCGCAGCAGCGTTTGCGGCTTTCTGGACATCGCTCTACTCCTGGTTGATCGTCGGCGCGTTCAGGCCGACAACGACGGTGCGCCGGCATCGACCACGGTGCCGGACAATTGACGGTTGGTGCCGACATTGATGACGCGCACGGTCTGGCCGATGGCGGCGTCCTGCATCACCCTTGCCCTGGGCGCTGAAGGTCATCTGGCGCTCTCACCACCAGGCGGACCAGGTCATTCTTCCGCACCGCCGGCGCCACCGCCAGGTCGCTGGCGCGCAGCGCCTGGCCAAGCCCTTCAAGGGCCGCTGGCCATGAAGCCGATCAACTGCTGGGTGTCGGTCAGGCGAGTTGTTGGCGAGCCGGATCTGCACAGCCTGCCATTCGATGTCGCCGGCGCGGACCACCTCGCCGGCGCTGATCAAGCTTGTCGGCACCGGCACCTGGGCCATCTCGTAGACCGTGCCGTAGACGTTGCGCTGGAACAGCGGCGGGCCGTCGGCCGGCGCCCACGAGGATGGCGGCGAAGCGGTTGGAGGCCGGATTGAAGTTGATGGCGCTGACCGCGACCGAATTCTCCACGTCGGTCGGCAGGTCGAACTCCAGGTCGCCGCCGTCGAGCGCCACGGCAAGGTCGTTGCCGGAGCCGATGCGATCCTGCACCGCCTCGGCCAGGGCGACGCGCACCATGTCGGCGGTCACCCCTGCTGCCGGCCGATGGTGACCTTCTGGTATTTGGACGCCGGCGTCCAGTTCAGGCCGGTAGGCGCGCGCCACCTGCTGCAGGAAGCGGGTCTCGAGCGACAGGGTCTGGCCGGGCTTGGGCGCCTGGGCGATCGCGATATCGGCGTCGCTGATCTGCTCCTCGAACAGATCGCCGAGGCGCACCACCTCGTCGTCGACCATGATCCGCTCGCGCAGGGTGAGGCCGGTCGGCGCCTGGGCGTCGAGGACGGAGTCCGCCGCCGCCGGTTGCCAGACGGGTGCCGCGATCGCGGCGACGATGCCGGCCGCGAGGGCGTAGGGAAGCAGGCGTAGCTTGCGCATGGGGCGGCTCCCTTATCGGATCTGCGAGATCGTCCCCATCATGTCGTCGGACGCCTGGATCACCTTCGAGTTGATCTCGTAGGTGCGCTGGGCGGTGATCAGGTCGGTGATCTCCGAGACGATGTTGACGTTCGAGGTTTCCAGGAAGTTCTGCTGCAGCGAGCCGAAGCCGATTTCGCCCGGATTGCCGGTGGTCGGGCTGCCCGAGGCCGCGGTCTCGACCAGCAGGTTGTCGCCGAGCGCGTCGAGGCCGGCCTCGTTGACGAAGTTGGCGAGCTGGAACTGGCCCAGCAGCTGCGGCGTCGGGTTGCCGGCGAGGGTCGCCTCGACCTGGCCGCTGGCGTTGATGGTCACGTCGAGGGCGTCCAGCGGCACGGTGATGCCGGGCTGCACGGTGTAGCCGTCCTGGGTGACGATCTCGCCGTCGGGCGACAGCTTGAACGAGCCGTCGCGGGTATAGGCGGTGGTGCCGTCCGGCAGGTCGACCTGGAAGAAGCCGCGACCCTTGATGGCGACGTCGAGCGGGTTGTCGGTGATCTGCAGGTTGCCCTGCTCATGGATGCGGTAGATGGCGACCGGCTTGACGCCGACGCCGACCTGCACGCCGGCCGGCACGATGGTGCCGCTGTCCGAGGACTGGGTGCCGACGCGGCGCATGTCCTGGTAGAGCAGGTCGGCGAATTCGGCGCGGCGGCGCTTGTAGCCGGTGGTGGTCGCGTTGGCGATGTTGTTCGAGATGACTTCGACGTTCATCTGCTGGGCGAACATGCCGGTTGCGGCGGTGGTGAGGGAGCGCATGATCTGGTTCCTCCCGGGCTAGCTGTTGGAGGTGATGCTGTTGATGGCGCGGCGCTGCCGCTCATGCTCGCTGTCCAGGAAGCGCTGCATGGCCTGGTAGTTGCGCGTCACTTCGATCAGGTTGGTCATCTCCAGGATCGGGCGCACGTTGGAATCCTCCAGCATGCCCTGGGCGATCTTGCCGGTTGCGGCGGTCGGCTGGCCGTCGGCGATGAACAGGTTGTCCGGCGCCGGCTTCAGCGCATGCGGATCGGCGAAATCGACCAGGTCGAGCTTGCCGATGACCTGCTGCTGCTGGCCGCCGGTGGCGCGGTCGGTCGAGATCGAGCCGTCCTCGGCGATGTTGACCGGCCCGTCATCGGGGTCGATGGTCACCGTGCTGCCGCCGGCCAGGACCGGGTAGCCCTGGCTGGTGACCAGGACGCCGTTGGCATCGAGCTGGAAGCGGCCAACCCGGGTATAGCGGGTGCCGTCCGGCGTCTGCACGGCGAAGAAGCCATTGCCCTGGACGGCGAGGTCCAGGCTGTTGCCGGTGGCGCGCAGGGGGCCGGGCGAGAAATCCCGGGCGGTGGCGAAGTCCTGCACATAGGAGAGCTTCACGCCGCGTTCCGCCGGAAGGTCGACTTCCGACATCAGCATCATTTCGGCCTTGAAGCCCGGGGTGGAGGCGTTGGCGATGTTGTTCGCCACCACATCCATCTGATCGCGCAGCACCATCTGTCGCGACAAGGCGATGTAAGTCGGTGTTTCCATGACAGCGTCCCAATAAAGGGTTCATTCGCCGGTCTAAGTGCCGGCAAGCCTGGTCATGCAGCTTCCGTGCCAAAGGAGCGGCGGAGCGCCGGAGGGGCGCCGCGAGCGGCGGAAACCCTGGGATTTCCCGCCTGCCGCCCGGGTCGCCGGTCGCGCGTCGCGGGCCGGGCCGGGTCCCGCCCGGCGCGCAGTTGTTGCCCCCACGGGCTGCGGGGCGGCAGTTCCTTCCGCCATGAGGATTAGAGCTAATTTCATGAGATGTTAACCAACACGGTCCTAGGTTGCTGCCGGAGCATGGGCGTCGGGACGCCGGCGCTCGCAGGGCACAACTCAAACCCGGCCGAGGCATGGGGATGGCTGAAGAAGCGATCGAAGCAGCACCACCACCGATCACCAGAAAGAAGATGAGCGGCAAGAAGCTGGTGCTGTTCATCGTGTTGCCGTTGCTGCTGTTCGGCGGCGGCGGCGCTGCCGCCTGGTTCCTCCTGTTCCAGGGCCACGGCGAAGAGGGCGAAGTCGCGGCGGAAGCGGCACCCGAGCATCCACCGGTCTATTTCGACATGGAGGAACTCACGGTCAACCTGGCTTCGACCGGCAAGCGCAACTCCTATCTCAAGCTGAAGCTGACGCTGGAGCTGGGCAAGCCCGAGGATTCGGAGACGCTGCCCAACGTGCTGCCGCGGGTCGAGGACCAGTTCCAGGTTTATCTGCGCGGCGTGCGCGTCGAGGACCTGCAAGGCTCCGATGGCCTGCAGCGCCTGCGCGAGGAATTGCTGCTGCGCGCGCAGAAGGCCGCGGCGCCGGCGGAAGTGAAGGACATCCTGTTCAAGGTCGTGCAAGTCCAGTGACGCATCGTTCGTCACCGGCGGATCAGCAGAGAAGCGAACCATGATCGCGGACGAAAAAGACAACGAGGAAATGAGCGAGGAGGAGCGGGCCGCCGCCGCCGAATGGGAGGCGATGGCCGGCGACGAAGGTGCCGCGGAAAGCGAGGAGGCGCAGGCTTCCTCGGGCCCTAAATCCAACCGCGTCCTCGACCAGGACGAGATCGACAGCCTGCTCGGCGGTTCGGTCGGCGGCGGCGAGGACGAGAAGCCCTCCGGCATCCAGGCCATCATCAACAGCGCGCTGGTCTCCTACGAGCGCCTGCCGATGCTGGAGATCGTGTTCGATCGCCTGGTCCGCATGCTCTCCACCTCGCTGCGCAATTTCACCTCGGACAACGTCGAGGTCTCGCTCGACAGCATCACGGCGATCCGCTTCGGCGACTATCTCAATTCCATTCCGCTGCCCGCCATGCTCGGCGTGATGAAGGCGGAGGAGTGGGACAATTTTGGCCTGCTGATGGTCGATTCCTCGCTGACCTATTCGATCGTCGACGTGCTGCTCGGCGGCCGCCGCGGCACCGCCGCGATGCGCATCGAAGGCCGGCCTTACACCACGATCGAGCGCAACCTGGTCGAGCGCCTGATCGGCGTCGTGCTCAACGACCTGACCTCGACCTTCGACCCGCTCTCGCCTGTCACCTTCCGCTTCGAGCGCCTGGAGACCAATCCGCGCTTCGCCGCCATCGCCCGGCCGGCCAATGCCGCCGTGCTGGCGCGCCTGCGCGTCGACATGGAGGATCGCGGCGGCCGGCTCGAGCTGGTGCTGCCCTATGCGACCCTGGAGCCGGTGCGCGAATTGCTGCTGCAGATGTTCGTCGGCGAGAAGTTCGGCCGCGATTCGATCTGGGAGACCCATCTGTCCGGCGAGCTCTGGCAGACCGAGGTGCCGATCGACGCGGTGCTCGACGAATTCAACCTGTCGCTGGGCGAGGTGCTGAACTGGCAGCCGGGCAGCCGGCTCGAGCTGGAATGCACGCCGACCTCGCCGGTCGAATTGCGCTGCGGCGGGGTGCAGCTGTTCCGCGGCCATATGGGCCGGCGCGGCGGCCACATCGCCGTGCAGATCCAAGACCGCCTGATGAAGATCTAGGAAGCGAACGCATGTCCTGGACGATGATCGCCGATGCGCTGGTTGCGATGTTGCTGATCGCCACGCTGGTCTATGTCCGGCGCCTCAGCGTCAATCTCGAGCAGATGCGCGCCAGCCGGGCCGAGTTCGAGAAGCTGTTCGCCGATTTCACCCGCACCACGGACCAGGCGGCCAGCCATCTCCATCATCTGAAGGCGACCGCCGACAACACCATGCGGGACCTGCAGGCGCGTGTCGAGCGGGCGCAGGGTTTGAGCGGCGAGTTCGGCCGCCTGGGCGAGGATCTCAAGCTGCTGACGGAGCGCGCCGAGGGTGCCGCCGACAAGCTCGATGCATCGGTGGGCCGGGCGCGTTTCCTCGCCGCCGCGGCCACGCCTGGCGCCGTAGTTCAGCCGACGGCCCCGGCGGCCCCCGTCACCGTGGCGTCCGACATCGCCAGGCATCACCCGGCGTTTCGCACCCTGGACGATGACGGCGACTTGCCCAGCGGCAAGCTCAGCGCCCTTTCGGGCATGCGATAGAGGTCGCCATGCGCCTGCGCCTCCTGCCGGTCCTGATGTTCGCCCTGGTCGCCACCACGACCGTCAAGCTCGGCGCCGTGTGGAACGCCGTGGAAGTCTCCGTCGGCAGCCAATCCCTGGCGCAGACCCAGCCGAACGCCACCAATCCGTCCACGGCTGCGACGCCCGCTCCGGCGGCGACGCCCGCCGCGACCCCGGCCGCGGCTCCGGCCGCCGCGCCTGCCCCTGGAACGCAGACGGCGACCCCGGCGCCGGTCCCGCCTCCCGCCGCGCAGCCCGCCGCACAATCCGCGGCCAATCCGCCTGCCGCGACCCAGCCGGCGACCGGCCAGCCCGCTCCGGCGGCTGGCATGGAGGCGCCGGCCGACATGGCGACCGCGCCCTCGGCCGAGGAGCCTACGGTGCCGGATCCCTTCGACTATACGGATGAAGAGGTCGACGTCCTTCAGCAGCTGGCCAAGCGGCGCGAGGAACTGGACCTGCGTGCCCGGCAGCTGGACGAGCGCGAGGCCCTGATCCAGGCCGCCGAGCAGCGCATGGACCAGAAGATGGCCGAGCTGAAAGCCATCCAGTCGACCGTCGAGGACCTGCTGAAGAAGCGCAGCGACCAGCAGGAGGCCGAACTGAACAGCCTGGTGAAGACCTACGAGAACATGAAGCCGAAGGCGGCGGCCCAGGTATTCGAGGAACTCGACATGGACGTCCTGCTCGACGTGGTCGAGCGGATGAAGGAGAAGAAGCTGGCGCCGATCCTGGCCCAGGTCACGCCGACCCGGGCCAAGGAGATCACCTATGAATTGACGCAGCGCCGGGCCCTGGCCAATCCATAATAGGAATATCGTTGTTTAACCGCCGTTTAACGGTTGGTCTTGTATTGAAATAGGGTCGAATTTAGTGCCTCGGCAATCGCGTTGAAACCGGGCCGTAACAAGAGGAACCAGTACCATGTCGGTCGACATGAACATGAGCATCCTGATCGTCGACGATTACAAGACGATGCTGCGGATCATCCGGAATCTGCTGAAGCAGCTCGGCTTCAACAATGTCGACGAGGCGACGGATGGCAGCATGGCGTTGCAGAAGCTGCGCGACAAGGACTATGGCCTGGTCATTTCCGACTGGAACATGGAGCCGATGACCGGCATCCAGCTGCTGCGCGAAGTGCGTGCCGATTCCAAGCTGAAGAACCTGCCCTTCATCATGATCACGGCGGAAAGCAAGACCGAGAACGTGGTCGCGGCGAAGGAGGCGGGTGTCAACAACTACATCGTGAAGCCGTTCAACGCGGCGACCTTGAAGACCAAGCTGTCGACGGTGCTGGGTCAGTTCTAGGGCCCAGACGGTAAGGCCGGGGCATCGCCATGAAGGGAACCACGATGAAGTCGCAGGCGCCGGGAGTGCCGCCCGAACTGAGTGCGCGACTGGGCGAGCTGCAGGCGCAAAGCCGCTCGCCGAGCCGCGAGGATATCGTCGAAGTCGTCGAACAGATGATGGGCTCGCTGCAAGGCGATCTGTCGGAGGTCAACCTGAAAATCTATTCCGAGCTCGAGGGTCTGGCGAAATACATCCTCTCGGCCAAGCGCGAGATCGCGGCCTTGCGTCCGGATGAGATCACCGCCGAGCATCTGCCAACGGCGACGGATGAGCTTGACGCCATCGTCGGCGCCACCGAAGAGGCCACCAATGCCATCCTCCACGCCATGGAGGTGATGGGCAATTTGACCGAGAAGATGGAGCCCGAGGTCGCCGACCAGGTGAACGAGGCGGTGACGCAGGTATACGAGGCCTGCAACTTCCAGGACATCACCGGCCAGCGCATCACCAAGGTGGTGAAGGCGCTGAAGCACATCGAGGACCGGGTTGACGGCCTGGTGGCCGCGTTCGGCGACGAGATCGCCAAGTATCGCGACGCGCATCCGAAGCAGGAAGCGCCCGCCGCCCCGACCGACAAGGACCTGCTGAACGGCCCGCAATTGCCGGACACTGCCGGCAAGCAGGACGACATCGACGCGCTGCTCGCCAGCTTCGACTGAAGCGGCGACGCCCATCTGGCAAACAGAGGGGGCGAACCGATGGGGCCGGCGGCGTTGCCGGCCCTTTTTCGTTGCTTGCGGCCCGGACGGCTGGACAAGGCCGGCGCTCCAGCCGGCGGGCCGGGTCCGCGACAGTCGACCGGAAAATATTGTAGTCTGGCGGCCTGAAACGCGCCGAGTCGCGGCCATGCGCCGGTACCGATGAATGGACCGATGAATGAGGCCGCTTAGCTACTGGGTGGCAATGAGCCGAGCCTTCCGAGAGCACCTTCGCAATGCCGGCGGCATCGGCGCCCTGTTCGTCGGCCTTGCGGCTTCCGGCCTTGCAGCTTCCGGCTTGGCCGTCGCGGGCCTGGCGGTTTCGGGCGTGGTTACCCTTGCCTGGGCAGAGACCACGATCAACGCCCGCGGCTGGAGCCACGACACCTTCGGCCGGCTGGTGCTCGATTCCGCGGCGCCGCTGGTGAAGAGCGCCGCGATCAAGGACCACAAGCTGGTGGTCGAGTTCTCCGCGCCGGTCTCGGTCCGCCTTGGCGACGCGCTGAGCAAGATCGGCGTCTATGTGGAGCGCGTCGCGGATGCCAAGGGCACGCGGCTGGAACTGACCCTGCTGCGGCCGGTGACGCTGCACCAGTTCATCGACGGCGACAAATACGTGCTGGACCTGAACCGGGTCGAGAACTGGCCGGCCCAGGAGACGCCCCCGGCGCGGGCCGAGGCTTCCGCCGATGAGATGGCGGCGTCGACGTCGACCGGCGCCGCTGCGACGACCCCGGCGAAGAAGGCAGCTGATGCCGCTTCGACCCCGGTGCCGTCCGCCGCTGCAACGCCGCCGGCGCCGCCACCGGTTGCAACCCCTCCGGCCGCTGCGTCCAAGGGATCGAAGGTCGTGGTGCGACAGGGCGAGCATCCTGGATACATCCGCCTCGCCTTCGACTGGCCACAGAAGACCGACTACCGGATCGAGCGCCGCGACGGCATGGTGGTGATCAGCTTCGAGCGTCCAGGCGCCATCGATCTCGGCGCGGTGCAGCGGGACGTGCCGGGCGACCTGCTGCAGATCGCGGCGCGCGAGGAAGGCATTGCGCGGGTCTACCTGACCATGGCGGAGGGCGCCTCGTTGCGCGACTTCCGCCTCGGCAGCACGGTGGTGCTCGACATCATGCGGCCGGCGAAGAAGGCCGCTGCGGCGAAGCCGCTGACTCTCCCGCCGGTGAACGCCGCCAGTACCCTGGCCCCGGCGGCGGAGCCGCCAACCGCGAACCCCGCGGCGGAGCCGCCAACCGCGAACCCGCCGGCGGAAGCGCCCACGGCCGCGTCGCCGGCAGCCAATCCGCCCGCGCCTGATGCCGCCACCGCGCCGCCGGCGCTCGAGCTGGTGCCTGCGGCCGAACCGCCGGCGCCGGTGCAGCAGACGCAATCGGCATCGACCGCGGCGCAGCCGAGCCCGCCGCAACCTGGTTTGCAGAGTCTGCCCGATCTGCCGCAACCGGCGCCGGGTCACGAGGCGGCAGCGCCGGCGGTTCCCGCCGCCCAGCCGGTGTTGCCGGAAATGCCCAAGGTGGAACAGGTGCAGCCGCCGCCGCGTGCACCAGTCGATGTCCAGGTCCTGGTGGCGCCGGCCGGCGAGGGCGCCAAGATCACTTTCACCTGGCCGGAGCCGGTGGCCGCCGCCGCTTTCCGGCACGGCGATGCGCTCTATCTGGCCTTCGACGAGCCGACCAATTCACTGGCCGCACTGGTCGCCGATGCGCGCATCGCCAGGCTTGGCCAGGCGGCGAAGATCGACGTGCCGGACAGCACGATCATCCGCATCGCGGGCAACAAGCAGCTCGGCGTCAGCCTGGCCGCGGCCGGCCGCTCGTGGATCGTCGACATTGCGCCAGGCGCCAAGGCCGCGCCGCGCGCGCCGATCGAGCAGCGGCGCGAGACCCTGGCGGACGGTGCCGCCTCGCTGCTGCTCACCACCTCGAAGCCGGGCCGTCTGATCAGCCTGACCGTGCCGGGCTCCGGCGAGCAGTTGCAGATCGTGCCGGTGCGTCCGGCCGGGCAGGGTGTGGCCCAGGAAATCGCCTGGCCGGAATTCAAACTGCTGGCCACGCATCAGGGCATCGCCGTGGCAGGGCGGGCCGAGGCGGCGACGATTGAATCCCTCGACCAGGGCGTGGTGGTGACCACGCGGCCGCAAGGGGCGCTGACGCCGATTGCCGAAGCCCCCGCGCCGAGTGCCGCCCCGGCGCCGGCGCCTGCGGCCGAAAGCCCACCCGCCGAAACTCAACCCAGCGAGGCGGCAACCGGCGAGAACGCTGCCGGTGCCGCGGAATCCGCCTCCGCGCATCCGGCCGAGCCAGCCCAGGCCGCCGAGGGCGGCAATGGGTTGACCAGCGTGCCGGGGTTGTTCGACCTGCCGAGCTGGCGGCGCGGTGGTGAGGCGACGTTCCAGGCCGATCAGCGCCAGCTCGAAGGGGCCGTCACCGGCGCCTCGAAGAGCGAAAAGGCCCAGGCGCGCCTGACCCTCGGCGAGTTCTATTTCGCCCATGGTTTGCTGGACGAGGCGGAGAGCGCGCTCAACGCCATCAGCGCCGCCGACAGCGGCAAGATCGATCCGCGCGAGGTCCGCCTGCTGAAGGCCGCGCTGCAGGCCCTGCATGGCGACGCGGAAGAGGCCAAGGCCGGCCTCGCCGACCGCGACATCACCGAACTGCCGGAGACCAACCTTTTCCTCGGCCTGCTGGCGGCGGATGCCCAGGACTGGCCGGAAGCCGCCAAGCATTTCGGCGGCAAGCTGCCCAATATCGGCGACTATCCAAAGCCGGTGCGCGACCGGCTCTATGTCGCGGGCGGCCAGGCGCTGGCCAATGGCGGCAACCCGATCGGCGCGCAGCGTTTCGCCGACGCCCTGAGGCAGGACCAGCCGGACAAGGAAGCCGCGGACTGGCTCACCTATCTCGATGGCCTGATCAAGCTGAAGATGGGTGAGCGGGAAGCCGGCCTGGCGCTGTGGGAGACGCTGTCCGACAGCGAAGACGCGGAGGTCAAGGCGCGCTCGCAGATGGCGCTGGTCGAGGAGCGGATGCAGGCCGGCGAGATGAAGCCCGCCGAGGCGATCACCCGGCTGGAGCGCCTGCGCTTCGTCAATCGCGGCGGCGATTTCGAGTTCAACCTGCTGCACAAGCTGGGCGGGCTCTATATCGCCGAGGGCCAGCCGCGCAAGGGCCTGACCACGCTCCGCGGGCTGGCGGCGAATTTCCCCGACCGGCCGGAGACCAAGCAGATCGCCGAGGAGATGTCGGCGGCCTTCCGCAATCTCTATCTGGAGAATGGCGCCGACCGCCTGTCGCCGCTCGTGGCGGTGGCGCTCTATGACGAGTTCCGCGAACTGACACCCGCCGGCGCCGATGGCGACCGGATGATCACCATGCTGGCCGACCGCCTGGTGAAGGTCGACCTGCTCGACCGCGCCGCCAACCTGCTCGACAGCCAGGTGAAGAAGCGCCTGACCGGGCTCGACAAGGCCCAGGCGGGCACCCGGCTGGCCGCCATCTACATGCTGAACCAGAAGCCGGACCAGGCCCTGCAGGCGCTGCAGGACAGCGAGATCGACGAGGAGATGCCGCCGGAACTGGTGGCCGAGCGGCGCCGGCTCGAGGCGCGCGCCACCTTCGATGGCGGCGACACCATCAACGGCCTGCAGATGCTGGCCGACGACCCGAGCCTGGAAGCGAAGTGGCTGCGCGCCGATATGCTGTGGCGGACCCGCGAATGGCCGGCCGCCGCCAATGCGCTAGGCGAGCTGATCGACGGCGAGGAACAGGCCCAGGCCGACGAAGTCGCCGCGACCAAGGCAAGGCTCGACGTCACCAAGGATCCGGCCGCCGCGATCGACAGCGAAGCCCAGATGGCGGCGCTGCAGGCGAAGCAGGCCCAGCATTTCAAGGAGCGCATCGCGCCCATCATCCTCAACCGCGCCATCGCCCTGTCGCTCGCCTCCGATCGCCGCGGCTTGAAGGCGCTGGCCAAGGATTTCGGCGACCGCATGACTGGCACCGACCAGGAGAAGGCCTTCACCATGCTGACCGCGCCCGATAACGGCCTGGTCGAATCGGTGACCGCCGAGATGGCCGGCGTCGAGCGCATCGACGCCTTCGTCACCGATTATCGCGAGAAGCTGAAGGCGCAGAGCCTGAGCGCCCCGGCACCGGGCGGCAGCTGACCCGGCGATCCCGCGAAAAAATGGCCCCCGGCGATGCCGGGGGCCAGTCTCGTGTGGCAGTGCGACGCGCTTGGGGAACGCCCAGGGGCGTGGGCGTTGTGATGCGCCGCCCGCCCTTACGAGAACAGGTCGTCGCCGATGGACGGAGCCAGGATGCTCTCGTTGGCGATCATCTGGTTCATCTGGATGGCGTTGACGTTCTGGAAGTGACCGATGAAGGTCCAGCCTTCTTCCGCCGTATTGGCGGCGAGCCAGGCGTCCGGACCGTCGTCGAAAACCAGCAGCACATCCGAGAGGTCGAGCGGCCCGACCGCGTTGGTCTTGAAGAAGCCGTTCTCGAACTGCAGCTTGTCGTAACCAAGGCTGAAGCCGGAGATCGTGTCGAGGCCGCTGTCGCCCTTGCCCCAGGCGAAGATGTCCGGGCCGGCGCCGCCGATGAGGGTGTCGAGCCCGTCCCCGCCGCGCAGGCGGTCCGAGCTGTCACCGCCGGACAGCGTGTCGTCGCCGGCATCGCCAAACAGGTCGTCATTGCCGCTCTGGCCGAAGAGCGTGTCATTGTCGGCGCCGCCGTGGATCACGTCGTTGCCGTCCTGGCCGTACAGCGAGTCGTTGCCGGCACCGCCATAGATCTTGTCGTTGCCATTGTCGCCGTAGATCTTGTCGGCGCCCTCGTAGCCATCGACCAGGTCGTTGCCCGTTCCGGCATAGACGATGTCGTCGCCGTCGAGCGCGTAGATGATGTCGTTGCCGCCATGGGTCTTGATCAGGTTCGCGCCGTAGCTGCCCAGGATGACATCGTTGCCGTCGCCGGTGTCGACCCCCTCGATATCGTTGAGCGAATCGCTGCCCCAGGCGCCCGAGGCGGTGTTGGTCAGGAGGCTGACCGTGACCGCGCCCGAGCCGGTATAGACGACGGTGTCCGTGCCGCTGCCGCCGTCGATGACGTCGTTGCCGGCGCCGCCTTCGATCCGGTCGTCGCCCGACCCGCCATAGATTTCGTCATCATGCGCGCCGCCGTTCATGACGTCGTTGCCGGAGCCGCCCTCCATGTAGTCGGCGCCGTCGCCGCCATTCAGCGTGTCGTTGCCCTTGCCGCCATAGATATCGTCATTGCCGGTGCCGCCGTCGACGATGTCATTGCCGTCGCCGCCGTCGAGCGTGTCGTTGCCGCTGTCGCCCCAGAGATGATCGTTGCCGCCATAGCCGTAGATGACGTCGTCGCCACCGCCGCCGCGCAATTGGTTGGCGGCGGAAGAGCCGTGCAGGCTGTCCCCATATTTCGAGCCGATCAGGTTCTCGATGCTGTCGAGGTAGTCGAGCGACTGCGCCTTGTCTTTGAAGATGCGCACGGCAATGCCAGTCTCCAGGCTGGCCTCGATCTTCTTGTCGGAGAGAACGTAGGAAACGGTGTCCGAGCCGCTGCCGCCATAAAAGTGGTCAGGCGGGTATTCATAGAGCCCGGTCCCGGGATTGTACAAAGCGTCGGAAGCGGCCGCGATGATCGTGTCGTCTCCGCCCAGACCGTAGATCAGGTTGGGCAGTCCTTCGTACTCATACAGCACATTGTTCTTCGAGTTGCCGTAGATGATCGGCTGCTGCACTTCTGGCGGGGCTTTGGCCACTGGAGGTCTCCTCGATTGGTTGTTGAGAATCGGCCGGCGGGGACGCCGAGCCCTCTTGAGTGGCGCGGAAGATCGTCGCGGAATGCTTCCGGCGTATTTCGCGCCGGGCCGCGGAATGTTTCAGTTGTTTCGGGGGGCCTCCGGCGTGCCGCCGCGACGCCGAAAAATGCCAGTTGGATCAGGCTCTTCCCGGATTGCCGCCCGGCGATGTGGGCTTTCGGCGCGCGAGCGAAGCTGTGCGCTTCGTCACGTTCCGCCGGTGAAGGACCGCACCAGGCTGCCGGCGACCAGGTACCAGCCGTCGACCAGCACGAAGAAGACCAGCTTGAAGGGCAGCGCGATCATCACCGGCGGCAGCATCATCATGCCCATGGACATGAGCACCGACGCCACCACCATGTCGATGATCAGGAACGGTACGAACAGCAGGAAGCCGATCTCGAAGGCGCGGCGCAGCTCGCTGATCATGAAGGCGGGGATCAGGATCTGCAGCGGCGCCTCGGCCGGCGAGGCGATGGGCTCGGCATTGGCCATGTCCATGAACAGGCCGAGGTCCTTCTCGCGCACCTGGGACAGCATGAAGGTCTTGAACGGCGCCACGGTGCGGGTGAAGGCGTCCTGTTCGCTGATCTGCTCGGCCATCAGCGGCGCGATGCCGTCCCGGTAGGCCTGCTCGAAGGTCGGCGCCATGATGAAGGCGGTCAGGAACATGGCGAGGCTGACCAGCACCATGTTGGGCGGCGTCTGCTGGCCGCCGAGGGCGGCGCGCAGCAGCGACAGCGCAACCACGATGCGGGTGAAGGACGTCACCATCACCAGGATGCCCGGCGCCAGCGACAGCACCGTCAGCAGCGCGATCAATTGCAGGATGCGGCCGGTGGAGCCGCCACTGCCGCCACCGCCCATGTCGAGCGTGAAGCTCTGCGCGTGGGCGAGGGAGGGCAGGACGCAAAGCAACGCGAGCAGGGCGAGCGGCAGGGCGCGCAGCAAGGACGACGCGGCCCAGCACGGCGCCGCGGACGTTCCGGTCCGTTTGCCCGGCTCCCGGCGAGGCGTCACGATTTCGGCTCCTGGGCCGCGAGGGCGGCGGCGAAGTCCGGACCTGGCGCCGGCGGCGTGATGCCGCCTTCGATCACCGTCTCGCTGTGTGGGCCGACCAGCACCAGATGCTCGACCTGGTCGCGGCGCAGCAGGATCAGCCGGTGACGGGGCCCCAGCGACTGCACCTCGACGATGCCGAGGCGGCGGCCCTTGGCCAACTTCATGCCCATGCCGAAACGGCGCAGCGCCCAGGCGAGCAGGGCGATCAGCCCCAGGACCAGGATCAGCGCCAGGGCGAACCGGAGATACGTCTCGTAATCCATGCTGTGCGGGGCCGTTCGGGCAATGAATGGGCTGGTGGGAGTCTGCGGCTAGTCGGCGGGCGAAAGATGCTTGCGCAACTGCTCGATGTTGAGCAGCAGCTGGACGTTCTGCTTGCGCAGCACGGCGTCGAGCACGGCCAGGGCGGAGTTGAGATCGCGCAGCTCCTTGTGCCAGTGGCCCTTGGCCTCCGGCCCGGCGTCGCGCAAGGTGTCGCAGAGGACGGTGATGCGCATCGCCAGCATGTCGAACTCGATCAGCTGGCCTTGATGCGCGGCCTCGACCACGGTGACAATCTCCCGCAGCAATTCGGCGATGGCGCGGCCCAGGCCGCTGGCCCCTTCGATCCCGCTGGTGCTCATCTGCGTCGCTGCTGTCATGGCGCGCTCCTATTTTGTGTCCTGGGCCGTATCGCTTTCGCCGGCCCAGTTGCGATTGGCGCGGTAGACGTAGGAGAGGATCTCCGCCACCGCGGCCAGGGCGTCGATCGGAATCTCGGCATCCAGTTCCACCGCCGCCAGGATCTGCGCCAGGTCCGCGTCCTCGCGCACCGGCACGCCCTTCTCGAAGGCGATGGCCAAAATCTGCTCGGCAACGGCGCCGCGGCCGGTGGCAACGACTTTCGGCGATCGCTGCCTGCCGCCATCCTTGCCCTGGGCGTCGAGCGCGATGGCGATGGGGACGCCGGGGCGCTGGCGGGCGCCGATGCGGGCCCAATCGGTGCCCTTGCGGCCGACCTGGTCCGCCGGGTAGTTCCGGTTCCGATCCCGCCGTTGGTCCTTCTCGTCGGCCATTCCTTGCTGCTTTCGAGGCCCGGATCAGCCCAGGTCCGGTCGTGGTGTCGCGCCACCCATCCGCAAAAAACCCAGGGAAACTCTGGATTGTTTTGCTTAAGGAGCGGTTAAAGTCCGAATGCGCGGAGCATTTTGCCGGAATTTAGGATGCATTTTAGCAAATTAAGCAGGCGTTAATGTCTGCGCCCCAGGATGGCGTCATGCAATGGCCGGGGAAACCGGCTTCGGCGGATTTTCGGGATTTGACCCGGCCCGCCGCACAACGAAGGCGCCGAGTCCGATGGACCTGTTCAAACTGAAGCTGTTTCAGCGCATCAGCGAGCGCATGAATTGGCTGGGTGCGCGCCAGGAGGTCCTGGCGCAGAACGTCGCCAATGCGGATACGCCGGCCTACGTGCCGCATGACCTGAAGCCGCTGGATTTCGCCGAGCATCTGAAGAAGCTGGCGCCGGTCGCGCCGGCGCGCACCAATCCCCAGCATCTGGCGGGCACCGCGGCGGCGGTCAGCCCGGTCGACGACATGAAGCAGCGCAATCCGTACGAGAGCGCGCCGGTCGGCAATTCCGTGGTGCTCGAGGAGCAGATGACCAAGCTCGCCGATGCGCAGGCCAGCTACCAACTGATGACCAATCTCTACCGCAAGCATGTCGATCTGCTGAAAGCGGCCCTCGGCCGCGGCGTGTAAGGCGCACTGCGCGCCAGGAGGTACTAGATGGACTTGATGCAGAGCCTGATGATTTCCGCCGCCGGCATGAAGGTGCAGGGCGAACGCCTGCGCGTGGTGGCGGAAAACCTGGCCAACGCCGATTCGGTGGCGGAAACGCCCGGCGGCGATCCCTATCGCCGCAAGACCATCACGTTCCGCAACGAGATGGACCGGGCGCTGGGCCTGGAGACGGTGCAGGTCGACAAGGTCGGCACCGATCGCAGCGACTTTCGCCTGAAATACGACCCCGGCAATCCGGCCGCGGACGCCAAGGGCTACGTCAAGCTGCCCAACGTCAACAGCCTGATCGAAATGACCGACATGCGCGAGGCGCAGCGTTCCTACGAAGCCAATCTCAGGGCGATCGAGGTGGCGCGCACCATGCTTCAGCGCACCATCGATCTGCTGCGCTAGAGTAGGGGAGAAGCATCATGGTCGCCGCCGTCGGCAACGCCGTCCAGGCCTACAACGCCGCGCTGAAGCGCATGGGCGCCCCGGGCATCGAATCGCGCGACAGCGCCGGGCCGGGCTTTTCCGATGTCCTGAAGCAGGTCGCCAAGGACGCCGTCGATACCACGCGGCAGGCGGAAACCCAGTCCATCGCCGCGGCGGAGGGCAAGGCCGACCTGAACCAGGTGGTGAACGCGGTCACCGCCGCCGAGGTCACCGTGCAGACGGTGACGGCGGTGCGCGACCGGGTGATCTCCGCCTACCAGGAAATCCTCCGGATGCCGATCTGAGGCGCCTGAACATGGATGAGTCGGCACTGCTCGAGATCGGCCGCGACGCGGTCATCGTCACCCTGAAGCTGGGCGCGCCGCTCATGCTCATTTCGCTGCTGATCGGCCTGATCATCTCGCTGTTCCAGGCGCTGACCCAGATCCAGGAAGTGACGCTGACCTTCGTGCCGAAGATCGTCGTGGTCTTCATCTCGATGCTGCTGCTGGCCCCGTTCATGCTCCATACCCTCTCCGACTTCACCGAACGGATCATGCAGCGGGCGATCGGCGGATGAACCTCGAGCAGCTGGTCAATTTCAATCTCTTCAACTTCTTCATGATCTTCGCCCGTCTGGGCAGCGCGATCATGCTGCTGCCCGGCTTCGGCGAGGCCTATGTGCCGCAGCGCGTGCGGCTGGTCTTCGCCCTGATGGTGAGCCTGGTGCTGATGCCGATGCTGGCCGACCGCCTGCCGGCCATGCCCGCCGCCTTCGACCGCTTCACCGGGCTGCTGGTGCTGGAGATCGGCATCGGCATCTTCTTCGGCATGCTGACGCGCCTGATCCTGCTGGGCGCGCAGAGCGCCGGCAGCGTCATCGCGCTGCAGATCGGCCTGGCCAGCGCGCTCGTCTCCGACCCGACGACGCAGCAGCAGGCGGCGGTGACCGGCAACTTCCTGCTGGCGCTGACCGTGGTGCTGATCTTTTCCACCGGCCTCGACCACATGACCCTGAAGGGACTCGTCGGCACCTATGGCATCTTCCCGCCGGGCGTGGTGCCGCCGCTGGGCGACGTCGCCAACCATGCCGCGCGCATCGTCGCCGATTCCTTCGCCGTGGCGATCGAGATGGCGACGCCGTTCCTGGTCTACGGCATCGTGTTCTCGGTGGCGCTCGGCCTCCTCGCCCGGTTGATGCCCACTCTGCAGGTCTTCTTCATCGCCATGCCGGCGCAGATCCTGGCGGGCCTGGCACTGATGGCGGTGTCGGTGACCGCGATGATGCTGTTCTTCCTCGGCTCCTACGAGGAGCGCATGTCCGTCTTCCTGGGCGGGTGAGGGGCGATGGCGGAAGAAACCGACGACTCACAAAAAACCGAAGACCCGACCAGTAAGCGCCTCGACGAGGCGCGCTCCCGCGGCCAGGTCGCCAATTCGCGCGAGGTCAACAACCTCCTCATGCTGGGGGTGTTCTCGCTCTCGGTGCTGATGTTCGCCAAGCCGGCGGCCATCGCGCTGTGGGATGCGACCATGCCCTTCATCGAGCAGCCCGACCTGGTCGCCGCCGATTTCGACCACCTGATCCGGATCGCCTGGAAGCTGCTCGGCATGCTGCTGCTGGCCGGCGCGGTGCCGCTGGTGCTGGCGTTCCTGGCGGCGCTCGGCGCCGGCTACCTGCAATTCGGCCTGATCTGGTCCCTGGAGTCCATCGCCCCCAAGCTGGACAAGATCTCGCCGCTCTCCGGCCTCAAGCGCATGTTCTCCGCCCGCTCGCTGGCTGAATTCGTGCGCGGCTTGCTGAAGATTGCCGTGGTCGGGTCGGTCGCCATGCTGTTGATCCTGCCGGAGGTGGCGCACCTCAACAAGCTGATCGGCATGGAGATGGTGCAGCTGCTGGGCGAAACCAAGGCACTGCTGGCCAAGCTGCTGATCGGCGTGGTGTCGATCGTCGCCGTCATCACCGCCATCGACGTGATCTATCAGCGGATGCAGCACATGCGCGAGATGCGCATGTCGCGCCAGGAGCTGAAGGAGGAATACAAGGAGACGGAGGGCGACCCGCTGGTCAAGGGGCGCCTGCGCCAGCTGCGCATGGAGCGCACCAAGCGGCGCATGATGGCCCAGGTGCCGAAATCCGACGTGGTCGTGACTAACCCGACGCATTTCGCCGTGGCGCTGAAATACGACCAGGCCAGCATGGCGGCGCCCAAGGTGATGGCCAAGGGCGTCGACAAGGCCGCCCAGCGCATCCGCGAGATCGCCAAGGAGCACGACATCCCGATCGTCGAGAACCCGCCTTTGGCGCGCGGCCTCTACGCCGCCTGTGACATCGATGAGGAGGTGACGCCGGAATTCTACAAGGCGGTGGCGGAAGTCATCAGCTACATCTTCCGCTTGAAGCGCCGGCGCTTGTAGAGTGTCGGACATGGTGCGGAATCGGGAAGTATGCGCTAAGCTCCGCCCCGCAATGATCGGGGGGTCACTTGCCATGCGCCGAATAGGCGACGCGAAAGGGATTGGCGTCGCGACGTGGATTGGCCGCCGGCGCGCGAAGATGCCCGGCGCAATGGTGCCCTGTGCGGGGGCGCCGGCATGGTGATCTGGACCTGGCAGCTCTGGTCGCTTTGCGGCACGGCGGCTCTGGCGCTGATCCTGGCGCTGATCGCCTGGCGCCGGCGCTATATCGCCGACCTGCTGGAGGCCAGCCTGAATGCCACCCATCGTGGCCGCCAGGTGGTGGACCGCGCCGGCAACGTCAAATTCGCCAACAGCGCCTTCCTGCGCCAGTTCGGCAACGAGCCGCTGGCGCTGAACGTCATCCTGGCCCGGCGCGCCTTCGACGCCAGCGCCCGGGCGGCCCTCGAGCGCATCGAGCATGCCCTGGCCGAGCGCGGCGAGGCGCGCGGCGACGTCGCCATCCTGGCCGAGGACGGCCGGCGCGAGATCCTCGAGGTCTTCGCCAACCGGCTGAAGCGGTTCGGCGACCACGTCTCCTGGGGTGTCGACACCATCACCACCCAGCGCGAGATCGAGGAATATATCCGCTCCGACCACGAGAAATTCGCCGACCTGATCGAGAATGCGCCGGTCGGGTTCTATTCGGTGGACGAATCCGGGCGCTTCCTGTTCGTCAACTCGACGTTGTCGCACTGGCTGGGCCTGGACGTGGAAATCGAGGCGCAGCACGCCCTGCGCCTGCACGACCTGGTCTGGCCGCGGCCGCCGGAGACGATCCCGGCCTTCTCGCCCTTCGCCGATCCTTCGGCGCGCAACGGCGAGGTCACCCTGCAGGGGCCGAACGGGCGCAAGCTGCTGGTCTATGTGCGGCAGGACGTGGTGAACGTGCAGGGCGTGGATCCCTCCGGCAAGGCCGGCATCCGCACCCGCTCGATCGTGCATGACCTGACCCGCGAGCGCGAGTTCGAGCGCGCGTTGCAGGCGTCCGAGCAGTATTTCCAGCGCTTTTTCGAGGAGGCGCCGACCGGTATCGTGCTGCTCGATGCCGAGCGCCGGGTCGAGCAGTCCAATGCCGCCTTCGCCGCCTTGTTCGGCGAGGCGCCGGCCATCGGCCTGGGGCTGGACCAGCTGGTCCATGCCGAGGACCTGGCCGGGGCGGTGGCGCATCTGCGCCAGGTGGCGGAGATCGGGCGCGCGGCGTTGCCGCTGACCGTCCGCCTCAAGGGTCCGCGCCAGAGCAGCGTCCTGGTCTATGCGTCGCGCCGCGAGGACAAGGGCCAGACCGTGGGCTTCATCCTGCACATGCTCGACACCACCGAGCAGAAGCGGCTGGAAGTGCAATTCGCCCAGTCGCAGAAGATGCAGGCGGTGGGCCTGCTGGCCGGCGGCATCGCCCACGACTTCAACAACCTGCTGACCGCGATGATCGGCTTCTGCGACCTGCTGCTGCTGCGCCACCGTGCCGGCGACCAGAGTTTCGCCGACATCATGCAGATCAAGCAGAACGCCAACCGTGCCGCCAACCTGGTGCGCCAGCTGCTGGCCTTCTCGCGCCAGCAGACCCTGCAGCCGCGCGTGCTGCAGGTGACCGACGTGCTGGCCGAGGTCTCGCATTTGCTGCGCCGGCTGATCGGCGAGAACATCGAGCTCGCCATGGTGCATGGCCGCGACCTGCAGCCGGTGCGCGTCGACCAGGGCCAGCTCGAGCAGGTGATCATCAACCTCGCCGTCAATGCGCGCGACGCCATGCCCAACGGCGGCAAGCTCCGCATCCGCACCGAGAACGTCACCACCAAGGACCCGATGCAGCGCGGCGACGAGATCATGCCGCCGGGCCGCTACGTGATGATCGAGATCACCGACACCGGCACCGGCATCGAGCCGGAGATCATCGACCGCATCTTCGAGCCCTTCTTCTCGACCAAGTCGGTTGGCTCGGGCACGGGTCTCGGACTGTCGACCGTGTACGGCATCGTGCGCCAGACCGGCGGCTTCATCTTCGTCGACAGCGCGGTGGGCGAGGGCGCCGTCTTCCGCATCTACCTGCCCGAGCACCACGCCGAGGCCGGCTCGGCCCAGCGCCTGGACGGCAAGGAGGATGCGGCGCGCGACCTGACCGGCATTGGCACCATCCTCCTGGTCGAGGACGAAGACGCGGTGCGCCTGTTCAGTGCGCGCGCCTTGCGCAACAAGGGCTACCAGGTGCTCGAGGCGCGCTCGGGCGAGGCGGCGCTCGAAATCGTCGGCGAGCATCTCGACGAGCTCGACCTCATCATCAGCGACGTGGTGATGCCGCGCATGGACGGACCCACGATGATCAAGGAAGTCCGCTCGCGCCGCGCCGATCTGCCGGTCATCTTCATCTCCGGCTATGCCGAGGACGCCTTCCGCCGCCGAATCGATGCCGGCGAGGAGGTCAATTTCCTGCTCAAGCCCTTCACCCTCAAGCAGCTCGCCGCCAAGGTGAAAGAGGTCCTCGAGGTCCACTGAGCGGATCGCGCGCCTGCCCTTAACTTTTTGAAAATGGCGATTTTTCCGGCAAGTGTTCCGGTTTTGATCTATTTCCTTTACAGCGAGAACAAAACGTGTATCTTCACCCCAATGCCCCGTTCGGTCGGTAAGGGGACCGGCAACCGGCGGGCATATTTGTCAGTCACCGGGGCCCTGTGATCTAAGGTGGAGACGGCGATGTCGCTGAATGTCGTTAAATTGGCCGACAAGGAAGATATGGACAGGAACAAGGCACTGGACGCCGCGCTCTCGCAGATCGAGCGGGCCTTCGGCAAGGGCTCGATCATGCGCCTGGGGCAGCGCGAAACCGCGGTGGAGGCGGAGGCCGTCTCGACCGGCTCGCTCGGGCTGGATATCGCGCTCGGCATCGGTGGCCTGCCGCGCGGCCGCGTCATCGAGATCTACGGCCCGGAAAGCTCGGGCAAGACCACCCTGGCGCTGCATGTGATCGCCGAGGCGCAGAAATCCGGCGGCGCCTGCGCCTTCGTCGACGCGGAACATGCGCTCGATCCCAGCTATGCCGGCAAGCTCGGCGTCAATCTCGACGATCTGCTGATCTCGCAGCCCGATACCGGCGAGCAGGCCCTGGAAATCGCCGACACGCTGGTGCGTTCCGGCGCCATCGACGTGCTGGTGGTGGATTCGGTCGCCGCTTTGGTGCCGAAGGCGGAGCTCGAAGGCGAGATGGGCGATACCCATGTCGGCCTGCAGGCCCGCCTGATGAGCCAGGCCCTGCGCAAGCTGACCGGCTCGATCTCGCGCTCGCGCTGCATGGTCATCTTCATCAACCAGATCCGCATGAAGATCGGCGTGATGTTCGGCAATCCCGAGAC
>JBGAGP010000082.1:0-22742 GCA_044226685.1 Dongiaceae bacterium
CAGGCCGACTGGTCGACCAGGTAGGCGAGGGTGGCCTGGGAGATCTGGGCGCCGTGGTTCTTCAGCAGTTCCTGGATCACGTCGCGCTCGCGCATCTCCACCAGGGCGTCGCAGACGCCGCTGCTGAGGCGGCTGCGCATCGCCACCGCCAGGCGGTGCCGCTTGGTGCGCTGCCGGATAATGTCGATCAGCGCCCGGTCGGTCAGGAACTCGCTGTGGATGAGGATGGGCATGGCGATTTCGATATCGTCATTGCCCAGCAGCTCGATGACCTCGGACGGCGCCGACTTGGCATGCGCCAGCTTCTCGGCCAGCGCGATGCGGATCGGCTTGGCGACCTCCTGCAGCAGCTTTTTCAGGATGTCGTTCATCAAGGCCAGTTCGTGGTCGCTGAACTGGCGCTCGGAGACTTCGAACAGGTTGCCGATGGCGGTGACGAGGGCGTTGCGGCCGTCAGTCGTACGGTTACGCGCAAGTTCAATGAGCTTGCCGATATCGGTCGCGATCACGGCTTCGACCCCGAATTAAATGCCCCGCGCCGCGCCGCTGGCACAGGCAGTACTTCCGTCCCCATCCCGAGGCGAGAGTAGAGTTACAGCGTTACTAAAGAATTAACTGTCGACCTAAGCGCTTGTTTCCATCGCGGAAAACCCGATCGAACGCGTGGAAATGGTGCCGGCTGCGGGATTTGAACTCGCGACCTACCGCTTACAAGGCGGTTGCTCTACCCCTGAGCTAAGCCGGCAAAGCCAAGCCAATTCAGGCCCAACTCATACAAGCAAGCGACCGCGGTGATCAAGGCAGCGGCCAAAGCCGGGGTCCTCCGCGAGCCAGGCTCATACGCCAATGTATCGCCCCTAGGCCCGGTATTTCACCCCGGGCAGCACGCAGAGCATCTCGTAGAGCAGGTTCGCCGCCAGCAGCGCGGTGTTGCCGGTCGGATCATAGGGCGGCGCCACCTCGACCAGGTCGCAGCCGACCAGCTGCAGGCCGCGGCAGCCGCGGATGATCTCGATACCCTGGATGGTGGTGAGCCCGCCGATCTCCGGCGTGCCAGTGCCGGGGGCGGAAGAGGGGTCGAGGCCGTCGATGTCGAAGCTGAGATAGACCGGCCCGCTGCCCAGCTGCTGGCGGATCTCGGCCATCAGGGGGCTGAGCGACTTGTACCAGCATTCCTCCGCCTGGACGACGCGGAAGCCCTGGGAACGCGGCCAGTCGAAATCCTCCGCCGCGTAGCCGGTGGCGCGCAGGCCGATCTGCGCCACGCGCTTGCCGTCGAGCAGGCCTTCCTCGACCGCGCGGCGGAACGGCGTGCCGTGGGCGATCTTCTCGCCGAACATGGTGTCGTTGATGTCGGCATGGGCGTCGACATGCACCATGCCGACGGGGCCGTATTTCTTCTTCAGCGCGCGCAGGATCGGCAGCGCGATGGTGTGGTCGCCGCCCATCGTCATCGGGATGCAATTGTGCGACAGGATCTCGTCATAGGCCGCCTCGATGATGGCGACGCTCTTTTCCAGGTTGAAGGTGTTGATCGCCACGTCGCCGATATCGGCGATGCTCAAGGAATCGAAGGGCGCGGCACGGGTCGCCATGTTGTAGGGCCGGATCAGGCAGGATTCGGCGCGGATCTGGCGCGGGCCGAAGCGGGCGCCGGAGCGGTTGGAGGTGCCGATATCGAAGGGCACGCCGACGAAGGCCGCATCCAGCCCCTTGGCCGAGGGCAGGCTGGGCAGGCGCATCATGGTGGCGGGGCCGCCGAAGCGCGGCATCTGGTTGCCGCCGAGGGGCTGGTGGAAGGTCTTGGTCAAGGGGGCCTCCGCTCGCTGCTGCTGCCGGTTTCCGGTCCAGGTACCCGGCATTCGGCCGGAGCGCAATGACCAGAATGGGGTCGCAAAAGGCTGCGCTTTGCGGCGTATTCTGGTCGGTGCCCGGCTTGACCCGCTTGGTCCGGTCAAGCAGTCTGCGCCGCGTTAAGAATTGCGAGGCTTCGATGCGTTTTTCACCTCTGGTAGACCGGCTGGCGGGCGAGGGCACCTCCGCCTGGAACATCCACTATCGCGCCGTGGCGGACCGTCGCGCCGGGCGCGATGTCATTGTCCTGTCGGTCGGCGACCCGGATTTCGATACGCCGGCGGCGATCACCGAGGCGACCATCGCCGCCTTGCGCGCCGGCGACACCCATTACAGCGACCTGCTGGGCCTGGAGGAACTGCGCGCGGCGATCGCCCGCCGGCACCAGGCCAAGACCGGGGCAGCGACCACCGAGGACAACATCGCCGTCATGGCCGGAGCCCAGTGCGGGCTGTTCGCCTCCTCGCTCTGCCTGCTGGCGCCGGGCGACGAGGTGATCGTGCCGGAGCCGATGTACGTGACCTATGAAGCGACCTTGCAGGCGCCGGGGGCCAAGATCGTGCGGGTGGCGCAGCGGCCGGAGAACGGCTTCCACCTCAACCCCGACGACATCGCCAAGGCGATCACCCCGCGCACCCGGGCGATCTATTTCGCCACTCCCTGCAACCCGACCGGCGCCATGATCCCGCGGGCATCGCTCGAGCGCGTGGCGGAGCTGGCGCAACGGCATGATTTGTGGGTCGTCTCGGACGAGGTCTATGCCGCGCTCACCTTCGCCCAGGAGCATGTCAGCATCGGCGGCCTGCCGGGCATGGCCGAGCGCACGGTCACCATCAACAGCCTGTCGAAATCCCATGCCATGACCGGCTGGCGCATGGGCTGGATCGTGGCACCCACCGCCCTGATCGACCACATCCACAACCTCAGCATGGCGATGCTGTACGGTTTGCCGACCTTCCTGCAGCGCGGCGCCCTAGTGGCGCTGGACGAAGATCTGGCCGAAGTGGAGACCATGCGCGCGACCTATCAGCGCCGGCGCGATATTGCGGCTACGCGGCTGAATCAGATTCCCGGCCTGCGTTGCCTCACCCCCGACGCCGGTATGTTCATGATGCTGGATGTGCGCGGCACGGGCCTGAGCGCTGGCGAATTCTCGAATAAGCTCTATGAGGCCGAGGGCGTTGCCGTGCTGGACGCGACCGCCTTCGGGCCGAGTGCTGCCGGCCATGTGCGCATGTCCTTCGTCGCCGACGATGCCAGCCTGGAGGAAGCCTGCCGCCGCATCGCCGCCTTCACCCGAAGCTTGCCCGACATTGCCGCCTGAGGAGATATTCGATGCTGACCGGACTGAACGAATTCGGGCGCCTGAAGCGCGTCGCCATGCGGCGGCCGCAGGATGCGATGATCGACCAGGCGACCATCGACCGTGAATGGCGCGACCTCAACTACCATACCGCGCCGGATTTCCGCCGCGCGGTGACCGAGCATCAGCGCTTTGCCGACATCATCGCCGGCGTGGGTGCGGAGGTCCTCTATCTGCCGGCAAATGACGCGCTGACCATGGACAGCCTCTATGTGCGCGACGCGGCGATGGTCTGCCCGCGCGGCGTCATCCTGTGCAACATGGGCAAAGCGGCGCGGCGCGGCGAGCCGGCGATCCACGGCGCCACCTTCGAGAAGGCGGGCATACCGGTCATCGGCAGGATCACCGGCAGCGGCAGCGTCGAGGGCGGCGACCTGATCTGGCTCGACGAGCACACCGTCGCCATAGGCCGCACCTACCGCACCAATGAAGAGGGAATCCGCCAGTTCAAGGACATCGTCGGGCCGGGGGTGCATGTCGAGGTCGCGATGATGCCGCATTACAAGGGCCCGACCGACGTGTTCCACCTGATGTCGGTGATCTCGCCCCTCGACCGCGACCTGCAGCTGGTCTATTCGCCGCTGATGCCGATCCCGTTCCGCGAATGGCTGCTGGACAAGGGCATGGACCTGGTCGAGGTCCCGGATGAGGAATTCGCCTCCATGGGCTGCAACGTGCTCGCCATCGCGCCACGCGAGGTGGTGATGGTGAAGGGCAACCCGGAGACGAAGCGCCGCATGGAAGCCGCCGGCTGCAAGGTGCATGTCATCGAGGCCGACGCCATCAGCGTGCCGGGCGAGGGCGGCCCGACCTGCCTGACCCGGCCGTTGATGAGGGTGTAGCTGGGCGCGCAACGTTGCCAATTCACCAATCGTCACCCCGGCCTTGAGCCGGGGTCCATCGTGCCGCACGCGCCGATCCCAACCATGGACCCCGGATCAAGTCCGGGGTGACGATCGAGTTTGCGCGAACTACCCCGCCCTGAACTCCGCGTACATGCGTTCCAGCCGCCCGCGGTAATCCGCCGTATAGGCCGGGTAGTCGAAATCCAGTTCCGAGTGGATCTCCTGCACCATGCTCCACATCGTTTCGCGCAGGAGCGAGGCGCATTTCATTGCGCGGTAGCTGCGCCAGAGCTGGCTGGTCAGGGGCCTCTCGAAATACTGCTCCAGCAGCCAGCGTTCGTCGGCTTCCTCCACCTCGTTGTTGGAGGCGAGATTGGAGAGGTCGAAGAGCGGCGAGTTGAAGCCGGCATAGTCCCAGTCGATGAGCCAGATCCGCTTGCCGTCATCCATGAAATTGCTCGGCAACAGGTCGTTGTGGCCGAAGACGATGTCGACCGGCCCCACCGCCTTTTCCAGCTCCGTTGCCATGGCGAGCAATCCGGGGATGTCGGCCAGGTGGCGGCTGTTGCCGGCCTTCAGCGTGTGGGCATAGTCGCGCACGACATGAAAGACCCAGAAGATGAGCACCGGCCCGCGCACCTGGTGCGGCATCTCGCGATGGCAGGTGCGGAGCAGGGGCAGGATGCGTTCCAGCATGGCGCGGGGCCGCACGTCCTCGGCGCCGAGGGTCTTGGCCTCGATGTAGCGGAAAACGAGGGCGCCGGGCGCTTGGTGCACCACCTCCGGCGACAGGCCGCAGGCGGCGGCGGCGCGGCTGGCGGCCATCTCGTTGAAGCGCATGACGCCGTGGATCGGGATATCCTCGCCCACGCGGACGAAATACCGCCCGGTGCGGTCCTCGACCATGAAATTGGCGTTGGTGATGCCGCCCTTGACCGGCTTGGGCTCCACTTTGCCCTGCCAGAACGCCAGATTTCGCGCCACGTCGATGGCTGCCATGCCGCCCCCGGATCCCTGCTGCGCCGCCTGAAGGGGGCTTGCCCCCAGGGCGACTGCGGTTTTGGCGCGATCCTGTCACGCCGGGCGATTCAGGGCAATCGCCGGAGGATGGCCCCGGATACGGGTCGATCCGGCTGTTTTTGCGGCTTTTTTCACGCTGCCCGTGCATGATTGTTTGCGGGGGGCGGAGGGTTGCGGTAATTGATTCCCAACGCGCCTGAGCGATTGCCCAGCGGGTCCCCGTATCTGGCACCCGCTTTCGAGAATTGATATGGAAATGCCATCCCCGACCACCCAGCGTACCACCCTGATCACCGAGCCATTCGACATGGTGGTGTTCGGCGGGCGGGGCGATCTGGCGCGGCGCAAGCTGCTGCCGGCGCTCTACGAGCTGGACCGCGACAACCGGTTGCCGCCGGATGGCCGCATCATCGCGGTGTCGCGCGGCGACATGGCGGCGGCGGATTTCCAGACCCTGGTCGAAGCGGCCTGCAAGGAATTCTCCACCAAGGGCCAGCCGCTCAATCCGGAGGTCTGGGCGCGCTTTTCGCGCCGGCTGGCCTATGTCGGGCTCGATGCCACCAAGCCGGACGGCTATGGCGACCTGGTCGGCGCGCTGAAGGACCGCCAGGCGGTCGTCCGGGTGTTCTACCTGGCGACCGCGCCCAACCTGTTCGGCCCGATCGCCGCCAATCTCGGCGCCAATGGCCTGGTGACGCCGCAGACCCGGCTGGTGCTGGAAAAGCCGCTGGGCCACGATCTGGCGTCGTCGCAGGCGATCAACACCGCCGTGGGTGCCGTCTTCGCCGAGCGGCAGATCTACCGCATCGACCACTATCTCGGCAAAGAGACGGTGCAGAACCTGATGGTCCTGCGCTTCGCCAATTCGCTGTTCGAGCCGCTGTGGAACCGCACCCATATCGACCATGTGCAGATCACCGTGGCCGAGACGGTGGGCGTCGGCGGCCGGTGGGGCTATTACGACGGCTCCGGCGCGCTGCGCGACATGGTGCAGAACCACCTGCTGCAGGTGCTGTGCCTGACGGCGATGGAGCCGCCGATCACCCTCGACGCGGATTCGGTGCGCGACGAGAAGGTGAAGGTGCTGAAATCGCTGAACCCGCTGACGGCGCAGGAGGCGGCCAACGCGACCGTGCGGGGGCAGTACCGCGCCGGCGCCATCGAGGGCCAGCCGGTGCCGGGCTATCTCGAGGAGACCGACGCCAAGGGCGCCAGCGACCGCGAGACCTATGTCGCCATCCGGGCGGAGATCGACAACTGGCGCTGGGCCGGGGTGCCGTTCTATCTGCGTACCGGCAAGCGCCTGCCGCAGCGTGCCTCGGAGATCGTGGTGCAGTTCAAGGCGCCGCCGCACTTCATCTATCCGACCTATGGCGCCATGCCGCCGGCCAACCGCCTGATCATGCGGCTGCAGCCGAACGAGGGCGTGCGCTTCCAGATGCTGAACAAGCGGCCGGGCCCGGGCGAGCTGCGCCTGCAGCAGACGGCGCTCAACCTCAGCTTCGCCGACACCTTCGGCACCGTCATTCCCGATGCCTATGAGCGGCTGCTGCTGGACGTGATCCGCGGCCGGCCGACCCTGTTCATGCGCGTCGACGAGGTCGAGGCGGCCTGGCGCTGGACCGATTCCATCCTGGAAAGCTGGCAGCAGCTGAGCGTGCCGACGCGCCCCTACACCGCAGGTTCCTGGGGACCCAGCGCCGCCATCGCCCTGATCGAGCGCGACGGCAGGACCTGGCATGAAGACGATGCTTGAAACCTCGACCCAGATGTCGCGGGTGCGCTGGCTCGACTATCCGGATCGGGCGACCTGGGCCGATGCCGCCGCGGATCGTATCGCCGAGCAACTCAACGAAGGCGTCGCCCAGCGCAATGTCGCCAGCCTGATCGTGCCGGGCGGCACCACGCCGCAGCCGATCTTCGAGCGCCTGAACGCCATGCCGCTGAACTGGGAGCGCATCCAGGTCGGCTTGACCGACGAGCGCTGGGTCGCCACCACCCATGTCGACAGCAACGAGCACCTGGTGCGCCAGACCCTGCTGCGCGGCCCGGGCAAGGCGGTGCAGTTCCATTCGCTGTACAACGGCGCGCGCAAGCCCAGCAGCGGCCTGAAGCAGGCGGAAGCCTCCATGGCCACCATGGCGCGGCCCTTCGACGTGGTGTTGCTGGGGATGGGAACCGACGGGCATTTCGCCTCGTTGTTTCCCGGCATCCCGCAGCTTGCCGCCGGGCTCGATGTCGGCAATTCGGCCACCTGCCTCGCCATCGACGCGCCGCAGAGCGGCTATCCGCGCCTCTCGCTGACCCTGGCGGCGTTGCTCCACGCCAAGCTGCTGATGATCGCGATTTCCGGGCGGCTGAAGCGCACCGTGCTGTCCCAGGCCCTGGCGGGCAAGGCGACCACGCCCATCGCCGCGCTGCTGGCGGCGCGCAAGGATGATCTCGACATCCTGTGGACCGATTGAGCGTTCCGAACCCCTAGCGATCGGATTTGCCATGACCGGACTTCTCCCCGCCGTCAGAGACGTCACCGAGCGGATCAAGGAGCGCAGCCGCGACAGCCGCGCCGATTACCTGGAGCGGATGGCGGCGGCGCGGGCGCAGAAACCGCAGCGCACGCATCTCTCCTGCGGCAACCTCGCCCATGGCTTCGCCGCCTGCGCCGAGCCGCAGAAGCAGCTGCTGGCCGGCGACGCGGTGCCCAATATCGGCATCGTCTCGGCCTATAACGACATGCTTTCCGCGCACCAGCCCTATGGCGATTTCCCGCCGCTGATCAAGCAGGCGGCGGAAGCGGTGGGCGCGGTGGCGCAGTTTGCCGGCGGCACGCCGGCGATGTGCGACGGCGTCACCCAGGGCCAGCCGGGCATGGAGCTGTCGCTGTTCAGCCGCGACGTCATCGCGCTGTCGACCGCGGTGGCGCTGACCCACGGCATGTTCGACGCGGCGCTGTGCCTCGGCATCTGCGACAAGATCGTGCCGGGGCTGTTCATGGGCGCGCTCGCCTTCGGCCACCTTCCCGTGGTGTTCGTGCCGGCGGGACCGATGCCGACCGGCATGTCCAATTCCGAGAAGTCGCGGGTGCGCCAGCTCTATGCCGAGGGCAAGGTCGGCCGGACTGAGTTGCTGGCGGCGGAATCCGCCTCCTATCATTCGCCCGGCACCTGCACCTTCTACGGCACCGCCAACTCGAACCAGATGCTGATGGAAGCGATGGGCCTGCATCTGCCGGGTGCTGCCTTCGTGCATCCGAACACGCCTTTGCGCGACGCGCTGACCCGCGCCGCCACCCAGCGCGCGGCGGCGATCACCGCCCAGGGCAACGACTATCGGCCGATGGCGGAGATCGTCGACGAGCGCGCCATCGTCAACGCCATCGCGGCGCTGGTCGCGACCGGCGGGTCGACCAACCACACCATCCATTTGGTCGCCATGGCGGCGGTGGCCGGCATCAAGATCGACTGGACCGACATCGCCGACATGTCGCGGGTGACGCCGCTGCTGGCGCGGGTCTATCCCAACGGCCAGGCCGACGTGAACCACTTCCAGGCGGCGGGCGGCACCGGCTTCGTCATCCGCGAACTGCTCGCCAGCGGCCACATGCACGGCGACACCGAGACGGTGATGGGCCGCGGGCTCGCCAGCTATGCGCGGGAGCCCTGGCTCAACGCCGGCAAGCTCGACTGGCGCGACGCGCCGGCGCAAAGCGGCGATCGCGACGTGCTGCGCCCGGCCGCCGATCCCTTCGACGCCGAGGGCGGCATCCGCCTGCTGACCGGCAATCTCGGCCGCTCGATCATCAAGATCTCGGCGGTGAAGCCGCAGCACCGCCTGGTGCAGGCGCCGGCCGCCGTGTTCGACAACCAGGACCAGGTCCTGGCGGCCTTCAAGGCTGGCCAGTTGCATCGCGACGTGGTGGTAGTTGTGCGCGGGCAGGGGCCGCGCGCCAACGGCATGCCGGAACTGCACAAGCTCACCCCTTCGCTCGGCGTGCTGCTCGACCTCGGCTACAAGGTGGCGCTGGTCACCGACGGCCGCATGTCGGGCGCCTCGGGCAAGGTGCCGGCGGCGATCCACCTGTCGCCCGAGGCGTCGAGTGATGGGCCGATCGGCAAGTTGCGTGACGGCGACGTGATCGCGCTGGATGCCGAGAACGGCACTCTCGCCGCCGAAGTGCCGGTGGCGGAATGGAACGCGCGGCCGCACTGGCATCCGGATCCGCGCGCCTCGGCCTTCGGTTTCGGCCGCGAGCTGTTCGCCGGCATGCGCGCCAACGCATCCCCGGCGGAACGCGGCGGCATCACTCTGCTCGGGGCGGCCTGAATGCCTTCAGCGGGCGGCGAACTGCTGGTCGCCGATATCGGCGGCACCAATGCGCGTTTCGCCATCGCCGACGCGGCGGGCGCGCTGCATGACGTGCAGGTGCTGAGCGCCGCCAAGTTCCCCAGCATCGCCGACGCCATCTCGACCTATCTCGACGGCATTTCCCGCGCGCGTCCGGTCCAGGCCTGTTTCGCCGTCGCCTGTCCGACCCATGGCGCGGAAATCAAGCTCACCAACTCGCCCTGGCGCTTCCGCAAGGCTGACATCGCGGCGCAATTCGCCTTCGCGCGCTTCGCGGTGATCAACGATTTCGAGGCCCTCGCGGCGTCGGTGCCGTCGCTGACCGGCGACCGGCTGCAGGTGCTGCGCCCCGGCCAGGCCGATCCGCAGGCGATCTGCCTGGTGATCGGGCCGGGCACCGGGCTCGGTGTCGGTGGCTACGTTCCGGCGGGTGCGACCTGGGCGCTGATCTCGGGCGAGGGCGGCCATATCGGCTTCGCCCCGACCACCGACCGCGAGGTCCGGCTGTGGGAGCAGCTGCGGGCGAAATATGGTCGCGTCTCGGCCGAGCGGGTGCTGAACGGCGCCGGGCTCGGCAATGTCCACCGCTTCCTGGCCGGCGAGGCGGGCCAGCCGGTCGAGGAGATCGATGGACCCGAAGTCTCGCGCCGCGCCTTGGCCGGCGACGCCATCGCCACCGAGGCGGTTATGCTGTTCTTCGAGATCCTGGGCAGCGTCGCCGGCGACCTGGCGCTAGCCTTCGGCTCCCGCGGCGGGGTCTATATCGGCGGCGGCATCACGCCCAAGCTGCTCGACTTCGCCCGTCGCAGCCGGCTGATCGAGCGCTTCCTCGACAAGGGCCGCATCGCCGATCTGCTGGCCCCCGTGCCGATCTCTGTCATTATGGACGAACGCGCCGCGCTCTACGGCGCCTGGCGTACTTTCCACCGCGAGGCGACATGAAGAACCCGCTTTCCGCTTTCGACCTGCTGAAAGGCGTCCGCGCCTTGCCGGTCATCGCCATCGATGACCTCGACGACGCCGTGCCCCTGGCCGACGCCCTGGCCGAGGGCGGGCTGACCGCGCTGGAAGTGACGCTGCGGACGCCGGTGGCGCTGGAAGCCATTGCCCGGCTGCAGCACGAGCGGCCGAAGCTGCTGATCGGGGCCGGCACGATCACCACCGGCGCGCAGATGAAGCAATGCGCGGCGATCGGCGTGAAATTCGCGATCTCGCCCGGCATCACCGCCGGGCTGCTGGAGATCGCCCATGAGCTGCACATGCCCTATCTGCCCGGCACCGCCACGGCGTCCGAGGTGATGCTGGGCATCCAGTACGGCTGGTCGGAGTTCAAGTTCTTCCCGGCCGAGGCGGCCGGCGGCCCGGCGATGCTGAAATCCTGGCAAGGGCCGTTCCCGGAGGTGCGCTTCTGCCCGACCGGCGGCATCAACGCACAGAATGCCGATGGCTATCTCAAGCTCGGCAATGTCGTCATGGTCGGAAGTTCGTCGATGCTCCCGGCCGACGCGCTGAAGCGCAAGGACTGGGCGGAGATCGCCAGGCGCACCCGCGCCTTTACCGACGCGCTTGCCGGCATCACCCGCGCCTGATCCGCCTGCCGCAAAAGAAAGGCGCCCGGAGGGGATGTCTCCGGGCGCTTACTTCAGAACGATACCCGTTGGGGACGGATGGGTGTCGGGCACCGCCTGATGCCCAATACTTAAATCCCGCGGGGTGATTCCCGTCTGTGATGGCTGTCACACAGGACTTTGCCATCGCCGCTGCCATCAAGATGTCACCGCCTGAGGCGCTGTCCAGCTCCTCCTCGGCGGTGCTTTCTCTTATCTGGCAATCAGTTGCGTGCCGATCTTCACGTAATAAGGCGGTCGCCCCAACCGAGCTTGCGGGCGGTCTTGAACGCCGCGCCATCGCGCTTGGCGATGCTCCGATCCGCCTGCGATCCGTCCGGCAGGCAGAGCTTCAGCCCGATTGCGGCCTTGGATTGGTGTGGCGGGGCGAGGACCCGCGCCGTGCCTTGGGCGCCAGCCACGCGCGATGCCGCGAGATAGATGAACTTCTCGTCCTCCCAGGGCACGGAGCCCCCTTTGGCTTCGCGATGCAGGCGCGAGCGGGCGACGCGGGCGGAGAAGTGACACCAATCGGGCGGGAACAGAGGGCAGGCCGCCTGGTGTGGGCAGGGCGCCAGGATATGGGCGCCGAGATCGATGAGCTGATCGCGCGCCGCCAGGATCCGCTTCCAGCCCTCGGTCGTGCCGGGCTCGACCAGCAGCAGGACGTCGCCGGTGAGCGCCCAGAGCCGCGCGACCAGCGGCGGCCGCGCCGGCGGCGCGAGTTCGTCCAGGACATAGGCCATGAGGACCAGCTCGGCCGCGCTGGTCGGCATTGCCTGGTCGTCAAGAAGGCTCGCCGGATGCCAGGTGACCCGGTCGAGGGCGAGCGCGCTTCCCAGCCGCGCCCCGATCTCGCGCATCGCGCCGCTGGCTTCCACCAGGTTGGCAGTGGCCAGGTTCGGCCACAGCACCGATGCCGCCCAGGTGGCCGTGCCAGGTCCGGCGCCGATATCGAGGATCGAGGCCGGGACAAAGTCCGGCCGTGCGTCCATCACCGCCTGGCATGCCGCGGCGACCGCGGCGAAGGTCGCCGGCAGCCGCGTGGTCAGGTAGGCGCGGGCCGCCAGTGCGTCGTCGACATGCATTTTCCCATCGCGGGTTTCGGCGCGGTAGCGCTGCGACAGGAGTTCGGCGGCGCGGGTCAGATCGGCCAGCGCGACGCCTTCCAACTCGCGGTCAATGGCCTGGCGGAGGGCGGGCGGCAGCTGCATGGCCTGGGGCGAGGGCGCCTCAGCGCCCGCCGTCCAGGGTCATCACCGGGCCGTAGAGATCCGGCCGGCGGTCGCGGAACACGCCCCAGTTTTCGCGATAGCCCCGGATTTCGTTGAGATCAAAACTGGCGGTAATGACCGCCTCCTGGTCCTCCGGCGCTTCCGCCACCTTGGCGCCAAGATGGTCGGCGATGAAGGAGGAGCCGTAGAATCGCAGCCAGTTCCGCTCCGGGTCCTGCGTCGCCCGTTCGATGCCGATGCGGTTGGAGGCGACCAGGGGCATCACGTTGGCGGCGGCGTGGCCCTGCTGGGTGCGCTGCCAGTGCTCGCGCGAATGGACATCCGGTGCCGGCGGCGGCTCGGTGCCGATGGCGGTCGGGAACAGCAGCAATTCCGCCCCCATCACCGCCATGGCGCGGGCGGTCTCCGGGAACCACTGGTCCCAGCAGATGCCGAGGCCGATGCGGCCATGGCGCGTGTCCCACACCTTGAAGCCGGTATCGCCGGGGCTGAAATACTGCTTCTCCTGGTAGCCGGGGCCGTTCGGGATGTGGCTCTTGCGGTAGAGACCCATCACCTCGCCGTCGGCATCGATCATCGCCGTGGTGTTGAAGAAGACATGGCCCGCGCGCTCGAAAAAGCTGATGGGGAGTACCGCGCCCAGCATCTTGGCGATGCGGCGGAAGTGCCGGATGGCGCGGTTGTCCTCCGGCGTCGTCGCCAGGGCGAAATGCTTGGGATCCTGCTCGATGCAGAAATAGGGCGTCTCGAACAGCTCCTGCAGCAGGATGACGTTGGCGCCCTGCTCGGCGGCCTTGCCGACCAGGCGCTCGGCCCGGGCGATGTTGGCGTCGAAATCCCAGTCGCAGGCCATCTGCGTGGCCGCGACGGTCACCGGGCGCTTGCGGGTGCCGGACATGCGAACAGCCTCAGCGTGGTCAGGTCTGCGCCGCGATCGCCCGGATGGCCATCTGCTCGTCGCGCTGCCGCTGCGCCTCCTGCCGCCGCATCTGGATGGTCGCAGCGATCACTCCCAGCGACACGATGGCGATGATGATCGTCGCCAGCGCGTTGATCTTCGGGTCAAGGCCCAGGCGCACCTTGGAGAACACCACCTGCGGCAGGGTCGTGGTGCCCGGACCGTTGGTGAAGGAGGTGATCACCAGGTCGTCGAGCGAGATGGTGAAGCCGAGCAACCAGCCCGAGACGATGGCCGGGGCCACGATTGGCAGGGTGATGACGAAGAACACCTTGAACGGCTTGGCGCCCAGATCCTGCGCCGCCTCCTCGAGCGACAGGTCGAGGGTCAGGAAGCGGGAGCGCATGACCACCGCGATATAGGACAGGGTGAAGGTCACGTGCGCAATGATGACCGTGGTCAGGCCGCGACCCTGCGGCCAGCCGATGAACTGCTCCATCGAGATGAACAGCAGCAGCATCGACAGGCCGGTGATGACTTCCGGCATCACCAGCGGCGCGTTGACCATGCCCGAGAACGCGGTGCGGCCGAGGAATTTCGGGAACCGCACCAGCACATAGCCGGCGATGGTGCCGATGATCGTCGCCAGCGTGGAGCTGATGGCCGCCACCAGCAGCGAGAGCTTGGCGGCGTCGATGATCTGGCGGTCGTTGGAGAGCGCGATGTACCAGCGGTCCAGGGTGAAGCCGCCCCAGACAGTGACCAGCTTCGAATCGTTGAAGGAATAGACCACGACGGAAAAGATCGGCGCGTAGAGGAACGCGAAGACGATCAGCATCCAGACGATGACGACCCAGGAGAGGCGATTGGTCATGATTCCTTCTCCAGCTCCTTGTCCTGGTATTTCTGGTAGATCATCAGCGGCACCACCAGGGCCAACAGGATGGCGACGGCGACGGCCGAGGCCGTGGGCCAGTCGCGGTTGCTGAAGAACTCGTTCACCAGCACGCGGCCGATCATCAGGCTCGACGGGCCGCCCAGCAGTTCCGGGATGACGTATTCGCCGACCGCGGGGATGAAGACCAGCATCGACCCGGCGACGATGCCAGGGAAGCTGAGCGGGACGGTGATGAGGAAGAAGGCCTTGATCGGCTTGCAACCAAGGTCGGTCGCGGCCTCGATCAGCGACAGGTCCATCTTCTCCAGGTTGGCATAGAGCGGCAGGATCATGAAGGGCAGGTAGGAGTAGACGATGCCCAGATATACCGCGAAATTCGTGTTCATCATGTTGAGCGGCGTGTCGATGATGTGCAGCGACAGCAGGATGTCGTTGATCAGCCCGTTGTTCTTGAGCAGCCCGATCCAGGCATAGACGCGGATCAGGAACGAGGTCCAGAACGGCAGGATCACCAGCATCAGCAGGATGTTGCGCGTGGAATGGCTGCACCGCGCCATGCCGTAGGCCATCGGGTAGGCGATCACCAGGCAGAGCACGGTCGAGACCGCCGCCACCTGCAGCGAGTTGATATAGGCCTTGATGTAGAGGGTGTCCGCGAACAGCCGGCCGAAGCTCTCGCTCATGTTGAGGCAGAAGCCGCTGCCGCCGGGGCAGGCATGCGAATAGGGCGGCTGGGCGATGACCACGAAGGCCGTGCTGACCCACAGCACGATGACGAACGGCACCAGGAAGAACAACACCAGCCAGAGGAACGGAACCGCGATGACCAGCGTGCGTCCGCGGATGCCGAGGCTGACCAGGATGCCTTCCATCCAGCCGGAGGCCGGCAGCCGGCTTGCGCTTTTGGCGACGTCGGTGTGTGCCATGATCGCCTCAGCTCAGCAGGGCGACGGGGCTGTTCGGATGCCAGGTGACCGCCACGCGATCGTCCCAGTCGATCATCATCTCGGCGGCGCGGACCTGGTTCTGCATGGTGACCTTGATCTGCTTGCCGTTGTCGAGTTGCACCAGATAGATCGACAGATTGCCCATATAGGCGATGCCCTTCACCGTGCCATGCACGCAGTTATAGGGCTCGTCCAGCGCCTCCTTGGTGAGCTGGATCTTTTCCGGCCGGATGGCGACCCAGGCCTTGGCGCCCGGCGCGCTGGAGATGCCATGGTCGATGTAGATGTCGCAGCCCGCCTCGTCCGACTTGATCAGCACGTGGTCGGATTCGTCCTCGGCGATCTGTCCTTCGAACAGGTTGACCGAGCCGATGAAGTCGGCGACGAACTTGTTCTGGGGATATTCGTAGATTTCCTGAGGCGAGCCGATCTGCACGATCTGGCCGGCATTCATCACGCCGATGCGGGTCGACAGGGTCATCGCCTCTTCCTGGTCGTGGGTGACCACGATGAAGGTGATGCCGAGGCGGTCCTGGATGTTCATGAGCTCGAACTGCGTCGCCTCGCGCAGCTTCTTGTCGAGCGCGCCCAGCGGCTCATCGAGCAGCAGCAGCTTCGGCTGCTTGACCAGAGAGCGGGCGAGGGCGACGCGCTGCCGCTGGCCGCCGGACAGCTGGTGCGGCTTGCGTTTGGAGAACGGCGTCAGCTGGACCATGTCCAGCATTTGCGCGACGCGTTGCTTGATCTCGGATTCCGGGAACTTGTCCTGCTTCAACCCGAAGGCGACGTTCTGCTCCACCGTCATGTGCGGGAACAGGGCGTAGGACTGGAACATCATGTTGGTCGGGCGGTCGTAGGGCGGGATGCCCGCCATGTCGACGCCGTCGATGTAGATCTTGCCGCTCGTCGGCGCCTCGAATCCGGCCAGCATCCGCAGCAGCGTGGTCTTGCCGCAGCCCGAGCCGCCGAGCAGCGAGAACAACTCGCCGCGGTAGATGTTGAGGGAGACGTTGTTGACGGCGACGAACTCACCGAACTTCTTGGTGACGTTCTCGATCCGGATATAAGGCTCCGCCCGAGGGTCGTTCCAGGGTGAGGTGACGTGCTTGTTGGGCGCTTGGCTGGTTCGTTCGGCGACGGCCATGATATCCCCTAGCTGATTGAACGCTTCCGGTCGCTGCGGCGCCGCGATTCTCGCGCGTGGCGCCTTATTGACCGGTCTTGATCCTGGTCCATTCCCGCGTGATGATCCGCTGCAGGTTCTCGTCGCGCACGACGCTCGGGAACATGCGCTTCTGGGTCTCCTCGTCCGGATAGATCGCCGGGTCGTCGAGGATGTCCTTGTTCACGAACTCCCGCGCCGCGAGGTTGCCATTGGCGTAGTAGGTGTAGTTCGTGCAGGCGGCGATCACCTCGGGGCGCATCATGTAGTTCAGGAACTTGTGCGCATTGTCCGGGTGCGGCGCGTCCTTCGGGATCAGCATGGCATCGAACCAGATGTTGCTGCCTTCCTTAGGCACCGTGTAGGAGAGTTCGACCTTCAGGCCGGCCTCTTCGGCGCGCGCGGCCGCCACGGCATAGTCGCCCGACCAGGTCATGGCCAGGCAGATATCGCCGTTGGGCAGCGAGTTCAGGTATTGCTGCGAGTCGAACAGCTTCACATACGGCCGCACCTTCATCACCATGTCAGCCGCGGCGGTGATGTCGTCCGGATTCTGCGAGGTCGGGTCCTTGCCCATGTAGGCGAGGGCGAGCGGGAAGACGTCTTCCGGCGAGTCCAGGAAGCTGACGCCGCAATCCTTGAACTTGGAGATGACCTCGGGGTCGAACACCATGCGCAGGCTGTCGAGCGGCGCATCGGGCATGCGCTGCTTGATCATCTCGACATTGTAGGTGAAGCCGTTGGTGCCCCACATGTACGGCACGGCGTATTCGTTGTTCGGGTCGTAGGCGGACTGGTTCTTCAGCACGAAGGGATCGAGGTTCTTCCAGTTGTCGAGCTTCGCCTTGTCGAGCTTCTGGTAGAGGCCGCTCTTGATCTGCCGGGCGAAGAAGGAAGAGGAGGGGAAGACGATATCGTAGCCGGTATTGCCGACGACCAGCTTGGCTTCCAAGGTTTCGTTGCCGTCATAGGTGTCGTAGCGGACCTTGATGCCGGTCTCTTTCTCGAAGTCGGCGACCGTGTTTTCGCCGATATAGTCCGACCAGTTGTAGATGTTGAGCTCGCCGCCGGATCCCGGCGCCGGGGCGGGAGTCTGGTCGGCGGCCGCGGTCTGTTCGGTCGCGGCGGCCGCCGGCTGGCTTGTTGAAGCGGGCTCGGCGGCAGGGGCGGGTTCCGGAGCGGGGGCCGGCGCCGCGGCGCTCGCGGCCTGGGTCTGCTCCTGGGCGGCGGGTTGCTCGGTAGTCTGCTGTTCGGGTTTCTTCTCTTCGCCGCAGGCGCTTAGCAGCAGGGCAGCGGCGAAGATAGCCGCGATCGGTCGGAAAACCGCACGTTGGCGTCCAGTCATCTCCGTCTCCCTGTCGTTTGCCGATGGGCGCCGGCAAGCTGGCCGGTGCGGTGCGGCAATCTTTTTGCTTATTTTCCGAAATAATGGCCGGGGTCGTACAGGGAAGTCAACGGCGGCCCGCCGCCGCCGGCCAGAATCTTGAATGGATATTCAATATAAGGGCGCGCGCAGCCCCAAAACCGCCTCGGGCCCCGTCGCTGTGACGGGGCCCGAATGCACCGGTTTGGGCCTGTTTGCCCGTGCGGCCGATTATTGGCCGGTCTTGATCGCGGTCCAGGTGCGGGTGCGCAGGCGCTCCAGCTCCGGGCCGACCTGCATGTCGGGGAACAGGTTCTTCTTCACCTCGGGCGTCGGGTAGATCGAGGGATTGTTCTTGATCTCCGGATCGACGAGGTCGAGCGCCGCCAGGTTCGGGCTGGCATAGCTCACATAGTTGACGCCGTTGGCGGCAACCTGCGGGTCATTGAGATAGTCGATGAACTTGAGCGCGTTATCGACGTTCTTCGCGTCCTTTGGAATGGCCAGCGAGTCGACCCAGAGAAGGCTGCCCTCCTTCGGGATGCGGTAGTCGATATGGACGTTGTTGCCCGCTTCATCGGCGCGCGCGGCGGCGATGAAGACGTCGCCCGACCAGCCGATCACGGCGCACAACTCGCCATTCGCCAGATCGTTGATGTACTGCGAGGAGTGGAAATACTTCACGAACGGACGGATCGTGCCGAACAATGCGGCCGCCTCGGCGTAGTCCGCCTCGTTGCTGGTGTGCGGATCCTTGCCCATGTATTTCAGCACGGTCTGGAACATGTCCGACGGCGCATCCAGCATGGCGATGCCGCAATCCTGCAGCTTGGCGGCATTCTCCGGCTTGAACAGCAGGTCGAGGCTGTCGACCGGGGCGTTGTCGCCCAGACGCTCTTTCACCTTGTCGACGTTGTAGCCGATGCCGACGGTGCCCCAGAAATACGGCACCGCGTATTCGTTGCCCGGATCGAAGCCGGCCAGGGCCTCGAGGATCTGCGGATCGAGGTTCTTGTAGTTGGCGAGCTTCGACTTGTCGATCTTCTGGTAGATGCCGGCCTGGATCTGGCGGCCGAGGAACGAGCCCGAGGGCACCACCACGTCATAGCCGGTATTGCCGGCCATCAGCTTGGCTTCCAGCGTCTCGTTCGAATCGTAGACGTCGTAGCGCACGGTGATGCCGGTCGTCTTCTGGAAGTCGTCGACCGTGGTCTCGCCGATATAGTCCGACCAGTTGTAGACGTTGAGTTCGCCACCAGAGCCGGCCGCGGCCTCCTGCGTGGCGGGCGCGGCGGCGGGGGCAGTCTCGGTGGCGGCGGGAGCAGTCTCCGTCGCGGCCGGGGCCGTTTCAGCGGCCGGCTGTTCCGCGGCAGGCTGCTGGGCCTGCTCCTCCGCCTTCTTCTCTTCGCCGCAGGCGGTCAACAGCAATGCCGAAATGAATGCGACCGCGCCGAAACGTGCTGCCTTCACGATTACCTCCAGGTTGGGTTTGATTCCGTGTCTCGCTCAATCCTCGGGCCCGAGCGGGCGCAGGACATGTTCATAAAACCGCAGCAAACAGTCTCATCGCCCGCCTGAGTACTGTCAACTCCAACACTGCCGCCAATCACATTAACGCGACAGATCGGTCTCAGTTGACCGAGAAGGGGGTGTGGTTAACCTTTCGGGAAATCGAAGCGCATCGACCGCGCGGCGGTGAACGCGGCCTCGGAGATCTTGGTGTAGCGCATCGCGTCCTGGCGGAACTTGAAATACGAGGTGGCGATCCGCTTGGTGATGTCGTCGCCATTCGCGACCAGCTCTTCCATCACGTCGCCGGATGCCGCACCCAGGGCCGCCAGCACGTCGCGCGGGAACTGCTTGATCTCGACGCCATGCTCGTTGACCAGCGAGGCGAGGGCGGCGGGCGAGCGGCCGTTGAACTCGGCCAGCATCATGTCGTTCTCGGCAGCGCAGCAGGCGGCGACAATCTGGCGCAGCTCGTCCGGCAAGGCCTCGAATTTGGACTTGTTGATCACGCATTGCAGCGCACCGCCCGGCTCCTGGAATCCCGGCCAGTAGTACAGTTTGGTGACCTTGTAGAAGCCGAGCGACAGGTCGTTGTACGGGCCGACCCACTCGGCGCCGTCGATGGCGCCGGATTGCAGATTGGCGAAGATCTCATTGCTCGGCAGCGGGATGATGGTGACGCCGAGCCGCGCCAGCACCTGCGCGCCGTGGCCGACGGTGCGGAACTTCAGTCCCTTGAGGTCGCTGACCTTGTTGATCTCCTTGCGGAACCAGCCGCCCATCTGCGCGCCGGTGTTGCCGGCCAGGAACGGCTTGACGTTGAACGGCGCATAGAGCTCGTCCCACAATTCCTGGCCGCCGCCGAAATAGACCCAGCCATTGAGTTCGCCCGCGGTCAGGCCCATCGGCACGGAGCAGAAGAAGCCCGCCGCCGCCAGCCGGTCGATGTGATAGTTGGACGCGTCGTGCCCCATCTCTGCGGTGCCTTGCGAGACCGCGTCGAAGCAGCCCGTCGCCGGTACCAGTTCGCCGGCGGCGAACACCTTCACCGTCAGGCGGCCGTCAGAGGCCTTGGTGATCCGCTCCGCCAGGCGCTCGGCGCCGGTGCCGAGGCCCGGCAATCCCTTGGGCCAACTCGTCACCATCTTCCATTCCAGGCGGTCCTGGGCGATGGCGGGCTTCGCGACACCACTCGCAAATGCGGCGGCGCCAGCCGCCATTCCGGCGCCGGTCAGGAAATTGCGACGTTTCATCCGGGGAGTCCTCATATTACCAGGAGCAGCGCAGGCGCTCCGAATACCTTAAACTAGCAGGCCGTATGCAAGTGCAAAAGAGCCGCCGGAATTCTTTGCCGCGGCGATACCCGCACCCGCTCACGCCGATGGCGGAGAAATCCGGTGCCAGCCGTCCGGCCCATAGCCCTCGAGCGGCCGGAAGCCCGACTTGTATGCCATCTTGCGGCTGTTCTCGACCCAATAGCCGAGATAGACGAAAGGCAAGCTGCGCCGGCGGGCTTCCTCGATGAGCCAGAGCACGACATAGACGCCAAGGCTCAAATCCGTCCGGTGCGGTTCATAGAAACTATAGACCGCGGAAATGCCGTCCTTGTTCCAATCGGTGAGGCAGCAGGCCACCAGCACTCCGTCCGGCCGCCGCAATTCGATCATGCGCGTGTCGACGGGAGAGTCAGCCACCATGCTGCTGTAGTCCTGCGGTCCCATGCCGACCATCTCGCCATCGGCGTGGCGCGCCTCGAGATATTGCACGAACAGGTCGAACTGCTCTTGGGTCGGAACGTTGTCGCGCACGCGCGCGATCAGCGCCTGGTTGCGCCGCCCGATCCGGCGCTGCGTGCGGTTCGGCTCGAACGCGGCAACGGGGATGCGCACCGGCACGCAGGCCTGGCAGCCCGAGCAGGCCGGGCGGTAGGCGATGGAATGGCTGCGCCGGAACCCGGCGTGCGACAGCAGCTCGAACAGCTCCGGCGCATTGCCGCCGGAGAGTTCGGTGATCACCTTGCGCTCCATCCGGTCCGGCAGATAGGGGCAGGGAACCTCTGTCGTGACCAGGAACGGGATGGGGAAGCCGCGGCCGAGAACGCTCATGCCGAATAAAATACCGCAATTCCAGGTCGTTAATCCAGCCTTTGACAGGCTGTCCAACCCGGAAAGATGGCGTTCGCCGCGGACCTAGGCGCCGAGCCGGCGGACCACCAGGGTTCCCGACAGGAAATCATGGACGCAGCGCCAGCGCGGGTTCAGCAAAGCCACCGCCAGCGGCAGGATCGACCAGGACGAGATCACCCAGAACAACGCCGACATCAGCAGCGCCTGGACGTTGTCCGGCCTGCCGCCGGTCTGGGAGACGACCTTCAGCCGGCGGCTCGCATGCCCGGCGTGGCAGCAGCCGGCCCGCCGATGGTCAGCACATCGTACAGCACGACCAAAGCCAGCGAGCCCAGGGTCATGGGCAGCAGGATCAGGCCAAAGGACACCACCACCAGCACGGCCGCCGCCGCCCAGGCGATGCCCAGTACAACCCCGAGCAGGATCATGTCCAGGCAGAATGCCCAGATGCGCCGCAGAGCGACTCCGTCATAGAGCTCTGGATGCAGCAGGGGATCGAAGGACGGATTGGCCTCGCCGCCGCCGAAACCGGCGAGCGAGATGGCAGGAAGCTTCTGGTCGGCCACGCCGGCGCCTCATGCAGAGGGGACAATTCCCCTCATATTGAGAGGGGTCAGGCGATTTGCAAGGGCCCCGGCCGGTGCGGCGCGCGGGCTATTGCGCCGGCGCCGGCTGCTCGCCTGCCGGGGCTTCGGCGGGAGCCGGCTGTCCGGGCTCCGCCTGGGCCGGCTCGTTGGGCACCAGTTCCGGCGGCGTGCCGGTGCGCGGCGGCGGCGTTCCGTCACCCGGCTTCGGCTCGCGCAGCAGGACGATGCTGATGCGGCGGTTCTGCGGATCGAGGGGGTTGTCCTTGATCAGCGGGTCGGTGTCCGCCCGGCCCTCGACCGTTTTCAGCCGGCCGGTGTCGATGCCCGATTCCACCAGCACGCGCCGCGAGGCGTTGGCGCGATCGGTCGACAGCTCCCAGTTGGTGTAGCCGGCATTGCCGGCATAGGGCGTCGCGTCGGTGTGGCCGGAGATCTCGATCTTGTTCGGCAAGTCGCGGACGATCTGCGCCACCTTCTGCAGCAATTCCTTGCTCTGCGGATTCATCGAGGCGCTGCCGGACGGGAACATGGACACCTTTTCCTGGTCCAGCAGCTGGATGCGGATGCCCTCCTCGGTCTTGTCGATCTTGAGGTTCTTCTCCATGCCCTTCAGGTCCGGCGTCTCGTCGATGACCTTCTTCACCTCGTCCTTGATCTGCTGCAGCTGCTTTTCTTCGGCCTGGGCGACCGTCGCCTCGGCTTCCTGCAGGTCGACCGGCTTGTTGCCCTCGCCGGTGGCCGGCTCCGGCTGGGTGGGGTCGGTCAGCTCTGGATTGTCGACGTCGCTTTGTGACGCCGCGCCGCCGCTCATCGTCTCCATCGGCTGGGCCTGGCCCGAGAGCACAGCGAAGGTCGCCGAGGTGTTCTGGAACGCGATGGTCGGGCGGAAATACTGCGCGAGGCCCTGCTTCTGCTCCTCGGTCACCGCGTTCAGCAGCCACAGCAGCAGGAAGAACGCCATCATCGCGGTCACGAAGTCGGCAT
>JBGAGP010000083.1:0-22149 GCA_044226685.1 Dongiaceae bacterium
CTTCTTCAAGGGCATGTTCGAGACGGCGTTGCAGGACGGCGAGATCATCACCGCCATCCACTTCCCGAAGCCGGAAAAGGCCGGCTACTCGAAGTTCCCCAATCCGGCCTCGCGCTACGCCATCGTCGGCGTCTTCGTGGCCAAGACCGGCGGCGGCACGCGCGTGGCGGTGACGGGTGCGGGCGCCTGCGCTTTCCGCTCGAAGGAGCTGGAAGCGGCGTTGGGCGGCAACTTCTCCGCCGACGCGGCCAAGGGCGTGAAGGTCAAGGCCGACGGGCTCAACAACGACCTGCACGCGACGGCAGCCTATCGCGCGCATTTGGTCTCCGTGATGGCCGCCCGCGCGGTCGCCGCGGCGACCTGATACAGTTACCCACTCTCATCCTCGACGGGCGGCCTCCGGGCCGCCCGTTTTTTCTTTGCCCCGTCTTTCCTTGCAATGCCGGCACCAACTCTCGTTCGTCATCGCCGAACTCGACCCGGCGATCCAAATCTATCGCAGGATTTCGGTGTTCATGGAAATTGGACTACCGGGGTCAAGCCCGGCAACGACATCTAGAAGTCTGCTTTCTCGGTGTCGCCGCCATTCCTTCAACTTACCCAATCGCCGGCGTAGGTCGCGATCGGTTGGCCGTCTTCGAACTTGATTCGATAGAAGCTGCCAAACCCGCACAGTCTCCCGCAAATGATACCGACCTCCCAAACCTGCTCCCCATGCAGCGGATCTGGAATGACGTCGTCTTGCTTGTAGCTGCCGGAGGCGAAGAAGATCTTCGCCTGTGTTCCGTCGGGCAGCCGATACGGGCCGATGTCCGAGAACTTCTTGCAATATTTCAGCGGCACCAGTGTGGCGCTTAGGCCAGGTGGCAAGTCCGCCTGCAGCAACTGCAGCGATCCGGCCATATCGCGCACCTTGCCACCGTCGGGCAGGGAAACCTCCACACACAGATTGACGTGACCGTGTGGAGGATCAGGCTCGGCCATCTTCTGGAGATACTCGGCAAGGACTGTATAGGCCACGGCCTCGTCGGGAGAAAGGCCCTGCATCGGGTCCTTGCCACAACCAGCCAGCAGCAGGCCCAGCACCAATAGCAATCTTCCGCAGGCGGCTCGCACCACTCTACCGCGCCGGTGGCCGGAAATCCGGCGGTCGCAGCTTGCCGAGGCAATCATGCGTCGGCAGGCGCGTCGGGTCGTCGAGGAAGAGCTGCGCGATCTCGTCGGCGCAGGGTTCGTTGCTGAGCACGTCGTGGCCGACGCTGGGGAACTCGAAATAGTAGCTGTTGACGAGCCGGCTGCCGGCGAGGCGCGCATATTGCGGCGGGGTGATCGGGTCGTAGAGGCCGGTCAGCAGCAGGGCCGGCACGTCGCTGAAGATGGGCGCGTTCTCGACCGGGTCGACCGGCCCCATCGGCCACTTGGCGCAGGCGGCGCCCCAGGAATCGTCCTCGGCGAAGGATTTCAGCAGCGGGTATTTGCGGTACTCCGCCTGCAGCTTGGCGAGGTTGTTGAACGGCACCTCCTCGTGGCAGTCGACCGAGAGGCCGAGCGCATCGCCCCAATCCGGCCGGTCGAGGAACTGGTCGACCATGTAGCCGATCTCGCTCGCCACCGCGCCGTCATCGCCTTTGTCGAAGATGTCGATGATCTGCGGCACCGCCTCGATGGCCGAGCGGTTGTAGAGATTCTGGAACACGTAGCCGAGCAGCATGTCGCCGGTCACCACCACCTTCGCCTTGCCGCCGTTCGGCAGGTCGACCTCCTGTTCGATGGGCCTGGCATTCAGCGTGTCGACCAGGTGCAGCAGGCGGCCTTCCAGATCGGGATACCACTTGGCGCAATCGACATCGTGGCGGCAGCCCTCGAACAGCACGCGGAAGGCGCGGTCGGTGCGCCAGGCGTCGTCCTCGATGAAGGCGGATTCCGGCAGATAGACCGAATCCAGGATCACGCTGCGGAAATCGTGCGGATAGTCGCGCAGATAGGTCAGCGCCAGGCGCGTGCCGTAGGACAGGCCGTAGACGTTCCACTGCTTGAGGCCGAACGCCGTCATCAGATCGTGCAGGTCGGTGGCGCTGTCGCGGCTGGTATAGGAAAGCGGGTCATGGCCCTCCGCCTCCACCCGTTTGCGGCAGGCGGCGGCGGCGGCGAGCCAGGCGTCGCGCGACTTCTGGCGGTCGAGGCCGAAGGACAGTGCTTCGACCTGCAGCGGCTCGTATTCGGCGCAATCCATGCGCGGATTGACGAGGCCGGTGCCGCGCTGGTCGACCAGGATCAGGTCGCGCTCATTCACCCAGGCATTGTCGGCGACGAACTGCCACCAGAAATCGATGCGCCCGGCATCCAGCCAGGCGCCGTCGCCAGGCCCGCCTGCGAGATACACCACCGGATCCTCGCGCTTGCGCGTCTCCTTGATCGAGATCACGACCACGGGAAGCTCCAGCACGATGTCGCTGCGCCCGGCGCGGCTTTCCGGCACGCTCAGGTGATAGCAGCGCGCGGTGATCTCCTCCGGCGCCTTGAACCAGCATTCCGTCTCGGCAAGCCGGCCCGACGGCGCCTTGCCGGAATCCGCCCAAGCGGCGCCGAGCGGCAAGGCCAGCCCCAGGGATAGTCCGAGGGACAGGCCGAGGGCGACGACGGCGATCGGGAAACGCATGCGCTGCAACGGGTGGTCCATTTTGTGGACGGCCATCTTGGAGAGCGGCGCGCGGCCCGGCAAGCCTCCTTTGCGCCGCGACCGCGGATCGCTACACTCCCGCGGCAATCGGGGACTGAACTCAGCACAGGAAACAGATCGGGCCATGCGCCGCCCCCTGGTCATCATCGGTCTCCTCGGCGTGCCGCTGGCCATCGCCGTGGCGCTCGCCGCCGCCGCCTTCTGGCGCAAGCCGCTGGCCGAGGCGGCGATCGTCCAATACCTGCAACGCACCTACGGCACCAAGGTGGAGCTCGCCATCGGCGATATCGGCCTGGACGAGACGCGCATCGACCGCATCAAGATCGGCGAGGCGGCGCCCTTCGAGGGCAAGGACATCCGCATCGTCTACGACCTCTCCGGCCGCATCGCCGCGATCGAGGCGGGCGAAGTCAGCGCCCATGGCCGCGTCGAGGGTGGCACCGTCACCCTGGGCGACCTGCAGCCGCTCTTCGAGCATTCCGAGGCCGGCGAAACCAAGGGCGACGTGCCGCTGCCGGAGCAGATCTCGGTGGAGAAGCTGCATCTGGGCCTGGTGACTCCCCTGGGCGAGGTGGAGATCGGCGGCAAGGCGCTGCTCGGCCACGGCGCGCTGGCGCTGGACCTGACCGCTGCCGACACCGCCGGCCATACCACGGGGGCGGCCAAGATCGACATATCCGATGCGATGACGGCGCCCGCCATGTCGGGCCAAGCGCTGTTGCGCCTGGAGCCCGGCTCGGCCCTATGGGGCTTCGCCCCCGGCATCGCGCCGCAGGCCGGCATCGTCGAGGCAAGCATCGAGCTCGATCACGTCGCGGCCAATGCGGCAGCCCCGGCCGGCGGCAAGCCGGTGCGCATCGCCCTCAACCTCGACCGGTTGCAGAACGCGCAGCTGACGTCACCGCTCTCCGGCCGGATGAGCGCGGAAATCTCCGACATCAAGCTGCCGCTGCAGGCCAAGAACCTCGTCTTCGAGCTGTCCGGCGGCCTGTCACCGGCCACCCGTGCGTCGGGTCATGGCGATGGCGCGCTGACCTTCGTCGATGGCGGGCTGGCGCTGGAAATGACGCTGGCGGTGGAGGCCAGCGACGATGCGGTCGACTTCGCCGGCTGGCGCATCAAGCAGCCGAAGCTACGGGTGCCGCTGCGCCTCGCCTTCGCCAAGGGCGAGCTGGCCGTGGCCCCCACCGATCCCGCCACCATCGTGCACCAGGGCATCAGCGATGCCGCCAAGGCGAACTCCATCGGTAGCGGCACGTTCACGCTGCAGCCGGACGGCAGCGGCTTCCGCTATGTCGTGGCGGACGGCGCCTGGCGCGCCACCGCCACCACCGCCGCGCTGGACTTCAACGTGAAGAGCACTGGCGAGACGGTGCAGATCCAGGCGCCCAGCGTCTCGCTCGCCGCCGATGGCGGTACCGCCGGTGTCATGTGGACGCTCAGCACAGCGAAGGTCGCCTTCCGCAACCAGGCGCGTGGGATGAGCGGCAAGAACGCCTATATCAAGCTCACCGGCCAGCCCGACAACCTCGCCGGCGAGATCCGCGTCAGCACCTTCACCGCCGGCGCCGGCCTGCCGACGCTGACCCTGAACGGCGATGGCACGCTCAAGGGCAACAAGCTCGCCGCACAGCTCAACGCCATCACCGGCGCCGGCGGCGGCGTCAATCTCGGCAAGGTCAAGGTCGCGGGCAATCTCGCCAGCCGCGCCTACCAGGTTGATCTCGACCTGGGACCGATCGATTTCGTGGTCGGCGGATTGCAGCCGGCGCACCTGTTCCCGGCGGCCAAGGCCTATATCGAGGACTTCTCCGGCACCGTGCGGCTGGCCGGCCCGATCACCTGGGCCAAGGGCAAGGCAAAATCGGATCTGAAGCTGGGCCTGGAGAAACTGTCCGGCACCGCGGGGCCGGTCCAGTTCATCAACATGAACGGCGTCATCGTCATCGACGAACCCTGGCCGGTCTCGACCAAGCCGGACCAGGAGATCGCCATCGAGCAGATCCTGGCCGGTCTGCCGATGAGCAACGCCCTGGTGCGCTTCGAACTTGCGGCACCTGTGATGCATATCACGGAAGGCCGTCTGGACATGGCCGGCGGACGTGCCAGCATTGCGCCGACCGACATCAACATGACCGCCGCCGGGCAACGGATGACCCTGAAGATCGATCAACTCTCCGTTAGCGAGCTGTTCAAGGTGGCCGGCGTGGCGGGCCTCAGCGGCGAGGGCAAGATTTCCGGCCAGGCGCCCATCACCTTGTTTCCCAATGGCATTATCGTCGACCAGGCGAAATTCGCGGCCGAGGAACCGGGCGTCCTGCGCTACGACACCGCCGCGGCGCCGGCCGCCCTCTCCTCCGCAGGGGACTCGGTCGGTCTGGCGTTGCAGGCTTTGTCGGACTTCCATTACAAGGAACTGGTCGTCACCCTGGACCGGAGGCTGACCGGCGACACCGACCTGGGTTTGCACATATCCGGCAGCAATCCCAGCTTCTATAATGGCTATCCGGTGGAGTTCAACCTGACGCTTTCCGGAAAGCTGGACGAGGTTCTGCGCAAGGGGCTGGCGGGCTACAACCTGCCGGCCACCATCGAAGAGAGATTGAAAGAGCTGCAATAGGGGGTTCCGCCGTGCCACATCTCCACGCCACAGCGACGCGGTTGCTAGCCGCCTGCACGATTGCCGGCGTCGCCGCCGGCTGCACGCCCACCGTGAAGGTCGAGGCGCCCGACAAGCCCATCGTCATCAACCTCAACGTCAAGATCGAACAGGAGGTCCGCGTCAAAGTGGACCGTGACGTCGACACGTTGTTGCAGAATAATCCCGACCTGTTCTAACGGAGCCACCGATCATGACCTTCAAGATCAAGTCGCTGATCGCCGGCCTGCTGGCCGTGCTGATGCTGGCATTCGCCGCCCCGGCGATGGCGGACCCGTTGGATGATGCGCGCGCCGCCGGCCAGATCGGCGAGCGGCCGGACGGTTATGTCGCGGCAGTCAGCGCCAACGCCCCCGGCAACATCCAGGCGCTGGTGCAGTCCACAAATGCCAAGCGCCTGAAGGCCTACCAGGACATCGCCACCAAGCAGGGCGTGCCGGTCGAGCAGGTCGGCGCGCTGACCGCCGAGAAGATCATCGGCAAGATGCCGGCGGGCTGGTTCTACATGAACTCGTCCGGCGCCTGGGTGCAGAAGTAGTTCAAGGGCAGGTCTCGGCATGGCGGAACTGCCGCGCAGCATTGAGGACACCGTCTCGCTCTTGCGCCAGGGCAACTATGTCGCCGACCGCAGCCTGGCGACGGCGGTGTTCCTGGCGCTGAAGCTCGGCCGGCCGCTGTTCCTCGAGGGCGAAGCCGGCGTCGGCAAGACCGAGATTGCCAAGGTGCTTGCCGCCACGCTGGGCCGCAAGCTGGTGCGCCTGCAATGCTACGAGGGTCTCGACGTCGCCAGCGCGGTCTATGAGTGGGACTATCCGCGCCAGATGCTGGAGATCCGCCTGGCCGAGGCGGCGCGTGTGGAATCCAAGGCCCCCGAATTCAAAGACAGGATCGCCGCCGACATCTTCTCCGAGCGCTTCCTGATCAAGCGGCCGCTGCTGCAGGCGCTCGAATCCAGCCCCGCGGGCCCGCCGGTGCTGCTGATCGACGAGCTCGACCGCACCGACGAGCCGTTCGAGGCCTTCCTGCTCGAGCTGCTCTCCGATTTCCAGGTCACCATCCCGGAGCTGGGCGTGGTCAAGGCGGAGCAGCCGCCCATCGTCGTCATCACCTCCAACCGCACGCGCGAGATCCACGACGCGCTGAAGCGGCGCTGCTTCTACTACTGGGTCGACTATCCCGACGCGCCGCGCGAGCTGGAGATCCTGCGCGCCCGCCTGCCCGCCGCCAGCCTGGACCTCTCGAAGGAGGTGGTCGGCTTCGTGCAGAAGCTGCGCGGCCGCGACCTGTTCAAGCTGCCGGGCGTGGCCGAGACCATCGACTGGACCGACGCGCTGATCCAGCTCGACCAGGTCGCCCTGTCGCCGGAGGCGATCGACCATTCGCTGGGCGCGCTGCTCAAATACCAGGACGACATCGCCCGCATCCGCGGCAGCGAGGCGGCCAAGATCCTCGAGGAAGTGCGCGCTGAGATGGCCGCGGCGCGGCACTGATCATGCAAGCCGAGGCGACAAGCCGCCCCGAAATCAGCAGACTGGCCGAGAACATCATGCAGTTCGCGCGCGCCCTGCGCGCCGCCGGCCTCCCGGTGGGGCCCGGCAAGGCGATCGATGCGGTCGAGGCGGTGAAGGCGGTCGGTATCGGCAGCCGCGACGATTTCTACTGGACCCTGCACGCGGTCTTCGTGCAGCGCCGCGAGCAGCGCGAGATCTTCGACCAGGCCTTCCACATCTTCTGGCGCAACCCGCAGTTCCTGCAGCGGATGATGGCGCTGATGCTGCCCTCGATCCAGGTGCCGGGCGTGGACGAGGACGAGCATCGCGAGATCAGCCCGCGCGTGGCCGAGGCGCTGCAGGGCGAGCGGGCGGGCCAGGAAGGCGAGGCGCGCGACATCGACCAGGAGGAGGTCGAGATCGACGCGTCCCTCACCTTCTCGAACCGCGAGCTGCTGCAGACGATGGATTTCGAGAAGATGACCCTGGCCGAGCTGGAGGAGGCGAAACAGGCCATCGCCCGCATGCGCCTGCCGATCGAGGATGTCGCCACCCGCCGGTTCCGCCGCGATCCGCGCGGCCACCGCGTCGACATGCGCGCCACCTTGCGCGCCGGCCTGCGCGATCCGCACGTGATCCCGCTGCAGTTCAAGTCGCGGCGCCGGCGGCGTCCGCCCATCGTCGTGCTGTGCGACATCTCGGGCTCGATGAGCCGCTATTCGCGCCTGGCGCTGCATTTCATCCATGCGCTGACCAGCGACCGCGACCGGGTCTATTCCTTCCTGTTCGGCACCCGCCTCACCAACATCACCCGGCATCTGCGTCACCGGGACGTCGACGTGGCGCTGGACCGCGTCACCGAGAACGTGCCGGACTGGTCGGGCGGCACCCGCATCGGCCATTCGCTGGAGGAGTTCAACCAGCGCTGGTCGCGCCGGGTCCTCGGCCAGGGCGCCGTGGTCCTGCTGATCACCGACGGCCTCGACCGCGAGGGCGCCCTGGGCTTGGAAAAGCAGATCGAGCGCCTACATAAGTCCTGCCGCCGGCTGGTCTGGCTCAATCCCCTGTTGCGCTACGACGCCTACCGGCCACAGGCCCAGGGGGCCAAGGCGATGATCAAGCACGTTGACGACTTCCGGCCGATCCATAATCTGGACAGCATGAAGAGCCTGGCGGAAGCGCTGGCCAGCTTGGGCGAGCGCGGTGCTGAATCGCGATCCAGGGTGGCCGCATGAAGCGAAGCGAAGAAGACGTGCTCGAAACCGCGCTGGCCTGGAAAAAGGCCGGCCGCGACGTCGCCGTGGCGACGGTCACCAGCACCTGGGGCTCCTCGCCCCGCCCCGCGGGCAGCCAGCTCGTCATCGACGACAAGGGCGCCATGGTGGGCTCGGTCTCCGGCGGCTGCATCGAGGGCGCGGTGGTGCGCGAGGCGCTGGAAGTGATGCAGGACGGCAAGCCTCGCCTGCTCGATTTCGGTGTCACCAACGAGCAAGCCTGGGAAGTCGGCCTCGCCTGCGGCGGCAAGCTGCAGGTCTATGTCGAGCGCCTGGAATGAAGGCCGCGCTCGTCGAACAGCTGCTCGCCGCCAAAGAGGGCCGGCGCGCGGTGGCCCTGGTCACCGACCTTGGCAGCAACGCGCAGGCGATTTTCGACCCGGCGGCGACCGAGAGCCCCCTCGGCCTGTCGCCGGCGCAGCGCGATGCGGTGCGGGCGGCGCTGGACGGCAATCTCTCCGATGAGATCGAGATCGAGGGCCGCCGCCTGTTCGTGCAGGCGCGGGTGCCCAATCCGCGCGTGGTCGTGATCGGCGCGGTGCACATCACCCAGGCCCTGGCGCCGATGGCGGCCCTGGCCGGATACGAGGTCATCGTGGTCGATCCGCGCCGCGCCTTTGCCACACCGGAACGCTTCCCGGACGTGAGTTTGCGGCACGACTGGCCCGACGAGGCGCTCGACGCGCTCGGCCTCGACGCCCGCAGCGCCGTGGTGACCCTCACCCACGATCCCAAGATCGACGACCCGGCGCTCGACCGGGCGCTGAAATCGCCGGCCTTCTACATCGGCGCGCTGGGCTCCAAGAAGACCCATGCGGCACGGCTGCATCGGCTGGCAAAGGCCGGCTTTGACGCGGCCACGATGGCGCGCATTCACGGCCCGGCGGGCCTCGCCATCGGCGCCAAGTCGCCGGCGGAGATTGCCGTCTCGGTGCTGGCGCAGATGACCGCCGCGCGCCACGGCAAGCCGACGCGGTTCCCGGAACCTTCGGCTGAAGCGGCGTCGGCAGCCGCGCAATGATCTTCGCCGAGCTGCCGATCGAGGAGTGCCTGGGCGCCATCCTCGCCCACGCCCAGCGCAGCGCGGACATCGCGTTCAAGAAAGGACGGCAACTGAGTGCCGACGACATTGCCCGGCTGACCCAGGCGGGCATCCGGCAGCTGACGGTCGCCAAGCTGGAGCCCGGCGACGTCGCCGAGGACGCCGCCGCAAAGGCGCTGAGCGAGGCGCTGGCCAGCGCCGGCCTCTATGCCGATGCGCCGTTCACCGGCCGGGCCAACATCTATGCCCGGCACGCCGGATTGCTCCGCATCGACGCGCAGCGCATCGCGGCGATCAACGGCGTGGACGAGGCGATCACCCTGGCGACGCTTGCCGACTATGCGAATGTCGAAGCCGACCAGATGGTGGCGACGGTGAAGATCATTCCCTTCGCCGTGCGGCGGGACCGCCTCGACGACTGCCTCGCGCTGGCCCGCGGCAATGCCACGGTGCTGAGCTTCCATCCCTACCGGCCGCGCAAGGTGGCGCTGATCCAGAGCGAGCTTGCGGCGGTAAAGCCGTCGCTGCTGGAAAAGACCGTCGCCGTCACCAACAAGCGCCTGTCGGCGATGGGCAACGGCCCGGTCGCCGACATCCGCACGCCCCACGACGCCCACGCCATCGCCGGCCAGATCGGCCATGCGCTGGACGGGGGCGCGGAGCTGATCCTGGTCATGGGCGGCTCGGCGATCACCGACCGGCGCGACGTCATTCCCGCCGCCATCGAGCAGAGCCAAGGCGAGGTGCTGCAATTCGGCATGCCGGTCGATCCCGGCAACCTGATCCTGCTTGGCCGGGTTTCCGGCCGCCCGGTCATCGGCCTGCCTGGCTGCGCGCGCACGCCGAAGCTGAACGGCTTCGACTGGGTGCTGCAGCGGCTGATGGCCGACATCGACGTGACCGCGGCGGATATCCGCGCCATGGGCGCCGGCGGATTGCTGGGCGAGATCGGCGCAAGGCCGCAGCCGCGCGAATCCCGGCCACGGCCGGAACATCGCCGGGCCCGCATCGCAGGACTGGTGATGGCGGCCGGCCGCTCCAGCCGCATGGGCGCCAACAAGCTGCTGCTCGACGATGGCGGCCACCCGATCATCGCCACCGTGGTGGACCATGCGCTGGCCGCCGGCCTGGCCGAAGTCGTGGTCGTCTGCGGCCACCAGGAGGCGGAGATTCGCAAGGCGCTGGCCGGCAAGGAGGTGCGTATCGTGCCTTGCGCCGATTTCGCCGACGGCATGAGCGCGTCGCTGCGATGCGGCTTGAGAGCGCTGTCGCCGGATGTCGACGCGGCCTTCGTTCTGCTCGGCGACATGCCGCGGGTCGGCGCCGACCTGCTGCGGCGCATGGGTGCCGCCTACAATCCGACCGAGGGCCGCGCCATCATCGTGCCGAGCTTCGCCGGCAAGCGCGGCAACCCGGTGCTGTGGGATCGCCGGTTTTTCGCCGAGATGATGGAACTGGCCGGCGACGTCGGCGCCCGCCACCTGATCGGCGAACATGCCGAACTGGTGACCGAGATCGAGGCGGCCGATGCGGGCATCACGATGGATGTCGATACGCCGGAGGCCTATCGCGAGCTGACGGGGCGCGAGGCATGAGCGAAGCGCTGTATCATGCCGCGCTGGTCGAGCGCGCCCGCAATGCTCATGGCAAGGGCCGCTTGCTGGACGCCAGCGCCAGCGCCACGGTGGACAACCCGCTATGCGGCGACCGGGTCACGCTCGACCTCAAGCTCGCGGACGGCAAGGTCGCCGCCATCGGCCACGAGGTGCGCGGCTGCCTGCTGTGCGAGGCGGCCGCCGCGACCATCGCCGAATCCCTCGCCGGCAGCGACAGCGCGGGATTGCGCGCCGCGATCGCCGCCGCGCGGCATCTGATGAAGCAGGGCGGCGCGCCGCAGCGGCCCGAGCTGGAGATTTTCAGCCCCGTGCATCAGGCGAAGAGCCGGCGGGATTGCGTGCTGCTGCCGTTCGAAGCGCTTGAGCGTGCCGCTGCCGCGGCAGGGTTCTAGGCGCCGCTGCCGCGGCAGGGTTCTAGGCGCCGCTACTTCGCCAGGCCCAGGCGCTCGAGAAATCCCGTCACCGCCTCGACCATGCCGAAGCTGAGCAGGTCGTTGTGCCCGGCGCCTTCCGGCCAGATGCCCGATTTCGGCTCCTTCGCCTTGTCGAACAGCATGCGGCCGAAGCGCATCGGCGTGACCCGGTCCAGGGTGCCGTGGATGATGAACAGCGGTCCTTGCACCTGGTCGATCTTGTCGATGCTGGCGAACTTGTCGGCGATCAGCCAGTCGAAGGCGAAGAGCGGGAAGCGCTCGCGCGCCGACAGCACGATGGAGGCAAAGGGCGCCTCCAGCACCAGGGCACCAACGCGGCGCTCGGTCGCCAGTTGCACCGCGACCGCGGCGCCAAGGGATTCACCGTAGAGCACGATGCTCTCCGCCGGCACGCCCTGGGACAGCAGCCAGTCGAGATGCGCCCGCGCATCGGCATAGAGGCCGGCCTCGGTCGGCGTCCCCGGATTGCCGCCATAGCCGCGATAGGCGACCAGCAGGACGCCGTAGCCGCGCCGCAGGTAAGGCAGCACGCGCTCATCCCGCCCACCCAGGGTGCCGGCATTGCCGTGGCAATAGAGCAGGGTCGGCATCCCCGGTCTGGCCGGGGCGTACCAAGCGCCAAGTGCCAGCCCGTCGGCACCGGAAACCGTGACCTCCCGCATCTGCCCGGCGACTTCGGATCGCGCCAGGTCCGGTCGGTTATGGTCGGGACGGAAGACATGGCTGCGCTGGGTGGCCCACAGATAGCCGAGGATCAGCAGGTAGACCCCGGCCACCGCGGCGACCAGGCCCAGAACAAATCCCATGGCTTCCCTTCCCTTCAAGCACAGCCATCCCAGCCAGCGGGTTCCCCGCTGACCGGCATCTGGCGCGGGCCGAACCCCGCCCCGGAGCCTCCGCGCCATGCTTGCCAGAACCAGCCGGCTCCGCCAAGCCGCTGCTTCGATGCCGGCGGATCACCGGCCTGAAGGCGCCGGGAGCCCTTGGTTTCCAGCCCTTTTTTGCGACACGCGGCGCCCCGCGCGATCGCTGCCGAAGCGGATCCCGGTTCCCGTTTTGCCCCCGATCGGGCTTGCTTTTTGCTCGAAATCGGCCCCATGCTTGTGGTTGCGTCGCGGCTTGGGGCCGATCGCCAAGGGTGGGCCGGGGGGTTGTGGCGCTCGCGTAGGGGTCTTCGACTGAGAGTTGGACATGTCCGATCATAATCAAGGCGGCGCCGCGACCGAGTTGCGGGGTCGAATCAAGTGGTTCAACCCGGAAAAGGGATTCGGCTTCGTGACGCCCGCCGATGGCGCTCCAGACGTGTTCCTGCACATCTCGGCGCTGAAGGATGCCGGGCTGCAGGATGCGCCGGAAGGTGCCACGATCCACTGCGAAGTCGGCCAGGGTCGCAAGGGCATCCAGGTGACGCGCGTCATCACGCTCGATACCAGCACGGCGACGCCACGCCGGGCGCCGGCACGGCGGCCGTTCGGCGGTCCGGGCGGCGGCGGCGGTCGCGGTCCGGGTGGTCCGCGCGGCGGGTACGACCAGCGCTGAGTACGGCTCGGCGGCTTGCCGCCGATCGGTGAAGGGTGCTGCGGGCGGCCAGGGACGGGGATCGTCATTCTGCTGTTCGATGGGGATCGGACAGCCTTTCAACATGTGCGCCACACAACCAGACCCGCAGATCCAACGGGATCGCGCGAAGCGCGCACGGCCTCAGTCCGGATAGGCGATCGACAGGATCTCCAGCTCGAGGTCTCCGGCCGGACGCTTCCACATCACCGCGTCGCCGACGGCCGCGTCGGTCAGCGCGCGCGCCAGCGGCGAAACCCAGGACAACCGCCCCGCCGCCGGATCCGCCTCGTCCTCGCCGACGATCTCGAACGTCCGCCGCGCGCCGTCCTCATCTTCGGTCTCGACCGTGGCGCCGAATGCGACCCGATCCCTCGGCTGCGTCGCAGGGTTGATCACGATGGCCCGCGCGATCCGGTCCTGGACATAGCGGATATCGCGCTCCAGCCCGTGCTTGGCGTCCTGATCGATCAGTTCGTTGCCCACCGGCTCGGCCATGCGGCGATGCGCCGCCTCGAGCGCCAGCAGCTGCTGGTGCAGCGCGTCGAGGCCACGGGGCGTGATATGGTTCGGATACGGGCTCTGCGGCCGTTCCGGCAATTCGTTTCCCTGCTCGTCATTTTCCTTGACGAAAGCGCGGCTCATGCTTGACCCGTGTTTGCGGAGGCAATATTCCCCATTACACTCCAACAGAATTCGCCGCCGGTCAAAGGAATCCGTCCGGATGCCAGGCCCCGGCGGGACGCCCGCACATCTTTGAAATCAGGGCATCTGGATCAGGGCGCGAACAGGTCGGTTTGAATGTCTCAGAATTTCGACGTGGTGATCATCGGCGGCGGCGTTGTCGGCTCCGCGGCCGCGTATTTCCTGGCCGCCGAGCAGGCCTTCACCGGCAACGTCGCGGTCATCGAACGCGACCCGACTTATGCCGAGGCGGCCACGCCGCGGTCGGCGGGTGGCATCCGCCAGCAATTCTCGACGCCGGAGAACGTGTTGATCTCGAGCTTCGGCGCCAGCTTCGTGAAATCGGTGGCCGAGCATCTCTCCGTCGGCAACGAAACCCCGGAGCTCAACTTCCGCGAGGACGGCTACCTGTTCCTCTCCACGGGTGCCGGATTGCGCACGCTCATCGGCAACCAGCAGCTCCAGCACCAGCTCGGCGCCGGCACGCTCCTGATGACGCCGGCGGAGCTTGCCGAGCGGTTCCCGTGGCTCAACATCGCCGATCTTGCCGGCGGCAGCTTCGGCCCGGTGAATGAGGGCTGGATCGACCCCTATTCCCTGCTGCAGGCGTTCCGGCGCAAGGCCCGCGCGCTCAACGTCACCTACATCCAGGACGAGGTCTCCGGCCTCGACGTGGCGCAGGGGCGCGTGAGCGCGGTGAAGCTGCGCTCCGGCGAGACCCTGAATTGCGGCGCCGTGATCAATTGCGCCGGTGTCAACGCCTGGCGGATCGCCGCCTGGATCGGGCTCGACCTGCCGGTGCGCCCGCGCAAGCGCTTCGTCTACGTCTTCGATTGCCGCGAGGAATTGACCGGCGTTCCGCTGACCATCGACCCGAGCGGCGTGTGGTTCCGCCCCGAGGGCGCCAATTTCATCTGTGGCGTCTCGCCCGAGGAAGGCAACGACCCCGACAGCACCGATTTCGAGCTCGACTATCGCCTGTTCGAGGAGCTGATCTGGCCCACCATGGCCAATCGCGTGCCCGCCTTCGAGGCGATCAAGCTGATCCGCGCCTGGGCCGGGCACTACGACTACAACGTGCTGGACCAGAACGTGATCATCGGCGCCGCCCCGCATGTGGCGAATTTCTACATGGCGAACGGATTCTCCGGGCATGGCCTGCAGCAATCGCCCGCCATCGGCCGCGCGCTCAGCGAGCTGATCGCCTATGGCGGCTATCGCACCATCGACCTGCGGCGCTTCGGCTATGAGCGCGTGTTGAACGGCCAGGCCATCCGCGAAGCCAATGTCGTCTGATCCACAGGACCGAACCGGGAGGCCGCCATGCCGAGCAACACCGCGCTGATCTCGATCATCTGCCAGGACAGCGCCGGCCTGATCGCCGACGTGACCGGGCGCCTCTATGACCTCGGCGTCAATCTCGGCGACACCACCTTCGCGGTGCTGGGCGGCGGCGCGGAATTCACCCTGGTCGGCAAGATGCCGCCGGACGTGCGCCTGGAGGATGTCGATCGCGAATTGCGTGCGCTGCCGCTGCTGCGGGGCGCCCAGCTCACCGTGGCGCCCTTCACCTTCCGCGAGAGCCACGACCAGTCGGCGCACATCACCCATCGCATCGAACTGACCGGCGACGATTCACCGGGCCTGATCGCGCGCCTCAGCGAGGCGTTCCGGCCGATGGGCGCCAACATCGTGCGGCTGAACTCGGAAAGCGTGCCGTCGGCCAGCGGCGCGCGCTTCCTGCTGCGCCTTGCGGTCTCGGTGCCTGAGAGCAAGGCGGCGGTCTGCATGGCAACCGTCGCCAACACCGCCGGCCAGATGAACCTCACCTGCCGCTGGCAGCAGGTCGGCTGAGGCCGGAAGCGCGCTCCGCGTCACGGCGCCGGGCAGACCAGGTTCTTCTCCGCCGCCTCCGCGTCGGCGATATAGCGCGGGCGCGCCGTGCAATCGGCGTTGTAGGCGTCGATCACCTGGCGCAGATCGGCGAGCGAGCGGTTATAGGCCGGACGGATATCCAGCTGGATCAGATTGCGCAGCGCCATCTGCTGGCGGATGAGATCCTGCAATACCTGCTGGCCCACCACGTCGTCGGCCGGCAGCGTCGCGGCCTGGCGCTTGATCTCGGCATCGAGGCTGTTCAACTCCTGCTGCCGCTCATCGAGCAGCGAGGCCTGGGTGTCGACCAAATCGTGCTTCTGGTCCATCGCCTGCTTCTGGCAGAGGCAGACGCGGATTTCGTCCGTGGTCATCGCCGGCCCGGTGCTTTGCGCTACCGACGGGAAGTGGCCGGCGGCTGCGAACAGGCCAAAGGCGGCGACGCTGCCGGCGGCCAGGAAGTGCTGAAAGTGGCGCATGGCGGGCTCCCGCGTGCTGGGTTATTTCCATATCGACTCGCCGGAGATTATGGCAATCTTCCGGTCGACAGAACAACCAGCCAATCCCCAAGCGATGCGCATTGTCATCCTCGGCGCCGGGCTGCTCGGCGTCGGCTCCGCCTATTACCTGGCCAAGGACGGGCATCAGGTCACCGTGCTGGACCGTCAGGCGGAACCGGCGCGGGAAACCAGCTACGCCAATGCCGGGTTGCTGACGCCCAATCACTCCTTCACCTGGGCCGGCCCGGAAGCACCGCTGATGCTGCTGAAGTCGCTGTGGCAGCCGGGCGCCGCCCTGCGCCTGCGGCCGCATTTCAGCGGCCAGCTGCTGGACTGGGGCCTGCGCTTCCTGCGGCATTGCACCACGGCCCGGCACCGCACCAATACGCTGGCGAAGACGCGGCTCAGTTTCTACAGCATGGCCGAGACCGACCGCGTGACCCGCGAGACGGGCATCGGCTGGCACCGCAACCGCAAGGGCGTACTCTATCTCTTCCGCGACCATCACGAGCTGATGGAGGCGGATCGCCACCTCGCCCTGCTGCGCGAAGCCGGCGCCGACATCGCCCCGATCGATTGGGACGCGGTGGTGGCGATGGAGCCGGCGCTGGCGCATGGCCGCACAAAGTTCGCCGGCGCCCTGCACGGCAAGACTGACGAGACCGGCGATGCGCGCCGTTTCACCGTGGAACTGGCCGAGGCTTGCCGCGGGCTGGGCGTCGCGTTCCGCCACGGCGTGACCATCGAGGGCTTCAAGCTTGCGGGCGACGGCGTCTCCGCCGTCGTCACGTCCGAAGGCGAGATCGGCGGCGACGCCTTCGTGCTGGCGGCGGGCAGCTATTCACCGCACCTGGCGAAGACGGCCGGACTGCATCTGCCGATCTACCCGATCAAGGGCTATTCCCTCACCTTGCCGGTCGCCGATCCGGAACAGGCGCCGCAAACCGGCGGCCTCGACGAAGGCACGCTGGTCGCCTTCTGCCGCCTGGGGGACAAGGTGCGCCTGACGTCGGTCGCGGAAGTCGCCGGCTACAACACCGAGTTCACCGCGGCGGACTTCGTCCACATCATCAATTCCGCCCGCGAGCTGTTCCCGCACGGCATGCATTTCAATCGTCCGGAATACTGGTCGTGCCTGCGCCCATCGACACCGGACGGCCCGCCGATCATCGGGCCGACGCCGGTGAAGAACCTGTGGGTGAATGCCGGGCAGGGCTATCTGGGCTGGACCATGTGCTGCGGCTCGGCCCGGCTGCTCGCCGATCTGATGGCGGGGCGGCCGGCGGAACTCGATGCGGCGCCCTATCGATATGGCCGGCATTAGAGGCAAATCCGCGTCAATCCATGACAATTCGGCGGGACGACTGGCAATCCGTCACCGATGCGCCTACATTCGGAGCATGCATATGAACGCGTCCTTCTTCCGCTCCCTGGCCTTCGGCGTGGCGCTGGCAATCGCCGGCGCCGGCGGCGCTGTCGCGCAGCAGACCGCGGCCCAGGACAGCGGTCCGGCGGCGGTCGCCACCGCCAGTGCCATCAGCTATGCCCCGGTTCCCGCGGACGCCGCACTCGACGTCGTGCCGGCCACCAATACCGAACTCGCCAACCAAGCTGTCGAGATCTCGCTGAAAGCGATTTCGGGCCAGGGCCATGCGGAATCGCGAGAGGCGGCATACGTCATGAGCGTCGACGCGGTGCTGATCCGCGACATCGGCCAGGATGCCGGCCTCGACCGGCCGCAGGAAGGCACCAAGCGCGGCGACCAGTACACCAACTACGACCAGAGCCAGTCGGGCGAGCCGCTGACGCGGGGCAACCTGTTCTCCAGCGAGAACGGCGCCCTGCTCTCCCCGGCGCAGCCGAAGACCGGCGGCCATCTGCTGCGTGTCAGCTATGAGGTCTACAGCCGGCAGAACGGCCTCTATGTCTGGCGCGGCCAGATCGAGCGTGACAGCCTGGGCGTCGGCCCCGACGCCTCGCTGGAACAGATGATCCCGGCCCTGTTGGCGCATTTCGGCGCCACGCTGGAGAAGACCGAGATTCCGCTGAACTGAGGGCGACCGACGCCCCGCTTCCCGACCTTCGACGCCCCGCAGGCAATGCTACCACGCATTGGTGCATGTCGAGATAAATCAACTTAAGGTGGCCGGCAAAGCGAAGCAGGCCTGGAAATTTCCCTGAGCGGTGGCAGCATTGGGCAATTCTTCCCGCTGCCCTGGAGGTCGACATGCATCGCGTCGCGCGCCTGCTGGCAATCCTGCTCGGAATTCTGGTTGTTGTCCCGCTGCTCGGCGCGCCGGCCCAGGCGCAGGCGACCCGTACCTGGGTCTCCGGCGTCGGTGACGACGCCAATCCGTGCAGCCGCACGGCGCCCTGCAAGACCTTCGCCGGCGCTATTTCCAAGACCGCGGTCAACGGCGAGATCAACTGCCTCGATCCCGGCGGCTTCGGCGCCGTCACCATCGTCAAGTCGATCACCATCGACTGCCACGAAGTCTATGCCTCGATCCTCAACAGCGGGACCAACGGCATCATCATCAATTTCGATTCCTTCGCCGGCACCGACGTCCGCAAGACGGTGCGGCTCCGCAACCTCAACATCAACGGGGCGGATACCGGCCTGAACGGCATCAGGATCATCGGCGCCGCCGGCTCGGCGGGGAGCGAGGTATTCATCGAGGACACGCTGATCGATGGCATGTTCGGCGGCACGGCGCGCGGCATCTCCGATGAGCGCAGCGGCGGCGGGGAGCTCTATGTCACCAACACCACGGTCAGGAACACCGGTGCCACCGGCATCGTCGTGCTGCCGGCGACCGGCGCCACCAGGATCTCGGCGGTGATCGACCACGTCCGGGCCGAAAACTGCAATTTCGGCGCCGCGTTCGGCAGCGGGGTGCGGGCGCTCATCAGCAATTCGGTGTTCGCCGGGAACACCACGGCGGGCGTCGAGGCGGAAGGCCCGAGCGGCGGCGTCGAGGTGACCGTCAGCAGCAGCGAAATCACCAGCAACGGGACGGGCATCCAGAACGGCGGCGGCACCGTCACCATCCGGCTCGCCAACAACAACATCGCCTTCAACACCACCGGCATCTCCGGCGCGACACAGTCGTTCGGCACCAACAGGATCACGGCCCCGGTCGGCACGGTCCCGGCCTTTGCCGGCGCGGATGCACCGGCGAAGGGCCAGCAATAGGCCCCGCCCGGCGGTTCCTACATGAAGTCGCGCGGGATGGAGAACACGTCCTCGTCGGAGAAGATGCGCACGCCGTTTTCATAGGCGTCGACGCTGGCGGTGAAGTGGAAATGCGTGGCGTCGTTCCTCAACGTCGTCCTGGTTTCCGTGCGGAGCACCAGATCGCCGCGCGCGAGCTCGTGGTGATAGACGCAATCCGCCTCGGCTGACAGCGGATCCGCCGGCAGCACGCGATAGCGCTCGACGCCGCCGCAATCCAGCCGCCAGTCGATGTCGTCATAGCGCAGGCCGCCGTAGTCCTTGACCATCACCAGTTCGGTGGCGCCGCTCGCCACGTCGCGCGTGACCTTGCGATGCCAGCCGCCGTCCCGCGTGATCGTATAGGGCGCGTGGGCCGAGCATTCCGGCGCATCGAAGGGGCGCAATTCGCCGTCTTCCGCGTGCGGCGGGCGCACCGGCAGCTCCAGCCGGCTCTCAGCCACATGCACGCTGACCGTGGTCGCGTCCGGGCCGGGCCATAGCTGCGGCCAGCAGGCGGTGGAGATCGCCAGCCGCAGCCGGTGCCCGGGCTGCACGGCATAGGCGATGGTGTTGAGCGCGATCGCCGCGTGGTAGACGCGGCCGGGCTCCAGCGCCACCGGATTGGCCTGGTCCCAGGCATGGTTCAGGCCGAACAGGGTATAGGTGATGCGGGTTGAGGCGCCATCGGGGGCCACGTCGTTGAGCCGGACCGCGATCTTGGCCACCGGCCGGTCGACCGAGAAGGCGAGGTGCAGCACAGGCGCACCGAAGAATTCCAGCGGCTCGGCCAGCGGCAGGGTGTCGAAGCAGAGCGAGCAGCCGTCATCGGCGCGCTGGTCGCCGGGGAAATCGCCGTCGCTGCCGCCATAGGAGCACCACTCGACCGTCATGTTGCCGGTCGGCTGCGGCGACAGGACCGACAGCGCGGCTTCCGGCTGCGGCGTGTCTTCCAGTCCGCGCGCGCCGAGCCAGAACTTGCGCGCCGCGATCCTCGGCGCCGGCCAGTCGCGATGGGCGATCCAGCGGCCGGGACGCTCCTTGGCGCAGGGGTCCGGCGCGTGCGAGTGATTCATCCAGGCCCGCAGCTTCGGCTCCCGCATGATGCCGGTGTCCCTGCCCTTCAACCACTGATCCCAGAAGCGCAAGGCCTCCTGCAGGAAGCCGACGGCGGGTCCAGGCAGCGCATTGTGCGGATAGGCATGGCCCCACGGCCCGGCCAGGCCGATGCAGGGCGCCTTCAGCTTCTCCACCAGGCGCGTGACGGCGTTGGAATAGCCGTCCTCCCAGCCGCCCACCGCGAAGACCGCGCACTGGATCGCGTCGTAGTCCTCGCAGGCGGAACCGCGGCGCCAGTACTCGTCGCGCCGCTGATGGCCATACCAGATGTGCGCCGGATACTTGTAGTGCTTGAGCCGCGCCAGCCACATGTCGCGCCACCGCTCGCCGACGACGGCCGGATCCGGCGGCTGGGACACGAAGGCATACATGGCAGAGGACCAGGCGAAATTGTCGTGCAGCAGGCAGCCCTGCATGTAGTGCACGTCGTCATTGTAGCGGTCGTCCGAGGCGCAGACGGTGATGATCGCCTTCAGGGGCTCCGGCCGGCGCATCGCCACCTGGAGCGAATTGAAGCCGCCCCAGGATATGCCCATCATGCCGACTTTGCCGGTGCACCATTCCTGCCGCGCGATCCAGGCGATGGCGGCGACCAGGTCGTCCTGCTCGGCGGCGGTGTATTCGTCGTCGGGCAGGCCCTCGGAATCGCCGGTACCGCGCAGGTCGATGCGCAGGGACGCATAGCCGTGGCCGGCGAAATAGGGATACATCTCCTCGTCGCGGCTCTTGAGCCCGTCGCGCTTGCGGTACGGCAGGCAATCGATGATCGCCGGCACCGGGGCCTTCGCCGCGTCCTCCGGCAACCACATGCGCGCCGCGAGGCGCACGCCGTCCTTCATCGGAATCCACAGATTCTCGACGCACGTCACCCGCTGCGGGAAGACGCTCACCACATTCATGCGAACCTCACTGAAGAACGAACAGCGCCAGCAGCGGCAGAGTCAGGAAGGACAAGGCGGTCGAGATCACCACCATCGCGGCCACGTCGCCGTGAGCGCGGCCGTAATACTGCGCGAACAGGAAATTGAATACCGCCACCGGCATCGAGCTCTGGATAATCAGCACGCCGGCGGCGACCGGCGGCAGATGGAAGATGCGCGTCACCGCCAGCGCGATCAGGAAGCCGCCGCCCAGCCTTACGCAGGCCAGGAACAGGTTGCGCCCCAACGCATTCACCTTCAGCTGTGCGATGGAAACGCCGAGCGTCAGCAACATCATCGGGATGGTCAGGCCGCCCAGCACGCCGATCGTGTTCTCGATCCAGGTCGGCACCGGAATATCGAACACCAGCATCAGAATCGAGATCGCCACCGAATAGATGGTCGGCGTGCGCACCAGGCGCGACAGCGACAGGTTGCCGGCCGAGATCGAAATGCCGAGGGTGAATTGCAGCGTCACCGTGCAGCCGAAATAGACCACCGCCAATGCCAGGCCCGCCTCGTGGAACGCGAACAGCGCCAGCGGCAGGCCCATATTGCCCGTATTGGGGAACATGAGCGCCGGCAGATAGGAATTCAGCGACAGCCGCAGCAGCTTCAGCGTGACCAGGCCGAGGATGCAGAACCCGGCAATGGCGCACAACGCCGCGCCGAACATCTGGGCGATGTCCTCCGGCGCCACCTTCAGCGTGGTCAGCGAATGCGCGACCAGGCAGGGCGTGCCGATATTGGTGGCGATGTCGGTCAGGAAGACGCTGTCGAAGCGCCGCCCCATCTTCGCCCAGGTGAAGCCGATCCCCGCGATCAGCAGCACCGGCAGGATGACGGCGCTGAGTTGACTGAGCACCCGTGAATTCCCCCATACCCGACCTCGCGCATCCCCATTCTGCGCCAGACCAATCCGCAGCGGAATTGCGATTGCCGCAACCCCGACCTTGGCCTTACATTCGCCGCCGGGAGCTGTACACAGCTTTGCCTAAGTTGGCAATCCGACGGGGAAATTTCATGTCGTCCAATCAGATCGGCGGCCAGGCGGCGATCGCCCTGCTGGAGGCCTATGGCGTCGA
>JBGAGP010000084.1:0-22050 GCA_044226685.1 Dongiaceae bacterium
GTGAGGAGAGGAAAATGGTCGGCAAGGCTCCAGATCTTTCCAACGAATGGGATCCCGCAAGACTTAAGACGGTCATGGAGAATGCACGGAGGCACAAGCGCGAGGATGTCTACCAAGAGGCTCTTCGGCAGCTTTGCCGCGCAATGGGCCGCAATGTTGAAGATCCTTTGGAAGCCGAATTCCAAATAGTGATGCGCGCTCTCGAAGAGGCGCTGACGGAACAGAGCGGGCGCACCAAGAGATTGAACAGAACCCGCCAGAAGCTGGATCGCGCGGGCGTCCATAAGACGATCAGTGATCTCGCCCTCAGTGCCAAGCCTTCACTCGGCTTCGAAAAGCTCGTTGAATTCAAGATGGCTGATATGTCGGCTGAGGCGCTTGTAATGAAATTCCGCAAGCGGTTCGCCGCCAATGTGGTCGACGGTGCGCGCCGCCGGCTGGAGGAGCATGGCGTGGCAATCCCCGAAGACGTCGATCCCTAGGTTTCGGCAGGGTTCCTTTCCGCAGACCGAGTGCTACAATCCCGCCAAGCCCCGCCATCGCGGGGCTTGTTTTCGAGGGTGGCATGGATCTGGGGCAGGGCGCGCTGCTGGTCGCCGCGGGGTTCGGCGGCGGGATCGCGGCGGCGATCGCGGGCGGGGCGTCGCTCATCACCTTTCCGACCTTGCTGGCGATGGGCCTGCCGCCGGTCGCGGCCAATGCCACCAACTCCGTGGGGCTGTGCTTCAGCAATTTCATGGCGGCGGTCGCGGATTGGCGGCGGCGGCCGAGCTGGGGTCGCGCGTTTTCCTGGCTGTTCGTCATCAACCTGGTGGGCGGCGCCCTGGGCGCGCTGCTGATGCTGGAAACGCCGGCGGATGTGCTGATCCTGCTGGTGCCGGGGTTGATCGGCATGGCGACCCTGCTGTTCGCCATCGGGCCCTGGGTGCAGCGGCACCTGCCGGCGCATGAGTCCGGCGGGCTGCATCTCGGCCGCGTCGCCTTTCCGATCTTCCTGTCCTCGATCTATGGCGGCTATTTCGGCGCGGCGCTCGGCGTCATCAACCTCGCCATCCTGTCGATCGGCGGCCTGACCGACCTGCGCTCGACCAACGTGCTGAAGAACATCCTGATCACCGGGGTCAGCGCGTCATCGGTCTGGGTCTATATCTGGCAGGGCGCGGCGGTGTGGCCGGCGGTGCTTGCACTGATGGCCGGGTCGATCGGCGGCGGTTATGCCGGCGGCTATCTGATCCGCGTGCTGCCGCCGCGCGCCGTGCGCCTCGGCATCATCGCCTTCGGCACGGCGGCAACCCTGATCTACGCAGGGAAATACTGGTTCTAGCGCGCCCGGGCCAGGTGTTCGGCGATCCGCTGTTCGAACCACGAAAGTCCGGAATCGGTCGACGTGCTCTGGTGCCGCAAGGTTGCGATCTCGAATCCCGGAAGGTCGAACGGCACGGAATGCAGCTTCAGCCCGAAGGCGGCCGCGTAGCGCCGCGCCACGCGGCGCGGCGCCGTCGAGATCAGGTCCGAGCCGGCCACCGCGGCAAAGCCGATCAGGAATTGCGGCACCACCGCCACAACGCGGCGCGTCTGGCCGAGGCGACGCAAAGCTTCGTCCACCGTGCCGCGCGCGTCGCCCGCACCTGACACCAGCAGGTGGTCGCAATCCAGATAACGCGCGAGGTCGAAGCCGCGGCGCAGCCGGGGGTTTCCCGGCCGGGCGACGACCACGAAATCCTCCCGCATCGTCACGCGCTGCAGGAACGGGCAGTTGGGCTCGTGCAGGCCGATGACGAGGTCGAGCTGGCCGGCCTTCAGCGCCTCGTGCCCGGCCTCGCGGCCGACGGAGCGAAACACGACCTGGCACCTGGGCGCCTCGGTGCTGAATCGCGCCAGGAAATCGGGGGTCAGCAACGAGATGGCGTAGTCGAGGGCGGCGACGCGGAACACGCGCGTGGCGGTGGCGGGGTCGAATTGCCGGCCCTGCTGCAGCGTGTCGCGCAGGATGGCGATGGCTTGCGCCACCGGCTGGGCCAGTGCCAGGGCGCGCGGCGTGGGCTCCACCCCGTTGGCGCGGCGCACGAATAACGGGTCGCCCAGGATGTCGCGCAGGCGCGCCAGGGCGTGGCTGATGGCGGGCTGGGTCAGGCCGAGCTGTTTGGCCACCGCGCTCAGCTTGCGATGCCGGATCGCTCCGTTTAACACCAGCAGCAGGGTCATATCCAGCCGACGGAGTTCAGTGTCGCTTATATCTGTCATTATCTGATTTCAGTTATGTTAATGACCCTCATTGCTTACATCACTTGGGCAAGCAACGCCAGCCTGGATGGAGCAGATGGATACCCTGACACGCCAAGACACCCCGACGTCAGCCGAAGGCGGCCGATCCCTGAACGTGCTGCTGGTCCTGGCGCATCCGGAGCGCAGAAGCTTCAGCGGCGCCATGGCCGATGCCGCGGTGGAAGCCCTGACGGCCCTTGGCCACAAGGTGACGGTGTCCGATCTCTACCGCATGGGGTTCGACCCGGTCTCCGGCCGCGGCAATTTCACGCGCGCCAAGGACCCCGACTATTACAAACAGCAGGTCGAGGAAGACCACGCGACCGAGACCGAGGGCTTCGCGCCGGACCTTGCCGCGGAGATGGCGAAGCTCGAGGCGGCCGACCTGCTCATCTTCCAGTTTCCGCTCTGGTGGTTCGGCCTGCCGGCGATCCTGAAGGGCTGGGTGGACCGTGTGTTCGCGTTCAATCGCATCTACGGGCGCGGCCGGATCTACGAGAAGGGCAAGTTCCGCGGCCGGCGGGCGCTGCTGTCCCTGACGACGGGCGGCAGCGGCGAGACAGCCTATCGCCCGGACGGCTTCAACGGCGACATCAACGGGGTGCTGCGTCCGATCCAGCGCGGCATGCTGCAGTTCCTCGGTTTCGATGTTCTGCGGCCGCAGATCGTCTACGGCCCGGCGCAGATGACGCAGGAACAGCGCGCGGCGGCGCTGGCGGCGTGGCGCGAGCGACTCCGCCAGATCGCGCAGGAAGAAGCGATCGAGGTGGGGAGGTATTGAGCCTACCCAAGTTCAATCGTCACCCCGGCCTTGAGCCGGGGTCCGTCGTGCAACCGCTCGTGCGGCGGAGGTATGGATCCCGGCTCAAGGCCGGGATGACGACCGAGTTGATCGTGCGCGCCCTACGCCGCCAGCTTGCCTTCCAGGCCGTTGACGAACATCACGCGCAACTCGTTGGCGCCGACCTTGATCGGGTTGCCGCCGGCGGAGGGATCGGCCGCCGCCATTTCGGCGACGAGGTCGACGCGCTTGTCGTCGACGCCGATCTCCTTCAGCGTGTGCGGAATGCCGATCTCCTTGCGCAAGGCGAGGATCCAGCTCAGCACCGCCTTGAAGGACGGGTTGGGCAGGCCGAGATAGGCGGCGAGCCTGCCCATGCGCTCGTCAATGGCGGCGCGGTTGTATTCCAGCACATAGGGCATGACGACGGCGTTGGTCAGGCCGTGATGCGTGTTGTAGAGCGCGCCCAGCGGATGGCTGATCGCGTGCATGCCGCCGAGGCCCTTCTGGAAGGCGGTGGCGCCCATGCTGGCCGCCGCCATCATGTTGGCGCGGGCGACCAGGTTCTTGCCGTCCTTCACCGCGGCGGGCAGCGCTTCCTTCACCAGGCGCATGCCCTCAAGCGCGATGCCGTCGGCGAGCGGGTGGTAGCCCGGCGCGCAATAGGCCTCCAGGCAATGCGACAGCGCATCCATGCCGGTGGCGGCGGTGATGTGCGGCGGCAGCCCGACGGTCAGCTCCGGATCGTCGATGACGATGGCGGGCAGCATCTTCGGATGGAAGATGATCTTCTTCACGTGATTGGCTTCGTCGGTGATGACCGAGGCGCGGCCGACTTCGGAGCCGGTGCCCGAGGTGGTGGGAATGCCGATGATCGGCGCGATGCCGTTGGGGTCGACGCGGGTCCACCAGTCGCCGATGTCTTCGTAGTCCCAGATCGGCCGCTTCTGCCCGATCATGAGCGCCACCGCCTTGGCAGCGTCCAATGCGGAGCCGCCGCCGAAAGCGATGACGCCGTCATGGCCGCCGGCCTTGTAGGCGGCGATGCCATCCTCCACATTCTTGCCGGTGGGGTTGCCCTGGATGTTGCTGAACAATCCGGTCGGCACGCCCGCCGCCTCGTTGCGCGCGATGGCGTCCTTGATCATCGGCAGGTTGGCGAGACCGGGATCTGTGATCAACAGCGGGCGCTTCATGCCCAGCGCCTTGCAATGGTCGGCCAGTTCCTTGATGCGGCCGCAGCCGAACTTGACCGAGGTCGGGTAATTCCAGTTGCCGCGAAGGGCGGCGGCGTCGTTGCTCATGATGTCCATGTCCTTGGGTTCTGCCTGCGGCCGGCCTTGCGGCCAAGGCTCCTGAATCGGCCGCATTCTAGCCGGTTCCGCGCGGCGGGGAAGGGGCTGAAAATCGGCCTAGAAGGCCCGGAAATGGCCGGTTATGCGCCAGTCGAGGAGCACGTCCTCCTCTTGCGCGCCGCTTCCGATGTTGTGGATCACCAGCGGCCGCAGGCCGTCCTCTGAACGGCGGTCGGAGACGATGCCGATATGGGCCTGACCGCTGTCGAGAACCCACGCAACCACGTCGCCGGCTTGATAGTCGGCGGGGTTGCCGGAGATGGCACGCGCGTCGCCCTGGCGGGTGAACCAGGTGACGAGGTTGGGCACGCGGCGATGGTCGATGTTCGGGTCCGGATGCGCGAGGCCCCAGGCCCGCGGATAGGCGGCGAAATGCCGCGTCATGTCGCGATGCACCTCGGCCTGCAGGTCGGTGCCCAGTGCCCGGAAGGCACGGATGACGACGTCGCTGCACACGCCGCGCTCGATCGGCACGTCGCCCATCGGATAAGCGATGCGCTGGTAGCTGGCGTCGTAGAGCAATGTCGTGCCGATCTGCGCGCGCGCGGCGGCGACCAGGTCGAGCGCCGGGTCGGCGCGTGACGGCGACGCGAGAAGCAGCAGCAAGACGAGGCAAGAAATCCAGCGCATGGCCCTCACTGGATGGCAGTCCCCGGATGGGATATGCGCGGAGGAAGGCGGCGGAATTGTGGCGGGACCTATCCGTCCACTCGTTCGTCATCCCGGCCTTGCGCCGGGATCCACTGATCCGTCGCACGGGCGGTGTCAAACAACACTGGACCATGCGGCGGCCTGGTGGATCCCGGCGCTCGCATACGCTCGACCGGGATGACGCATTGGAGCGTGGCGCTACCGCCAGCTCTTGCTACGCGTGACGGCTTCGGCGAAGCGGGCGTGGAGGTCGTGCGAGAGCGGGGCGCTCGGCGCGATCTCGGTGCGGGGCTTTGGCGTCGGGAGCAAGTCCAAGGCGGCGGCGCCTGCGCCCAGCATCGCCAGCTGTGCTGCGCCCAGGCCGGTCAGCTCGGCGCTGGCGGGGACGCGGATGCGCTTGTTGGTCGCCTCGGCCAGGAAGCGGGTGAAATAGCTGTTGCGGCTGAGCCCGCCATCGACCGAGACCACGGCGCCCAGGGGCGAGAGCGTGTCGATGGTGGCGAGCACGGTCTCGGCCAGCAACGCCACGCCTTCGAGCAGCGCCTGCATCATGTCGGCCTTGGTGGTGTCGAGGCCCATGCCGAGCCAGAGCCCCGCCGCGCGGCGGTCCCAATAGGGGCAGGAGAGGCCGGACAGCGCCGGCACGAAGGCGAGGCCGCGGGAAATCGCGCTCTCGGCCGCGAAGGCATCGATCTCCGCGTAGTCGGCGAACAGGCCGAGCGACCGCGCCCAGTTCACCGCCGAGGCGGCGTTGTAGATGCCGCCCTGCAGCGCATAGGCGCAGGGTGCCTCGCCCAGCTTCCAGGCGATGGTGGATTCCAATCCGCTCTTGGCATCGCGCGGCACGGTGTCGCCGGCGACGGCCAGCGCGAAGGCGCCGGTGCCGAAGGTGATCTTGGCGTCGCCCCTGCGCCGGCAACCGTGCCCGAACAGCGCCGCCTGCTGGTCGACCAGGCTGGCGGTCACCTTCGCCTTGCCGATGGTGCCGAAATCGCCGGTGGTCGGGCGGATCTCCGGCAGGCAGTCGATGGGAACTCCGAACAGGTCGGCGAGGCGCTGGTCCCATTGCAGCGTCGCGAGATTCATCAGGCTGGTGCGCGAGGCGGTGGTGACGTCGGTGGCGAACGTGCCGGCGAGGCGATCGAGGAAATAGGCATCGCTGGTGCCGAAGCGCAACCGGCCCTCGCGGCGCAGCTGCTGCGCCTCCGGCACGTTGTCGAGCAGCCAGCGCAGCTTGCTGGCGGAGAAATAGGGGTCGAGCGGCAGGCCGGCGAGGGCCAGCGTGACCTCCTCCTTGCCGTCGGCTTTCAGCCGCTCGGTCATGGCGGAGGTGCGCGCGTCCTGCCAGACGATGGCGTTGTGGATCGGGCGCTTGGTCCGCGCATCCCAGGCGATGACGGTCTCGCCCTGGTTGGCGATGCCGATAGCGCTGGAATCCTTGGCCAAGGCGAGGGCCGCCTGCACATGGGCGATCAGCTCCTCGGGGTCATGCTCGACCCATTCGGGCTGCGGGTAGATCTGCCTGTGCTCGAAGCCGCCCAGGGTCTCGAACGCACCGTCGCTGCGCAGCAGATGCGCCTTGGTCCCGGTGGTGCCCTGGTCGATGGCGAGGATGGTCATTGAAGCGCCTCGGCGTGCTCCTTCCCCCCTTGCGGGGGAAGGGTGGGAAGGGGGGTGTTGCAGCGCTGGGTCTCGCTGAGAAGTGCCATCGCTCCTTATCGCCTCCGGCGATGCGCGCCCGCCCGTTCGCGAATGCGGACATTCGTCCGCGGAGGGCGCGCTACCCCCCATCCGCCCCCGGGCTCTATCGACCCGGGGGTCGCTTTGCTCGCTAAGGCTCCGCTGCCTTCCCCCGCAAGGGGGGAAGGATAAGTAAGCTCAGGCCGCATCCAGCTCCACCGTGACCTGCTGGCAGTTCTTCATGTTGCGGTAGGGGAGTTTCCACTCGATGCGCCGCTCCGGCAGGGCGGAGATGCGCTTCGACCACACCACGGCGCCGTCGACGATGACCGAGAGGCGGCCGCGCACGGCGCGCGCGACGCGGGCCTTGAACAGCAGCGGGTTGGTGGTCGGCGCGTCGCGGTAGATGCGCTGCGGATAGACATAGGCAAGCGGGCCCTGGATGGCGACGCGGGCATCGGCCTGGCGCTGCGGCAGGCGGCCTTCCAGCCGCGCCAAAGCCATATGCGCCGCCGCCTTGCCCTCGCGCCAGCATTGGCCCGCCGTCTCGATGCCGCGCAGGATGTTGCCGGCGGCGAAGAAGGTGTGGTCGGAACAGCGGAAATAGCCGTCGATGGCCGGGCCGCTGGTGCCGGCGTCGAGCTCGACATGGCTGGCGGCGATCAGCGCCGCCTCGGGCCGGAACTTGCCGGTGAGGATGACGCCGTCGCAGTCGAACCGCTCGGGCCCGAAGCCGCGATCGACCTCGATCGCCTCGACCCGGTCCTGGCCGAGGATGCGCACGAGGCGGGTGTTCACCATCAGCGGCACGCCGAAGCCGAGGCGCGCGATCCATTCGCCGGGCCGATGCGCGGTGATGCGCCAGCCTTCCTCGATCATCGCCAGCGGCTTGATGCCGGCATGGCGCAGGGTCAGCAGGGTGGAGAAGGCGACCAGCTCGCTGCCCACCACCACCGGCCGCTCGAACGGGCAGCGGCCGTGCAGATAGATGAACTGCTGCAGGGCGCCGGTGTTCATCACGCCGAAGGGCCGGGTACCCGATATGAGGCGGGCGCTGCGCGGCGTCTCGCGGGCGCCCATGGCCAGCACCACCGCCTTGGCCTGGAGGTCCTCCATGCCGTTGGGGCCGGTGGCGCGGATCAGGCCGCCGGGCTCGATCTTCAGCGCCGTCATGTGCGGCCGCAGATCGGCGTCCGATGCGTCGTCGGCGATGCGCTTGGCATAGTCCGGGCCGGTATAGAGCTTGCCGAATTCGCGCAGGCCGTAGCCGGTGTGGCCGCAATGGCGCGGCACGCCGCCCAGCTCCGCCTCGCGCTCCAGCAGCGTCACCGTCTTGACGCCGAGCTTGCGCAATTCGCGGGCGCAGGACAGGCCGGCCGGACCGCCGCCGAGGATGATGACGTCGGACCAGCGGGTCATGAGGCGAACTTCCCTTCCGCCATGGTGGCGACATGGGCGCCGCAATAGAAGCCCTGGCAGCGGCCCATCATGCAGCGCGTGCGCCGCTTCAGTCCGCCGAGATCGCCGGCGGGCAGCGGGCCGGCCAGCGCGGCCTCCACTTCCGTCCGCGTCACCCATTCGCAATGGCAGACGATGTCGCCGGCGGCTGGGGTGAGGTAGTGGCGCGGGCGGTCCTCGGCGAGGTTGGGCACCGGGGTCCAGATCGGCTCCTGCTCCTTCATGCCGCCGAACACCTCGGCGAAGTGCTTGGCCACCAGCTGGGCGATGCCGAGCGCGCCGGTCAGGCCGGTCGAGCGGATGCCCCCGGCGGTGATCCAGCGGCGCTGCGCCTGGGCGGAGACCTGGTAGTCCTTGAACTGGGTCGCCGGGCGCAAGCCGGCATAGGCCGCGTTCACCGAGTGCCGCGACAGGCCCGGCACCATCTCGATGCCCTTGTCGATCAGCTGCGTCAGCATCGCCTGGTCGATCTCGGCGTTCTCGCGGTCCTGCTGGTCCTCCGCCGTCGGGCCGACCAGCAGGTTGCCGAAGGCGGTGCGGCAGACGACGACGCCCTTGGTGCGCTCGGTCGGAACGGGGAGGATGATGGCGTGGATCAGCTTGGCGGCCGGTTTGTCGAAGACGACGAACTGGCCCTTGCGCGGGGTGATGGTGAAGGGGCTCTCGCGGTTGATCGCCTCGACGATGTCGCCCTGGTTGCCGGCGGCGTTGATGACCACGCCGGCATCGATCTCGCCCAGGCTGGTCTGCAGCCGCCAGCGGCGGTTCTCGAAACTGCCGCCGGTGACGCGGCAGCGGCGCAGGATCTTGCCGCCGTGGGCCAGGCCCTGATGGGCGTAGGCCAGCGGCGCCGACCACGGGTCGATGATGTGCTCGCCCGGCACCAGCACGGCGCCGAGGGCGCGGGCGGACAGGAACGGCTCGCGCTTGCGCAGGTCGGTGCGGCCGATCTGCACCACGTCGGCGACGCCGTTGCGATGCGCCTTGTCGACGATCGAGGGCAACTTCGCCAGCTGCTCCTCGTCCCAGGCGACGACCAGGGCGCCGCTCTCGACCAAGGGCAGGTTCAGCTTGTCCTTGATCGAAATGTATTCGCGATAGCCGTCCTGCATGCAGGAAAGCTCGATGCTGCCCTCCGGCGCATCGAAGCCGGTGTGCAGCAGCGCCGAATTGCCCTTGCTGGCGCCGCTCAGGATGTCGCTGCCGGCTTCCAGCAGCAGCGGCTCCAGCCCGGCCATGGCCAGGCGCCGGAAAATGGCGCAGCCGACGACCCCGGCCCCGATAATGACCGCCCTGCTATGTGCGATGACATCCCTCACGGGGACGGAGATTGCGACACCGAATACCGCACTGTCCAGCGGCCAAGCGCCGGAATCCACAGGATTCGGGCAGGAATCGGTCAGGTTCCCGGCATGACCGGGGACCTGACCGGGTCACATCAATCCCGCGCTCAGATCTTGCGCAGGTGGAAGCTCTTCGGCCGGGTCAGCATCTCGTAGCCCACCCGGCTCAGGGTGGCGCCGCGGCCCGAGTCCTTGACGCCGACCCAGGCCAGGGCCGGGTCGAGGTAGTCGCAGCGGTTCATGTAGACGGTGCCGGTCTCGAGCCGGTCGCCGATCTGCTCCGCCGCCTTCTCGTCATTGGTCCACAGCGCGCAGGTGAGGCCATACTTGCTGTCGTTCATCAGGCGGATGGCCTCGTCGTCCGACTTCACCTTCATGATGCCGATGACCGGGCCGAAGCTCTCTTCCGACATCACCGACATCGAATGGTCGACATTCACCAGCACCTGTGGCGCCAGATAGGGCGTTCCGGGCTTGTCGGCGGCGAAGCTCTTTGGATCGATCAGCGCCTTGGCGCCGTGCTTCACCGCGTCAGCGATCTGGCCGCGCACGAATTCGGCGGCCGAGGTGCGCACCATCGGGCCCAGATTGGTCGCGGGGTCGAGCGGGTTGCCGAGCTTGTATTTCCTGGTCAGGTCGGCGAAGCCGGCGACGAACTTGTCGTAGAGCTTCTCGTCGACATAGATGCGCTCGATGGCGCAGCAGCACTGGCCGGAATTGAACATGGCGCCGTCGACCAGGTTCTCGATGGCGTGGTCCAGGTTGGCGTCGGCCCGGACATAGGCCGGGTCCTTGCCGCCGAGCTCCAGGCCGAGGCCCATGAACTTGCCGAGAGCCGCCTGCTGCACGGCATGGCCGCCGGCCACCGAGCCTGTGAAATTCACGTAGGCGACCTCGGGTGCGGCAATCACCTTTGCTGTGTCGTCATGGGTCAGGACCAGATGCTGGAACAGGCCCTTGGGCAGGCCGGCCGCGTCGAAGGCGGCCTGGAAATCCTCGGCGCAGAGCGGGGTCTGGGCCGAGTGTTTGAGAACCACGGCATTGCCGGCCATCAGTGCCGGGATGACGCCGTTGACCGAGGTCAGGAACGGGTAGTTCCACGGCGCCACGATGAAGACGACGCCGAGCGGCTCGCGCCGGATGAAGCGGACGAAGCCAGGCTTGTCCTTGGCCTCGATGTCGGCCAGGGCCTCGGCCGCGATCTGGATCATGTAGCGGCCGCGTTCCTCGAAGCCGCGCATCTCGCCCGGGCTCTGGCTGATCGGGCGGCCCATCTGCCGGGTGATCTGCTCGGCGTATTCGTCCTTGTGGGTGAGGAAGATGTCCACCGCCTTGGACAGGATCTTCGCCCGCTCGGCGATGGGCGTATGCTTCCACGCCTTCTGCGCTTCCGCCGCGCGCTTCAGCACGGCGGAGATTTCCGCGGCGCTGGCATAGGGACGCTCGACATAGACGCTGTTGTCGATCGGCGTGATGGTCTTCTGGACGGCTGCCATGATGCTTCTCTGCTGATCCTCAGATGATCTCGAAATAGCGCGCCAGTTCCCAGTCGGTGATGTGCTTGCGGAACTCGCGCTCCTCCCATTCGCGGGTGGCGGCCCAATGCTCGACGAAGTCCTTGCCAAACAGGTCTTCGGCCGCCTTCGACTTCTTCAGGCGCTGGGCGGCTTCCCACAGGGTGCGCGGCAAATCGAACTTGGCCGGGTGCTTCTGGTCGTAGGAATTGCCGACGATGGCCGGGGTCGGCTCGATCTTGTTCTCGATGCCGTAGAGGCCCGAGCCGATGGCGACCGCCATCGCCAGGTACGGGTTCATGTCGGCGGCGGCGATGCGGTATTCGACACGCTGCGACTTCTCCGAGCCCGGAATGACGCGCAGCGCGCAGGTGCGGTTCTCGATGCCCCAGGTGGCGTCGGTCGGCGCCCAGAATCCGGGGATCAAGCGCGAATAGGAATTGACCGTGCAGCTCACCATGGCGAGCAGTTCCGGCATCAGCGCCTGCTGGCCGCCGACATACCAGCGCTGCTTGTCGCTCATGTTGTGCGGCTTCTTGGCGTCGTAGAAGACCGACTTGCCGTCCTTGGCCTTCAGGCTGGTGTGGATGTGGCCGCTCTGCCCCGGCCAGTTGTTCGACCACTTGGCCATGAAGGTCGCCATCAGGCCGCGGCGCTGGGCCAGCACCTTCATGAAGGTCTTGAACAAGGCGGCGCGGTCGGCGGCTTCCAGCGCCTTGTCGACGGTCAGCGCGGCTTCGAGCACGCCGGGGCCGGTCTCGGTGTGCAGGCCCTCGATCGGCATGCGCATCTTCTCGCAGGTGTCGAGGATCTCGTGATAGAGCTCCGACCACACCGAGCCGCGCAGCACCGAATAGCCGAAGAAGCCGGGCGTCATCGGCGTCAGGTTCTTATAGCCCTTCTCGCGCACGCTCTCCGGCGATTCATCGAACATGAAGAACTCGTATTCGGCGGCGGCGTAGGCGTCGTAGCCGGCCTTCTTGGCGCGGTCGAGCACCCGGCGCAGCACGCCGCGCGGGCAGATCTCCTCCGCCTTGTTCACGAACTCGCAGAGGAAGAACAGGGTGTTGTCCTCGAACGGGATCTCGCGGCAGGTCTCGGGTATCACGCGCACCCAGGCGTCGGGATAGGCGGTGTGCCAGCCGGTATACTTCACGTTGTCGAACAACTGGTCGTTGCTGTCCCAGCCCAGCACCACGTCGCAGAAGCCGAAGCCGCCTTCGAGCGCCGAGAAGAACTTGGCCTTCGACATGTATTTGCCGCGTAGGATGGCGTCGCCGTCGAACACGCCGACCTTGATGTGGGTGATGCCGCGCTCCTCGACGATCTTCTTGGCGTCGGCAACGCTTTTCACCTGTTCCGCTTTCATCGGCATGATGGTCTCCCCGTCGTTTGTTCTTTGATTGGCTGGTTGGTGGATTCTACGCGGCGCTGGCCGGTCGGCCGAGCGGCCTCTGGCGGGTCTGCGCTGCGTTGATCTTGCTGTCGGTCGCGCCGATCTTCGAGCCGGTCCCGGTCATGTCGCCGGGGGTGGTGAAGTGGCGCTGGCGGTCCTCGCTCGGTCGAATTCCGTGGGCGTCCATATAGCATTTCGAGAAATGCGAAAGCGAGTCGAAACCCACTGCCTCGGCGACCTGCGACAATCCCATCATGGTGCCCTGGACGAGGTCGCGGGCCTGGGCCAGGCGCAGCCGCTGATAATAGCCGCGCGGGCTGACGCCGAGGTGACGGTGGAACAGCCGCTCCAGGTGGCGCAGATGCACGCCGGCTTCCCCGGCGATGGCGGGCAGCGGCAGCGGCTGCGACACCGTGCGCCGCATCAGCGCCACCGCGGCGCGGATCGGCGGCGCCACTTCGGTCTCGATCGATTTCTGCTGCTCGGCGGCGGGCTCGATCCTCTTGCGCACGCGCTCGCGCGCCAGGCGCATCAGCACCCGCTGCGCCACCTGCGGCCCCAGCAGCGCCTCGACGTTGCTGAGCGCGAAGTCCGACGTCGCGCAGCCGCCGCGGCAGCCGAAGAAGCTGTCCTTGCGCCAGTAGAGTTCCTTGCGCTCGGCATGGCCACGGGCGCGCTCGCGCGGCATGGCCGAGATGCGCCCCAGCACGCGGCAGCCGCCGCCGATGCCGCCCAGGCGCTGGATGGAGGCCGGGTGGGCGCTGAGCCAGGCGGCAAGGCCTGCGCAATCCTCGTCGCTGGCATCGGCGTCGCTGAGCACGATGACGGTGGCGAGCGGTCGGCGCCCGGTCACGTCGCCATGGGCGGTCACGGCGATGCCGGCGGAACTCACGACTCTGGCGCCGTGGAGCGCCACGAGCTCCCAGCGGAAGGCCGCGCGCCTGGCCAGCTTGTTGGCGGAATCGAAGACATCGAGCAGGCGCGCGAGGTCGCCCAGCGCGAAGCCGGGCATCAGCACGAGGCTGAGCGCCGCGCCGCGATCCTTGTCGAGGGCGAAAGGCGAGGTGGCGGCGCGCAGGGAATTGCCCAGCGCCTCGACGCGACGCGCATCGGCGCCCGGCGCCGCGCCGCTCTCTGCGGCGACCACCGGCAGTCCATGCGCTTTCGATCTCGGCATCGGGCTACCCCCGGGGTGACGCATGGTCCGCCCGAGGATCAAGCCCAGGCGGTCCCCCCTCTGTCTGTTGACCTGAGAGATTCACCGGCCGCGCGTCGGGCGGGCCTGGCTTACTCCGTCGGTGAGGAAAAGCGGGCAGACTGCCCGCAAGACCCGCTTTCCAGAGACTTCGGCCGCGACCGGTCCTTTTGCCTGAGAGGTTCCGGGGGCGGTTGCTCCTTCGGCGCCGCGATCCAGCGGACTGGTCGCGGTCTCTCCCGACTGCGGCGAACGTGGTGGCAAGTCTGTGTCGGCGGCCCGAAGCCGTCAAGCCGCAAAAGAAAAGGGCCGCTCCGAGGAGCGGCCCTGAAGGCATTGGTAAACAGCCTTGTCGCGTCAGCCGGCGCCGCCGAGCGCCGCTTCCTCGCGGGCGATCTCGGCCTGACGGGCCTTCACCGCCTCTTCGGTCAGCGGCGGACCGGCGAAGCGGTTCTTTTCCACGGCGAACCAGATGACGATCAGCGCCACGATGCCGCCGGCCAGCAGATAGCCGACCTTCTCATCCGGCGGCTGCACGCCGACGACCACCAGGACGATGCAGCCGAGGACGGCGAGCGCCGCAACCGGCTTGGAGAATCCGCCGAGGTCGAACGGACCCTTCTTGGTCCAGGTCTTGCCTTCGCTCAGCAAGCCGGCCGCGATGGGCATGGCGTAGGACACGTAGAGGAACACCGCGCAACCGGTGGACAGCACCACGAAGGCGTCGCCATAGAGCGTCGCGATGATGGACAGCACGGCGCTGGCCCAGATCGCATTCGCCGGCGTGCGGTGCTCGCGGCTGACCTTGCGCAGAGACTTCGAGAACCACGGCACGCCGCCATCGCGCGAGAAGGCGAACAGCATGCGCGAGCAGGAGGTGAGGCCCGCCAGCGCGCAGAGGAAGTTCGCGATCACGATCGAGATGATCAGCAGATCCTTCAGGATCACCGGCATGCCCGACTGGTTCATGGTCCACGGGAAGGACAGCCAGCCCTGCGCCGCGCCCTCTTCGACCGACGGCATGGCCAGCACGAAGGTGCAGACCATGATGTAGCCGAACAGGCAGGACCAGAACACCGAGTGGATCATGCCTTTCGGCACTTCGCGCGCGGCGTTCCGGGTCTCCTCCGAGGTGTGGCCCGAGGCATCGAAGCCGGTGATCGTGTAGACGCCTTGCAGCAGTCCCAGGATCAGGGCCGCGATCGCGCCCGGGAACACGGCGCCCAGCCAGCGATCGCTGGTGGGAGTCGGCCAGACGCCGCCGCCGGCGTCACCGGTGTAGTCGGCGAAGGTGAAGAGCCTGCCGAGGTCCAGGGCAACCGGCGCGAAAGCCAGCAGCGCGATGATGAGGACGATCGCCGCGACGAAGATCAGGTAGCCGCTGAAATCGGTCAGCAGCGTGGTGAGCTTGATGCCGCGATGGTTGATGATCGCCTGCAGGATGGTGACCGCGGTGATGAAGATGGTCTGGATCCACCAGCCCTGGTCGAACATCGCGCCGGATACCCAGCCGGAGACGTCCATGTGCATCACCTCGACCAGGAACAGGTCGCGGAACAGCAGGAACACGCCGAAGTTCACCGACGAGACGACGAACATCAGGCCCAGCAGGTTGAGCCAGGCGGCCGCCCAGCCGTACCCCTTGTTGCCGAGGATCGAAGCCCAATGGTAGATGCCGCCCGCCGTCGGATAGGCCGAGGCGACCTGGCCCAGGGCGCAAGCCACCAGCAAGGCGAAGACCGAGGCGATCGGCCAGCCGATGCCCAAGGAGGCGCCACCCGCGGCGCTCAAGGACAGCGGGAAGGCGGTGATGCCGCCCGCCAGGATGCAGATGATCGAAAACGAAATCGCGAAGTTCTGGAATAGACCCATGCGCCGGGACAGCTCTTGCGAGTATCCCATGGAGTGAAGTTGCTTCACGTCCTCGTCATGGTGTGTGTCGTGCTGCGCCATATGGCTCCCCTCTTTGCAACGTCGTAATCAAGCGAACTCGGGATCGCAGAACGATCCCGACCGGCGGGATTGGCCGAACGCCAATTTTGGTTGCCGTTAGAAAGATGACTTCGTGCCTTGCGGCCCGAACCCCCTCCGTCGCGTGATTTGCGACTCCCTGCGTGATCGCCGGATTTCGGCGACGCGCTCGCGAGTATGGGCAGGCGTTAATAGATTGTAAAGCGCCACTACGAAGTCGCGTTTGAACGTTTTTGCGCTGCAATAGGGGCGACGGCGTCGCGGCCAGAACCGGAACCGTGTCGGTTTCAAACGGCGCCGCGCGGAAAAACAGGCACCTTGCATCGGCTTAGATGCCGTCTAGTTCAAACCCAGTCGCAGATAGACGTCGTCGGCGACGGCGAGGCTCGAGGTCAGGCCGGGCGATTCGATGCCGAAGAGATGGACCTGGCCGGGCAGGCCATGCCGCTCCGGTCCGTCGATGCGGAAATCGGCCGCCGGCGCGCCGGGCGCCTGCAGCTTGGGGCGGATGCCGGCATAGGCCGGCTCCAGCGCGCCGTCGCGCAATCCCGGCCAGTAGCTGCGGATGGCGGCGTAAAAGGCATCGCCACGCCGCGGATCGACATCGTAGCCAGGGCTGTCCACCCATTCGACATCGGGTCCGAAGCGCGCACCGCCGCCGAGATCGAGGGTCAGATGCACGCCCAACCCCGCCGCCTCGGGCATCGGGTAGATCAAATGCCGGAACGGCGAGCGTCCGCTCAGCATGAAGTAATTGCCCTTGGCGTAATGCAGCGGGGGAATCATTTCGGCCGGAAATCCCCGCAGCCCGCGCGCCACGGCCTGGGCGCCGAGCCCCCCGGCATTCACCAGGATCCGCGTGGTCAGCAGCATCGGCGCCGGTCCGCCGATCTCCAAGGCGATCCGGCCATCGGATTCGATCGTGCCGCCAAGGACCGGCGATTGCCGGGCGAGCGAGGCGCCGTGATCTTCCGCCTCGCCCAGCAGGCTCAGCATCAGGCCGTGGGTGTCGACGATGCCGGTGCCGGGCGAGTGGAACGCGGCGGCACAGTTGAGCTCCGGCTCCAGCGCCTTGGCTTCGGCGGCGGTCAGCAGGGCGAGGTCGTCGACGCCGTTCGCCTGCGCCTGCGCCATCAAGGCCTGCAATGCGGGGATCTGCGCTTCGCCCGTGGCCACCACCAGCTTGCCGACGCGCCTGGCATTGACGCCGTGCACGACGCAGTACTCGTAGAGCATCCGCCGGCCGGCAACGCAGAGCTGCGCCTTCAGGCTGCCGGTCGGATAATAGATGCCGGCATGGATCACCTCGCTGTTGCGCGCGGAAACACCGGTGCCAATCTCGCTCTCGGCCTCCAGGATCAACGTGTCGATGCCGGCCAGCGCCAGCCGCCGCGCGCAGGCGAGGCCGATGACCCCGGCACCGATCACGACGGCATCTATCTCGGCCCGTTCCAGGATGTTCGTCTCGGCCATCCGCTCCTCAATGCGCGGCGTTGCGGGAAATATACAGGCAGGCGCCGACGATGACGACGACGCCGGCCAGCGCCACCGGCCCCAGCACGTCGCCCCAGAAGATCCAGCCATAGAGGCTGGCCCAGATCAACGCGCTGTATTCGAAGGGCGCCACCAGCGACAGGGGCGCGAAGCGGAAGGCGAGGATCAGCAGGTACTGGCCCAGGCAGCCCAGGATGCCGACGGCGCCGAGCGCCAGCCATTCGAGCCCCGTGGGCTGGACCCAGACGAAGGGGAGGGCCGCACCCATCAGCACGGTCCCGACCACCGCGTAGTAGAATAGGATGGTATCATTGCTTTCGGTGGCGCTGAGCCGCCGCGCCAGGAGCTGCGCCGTCGACCACAAGACGACCGAGGTGAGCACCGCAACCGTACCCTCGACGCTGCCCACACCTTCCTCCGGCTGCACCACCAGCAGCATGCCAAGGAAGCCGGCCATGATGGCGATCCAGCCGCCCAGCTTCAGCCGCTCGCGCAGCACGATGACGCCGAGCAGCGTGCCGACGATCGGCGAAGTGGAGACGATGCTCATGGCCGTGGGCAGCGGAATCTTGCTGATGGCGAGATAGAAGGCGAGCAGTTCGAACGTCGAGCAGACGCCGCGCAGCAGATGCTCGATCGGCCGCCGGGTGCGCAGGACGCCGAAACCGTTCGGCGACCGCCGGATGAGAACGAGGACGATGACCAGCGACAGCGCGAAACGCACGAAGGCGATCTGGATCACCGGGATGTTGCCCGCCGACCATTTGACCACGGCATCGGTGGAGCCGAGGATGCAGAGCGCGGTCAGCATGCACAGGATGCCGAACCTGGGCCTGAATTGAAGCTGGCCCCCGGCCGCGGTCCCCGCAGACGAACTTGTCACGATACACCCCGATCTGCCGCCGCGGCCCTTGCCGGACGGGCCCGTTGTCCCCTGGCGTTGCCCAGTGACGGCGGGTAAAGTCGCGGCACTTTAAGGATTTCGCCCCGCGTCGCCAAGCGCGGCCATGTAGTTGATTGCACGGGAAACCATGCCGCTCGATAACGCCGTTTCCGGCCGGCCGGACATCGTCCACAGCGCCTGCCCGCACGATTGCCCCTCGACCTGCGCGCTCGAAGTCGAGCGGCTTAGCCCGACCACCATCGGGCGGGTGCATGGGGCCAAGGCCAACCCCTATACCGCCGGGGTCATCTGCGCCAAGGTCGCGCGCTATGCCGAACGGCAGCACCATCCCGACCGCCTGGCGCAGCCCTTGAAGCGCATCGGCGACAAGGGCGTCGGCATGGCGGCGTTCAAGCCGATCTCCTGGGAGCAGGCGCTGGATGAAACCGCCGAGCGCTTCCTGAAGGCGGAGCAGGCCTGGGGCGCGGAATCGGTCTATCCCTATTTCTATGCCGGCACCATGGGCCTGGTGCAGCGCGACGGCATCGACCGCCTGCGCAACGAGAAGAAGTACTCGCGGCAGAAGAGCACGATCTGCGTCGCCCTGTCCGATGCGGGGTGGATGGCGGGCGTCGGCACGCTGCGCGGCGTCGATCCGCGCGAGATGGCGGAGAGCGACGTCATCATCGCCTGGGGCACCAATCCGGTCTCGACCCAGGTCAACGTCATGACCCACGTGGCCCGCGCGCGCAAGGAGCGCGGCGCGAAGTTCATCTGCGTCGATCCCTATCGCAACCCGACGGCGGAGGTCGCCGACCTGCACATCATGCTGCGGCCGGGCACCGACGCCGCGCTGGTGCTGGGCATGATCCACGTGCTGTTCGCCGAGGGCCTGGCCGATCGCGCCTACATGGCCCGCCACGCCGACGACCCGGCGGCGCTCGAGGCCCATGTGCGGGACAAGACGCCGGAATGGGCGGAAAGCGTCACCGGCGTGCCAGCGGCGACCATCCGCGACTTCGCCCGGCTCTACGGCAACACCAAGCGCAGCTTCATCCGCGTCGGCTACGGCTTCTCGCGCGCGCGCAACGGCGCGGTGTCGCTGCATGCCGTCTCGTGCCTGCCGGCGGTGACCGGCGCCTGGGCGCACGCTGGCGGCGGCGCGCTCTATTCCAATCGGGCGATCTTCCAGATCGATGCCTCCATCATTACCGGGGCGGAGTTGGAGGACCGCAGCGTGCGGGAGTTTGATCAGTCGCGGCTCGGCGCGGTGCTGACCGGCGACAAGCGCGACCTCGGCGACGGCCCGCCGGTCATGGCCATGATCGTGCAGAACACCAACCCGATGATGGTATGCCCCAACACGCATCTGGTGCGCCGGGGCCTGGCGCGCGACGACCTGTTCGTCTGCGTGCACGAGCAGTTCATGACCGAGACGGCGGCGATGGCCGACATCGTGCTGCCGGCGACCACGTTCCTGGAGCATGACGACATCTATCGCGGCAGCGGCCACACCTTCCTGCAGGTGACGCGCAAGGTGGTCGAGCCTTATGCCGAGGCGCGCACCAACCACTATGTCATCGGCGAACTGGCCCGCCGGCTTGGTTGCCGCCACCGGGCCTTCGGCATGACGGAATGGGAGATCATCGCCGAAGCGCTGAAGCGCTCCGGCCTGCCGGGCCCGGACGAGATCTACGCGCAGCACTGGCTCAATTGCGCGCCAGAGGTGGATAAGGCGCATTTCCGCGACGGCTTCGGCCATGCCGACGGCAAGTTCCACTTCAAGGCGGATTGGTCGAAGGTCGGCCGGGACCACGCGCGGCTGCCGGTCCTGCCCGACATGGCGCCGGTCTTCGACGCCGCGACGCCCGAGCATCCGTTCCGCATGGTCACGGCGCCGGCGCGCTCGTTCCTCAACTCGACCTTCTCCGAGACGCCGGGGTCGCGGAAGCGGGAAGGCCGGCCGACCCTGCTGCTGCATCCCGCGGACGCCGCGCGGCTGCACCTTGCCGAGGGCGATCTGGCCGAGATCGGCAATGCCCGCGGCAGCGTGCTGATCCATGCCAGGCCGTTCGACGGGGTGCTGCCTGGAGTCGTGGTGGTCGAGGGCATCTGGCCCAACGCCGCCTTCGTCGGCGGCAACGGCATCAACACCTTGACCAGCGACGACGCGGGCTTGCCAAACGGCGGCGCGGTGTTTCATGACACTGCCATATGGATCCGCAGGGCCACCGAGTCGCAAGCATAAGGTTCCAGCCGCCTGGACATCGGGCCGGGCAGCCGGCCGGCCGGCCGCACGTCATCGTCCTCGGCAATGAGAAAGGCGGGTCGGGCAAGTCGACGACCGCCATGCACCTGGTCGTCGCCCTGCTGCAGGACGGCTACGAGGTCGGCTCGATCGATTGCGACGCGCGGCAGGGCTCCTTCACCCGCTATGTCGAGAACCGCAAGGCGAGTGCCGCCGGGATGCTGCTGCCGCTACCGCAATCCCGGCATGTCCCGGTGCAACGCTCGGCCGCCGACAGCGCGGTGGAAGCCGGCGCCGACGAGGCGCAGCGCCTGGGCGCGGCGATGGAGCAGTTGAAGGACTGCGACTTCATCGTCATCGACACGCCGGGATCCGATACCTCGCTGTCGCGGCTGGCGCACACCTTCGCCGACACGCTGATCACGCCGCTCAACGATTCCTTCCTCGATCTCGACCTGCTCGGGCGCATCGACCATGACGGGGCGAAGATCCTGAAGCCCAGCGTCTACAGCGAGATGGTGTGGGAGCAGCGCAAGCAGCGCGCGATCCGGCGCGGCCCGCCGATCGACTGGATCGTCATGCGCAACCGCTTGAGCAGCCTGGACGCCAAGAACAAGCGCGACATCGGCAAGTTGCTGGAGAGTCTGGCCAAGCGGCTCGGCTTCCGCCTGGCGCCCGGCTTCACCGAGCGCGTCATCTTCCGCGAATTGTTTCCGCGCGGCCTGACCCTGCTCGACCTCAATCGCAAGGACCACAAGATCGACCTCGGCGTCACCTGGCGCATGTCGCACGTGGCGGCGCGCCAGGAGGTGCGGGACCTGGTGGCGGCTCTGGCGCTGGCGCCCCGGCCGGAAGCAGCACCGGTCGAGACCGGCGCGATGTCGCCCGCCCCCTAGCCGGGCAGCCCGCGCGGCATCGACGCCTCTTCCCCGCAGGCCTTGCCTGTGGCACAAGAGCGCCGCAGAGAAAAGGGACGACCCATGCGCAAGCCTTTGAGAAAAGCCATTTTTCCGGTGGGCGGTCTGGGCACGCGGTTCCTGCCCGCGACCAAGGCGATGCCGAAGGAAATGCTGCCCGTGGTGGACAAGCCGCTGATCCAATACGCGGTGGAAGAGGCGCGCGCGGCCGGGATCGAGGAACTGATCTTCGTCACCGGCCGGGGCAAGAGCGCGATCGAGGACCATTTCGACTATTCCTACGAGCTGCAGGAAATGTTGAAGCAGCGCGGCAAGTCGGTCGAGCTGGCGCTGATCGACAGCCTGGTGCCGAAGCCGGGCGACGTCGCCTATATCCGCCAGCAGGAAGCGCGCGGCCTGGGTCATGCCGTCTGGTGCGCCCGCAACCTGGTCGGCAACGAGCCCTTCGCCGTGCTGCTGGCCGACGATCTGGTGCAATCCGACACGCCCTGCCTGAAGCAGATGGTGGAGGTCTACAACGAGGTCGGCGGCAACATGGTCGCGGTGATGGATGTGCCGCGCGAGCACACCGACCGCTACGGCATCCTGAAGACCGGCAAGGAGAGCGGCCGCCTGGTCGAGGCGGTGGGCCTGGTAGAGAAGCCGAAGCCGGCCGACGCGCCCTCGACGCTTTCCATCATCGGCCGCTACATCCTGCAGCCCGACGTGTTCGGCCACCTGGACGCGCAGGAGCCGGGCGCCGGCGGCGAGATCCAGCTGACCGACGCCATGGCGCGGATGTGCGGCCGCGGCCGCTTCCACGGCTACCGCTTCGAAGGCACCCGCTTCGATTGCGGCGACAAGGCGGGCTTCATCGAGGCCAACATGGCCTATGCCCTGCGCCATCCGAAGATCGGCAA
>JBGAGP010000085.1:0-21679 GCA_044226685.1 Dongiaceae bacterium
GGTCGTCAATCGAAGACCTGGGCGATGGCGTGGACGTCGATGCCTTCCTTCTCGGCGCGCAGGTAGTAGTAGCCGACCGCCACGAGAATGGCGCTGAAGGCGGTCACGATGGCCGAAGTGACATACTCGACGATCGACAGAACGACGACTATGTCGGATGTCGGCGCCGCCATGTAGATGCTGCTCACGACCATGATAGCAGCGAAGTTCACTGCGAAAGTCAGCACAATGACGATAATGACGAGGCCCAGAATCTCCCACCGGTGACCGCGTGTCAGTTCGCTGCTGCGACCGAAGCTGCCGGTGATACCGGCACCCTCGACCACCAGGACCGGCACGTAGACCCACCACATTAGCGCGAGGATGACGCCGGGGACGATCAGGGCGATTGCGGCAAGCCCGACGGCGAGAGATAGCAGGATGGTTCCGATGATGACCGGGATCATCGTCGCAAGGCCGCGCGCGATGCAATCGGCGAGGCCGGCCTTCTGGCCGCGTAGGTCCTGGAAGGTGCCGTAGATGATCGCCGCCTGGGTCAGGCCCATGACCAGGAACATAACGAGTGCGGCACCTATGACACCTGCGACGCCTACCTCGTCGGAGGTGATGGTACCGTCCGACTGCGGCCAAATAAGTTTAGCCACCAAGTCAAGAGCGCCGATCAGGAGCGCGAGCACGCTGAAACTGACGAAATTGCGCGCGTAAACCCCCACGCTGCTCCCGATCACGCGCCCGATCGAGAACTCCACCGTACCCGGTTCCGCCGCCATCGCACTCCCCCCGAAGTTGCTGACTGGAAGACCCCATCCCGAGTCCGGATGATGCCAGAGCTTTCTAGGACAGACAACCCAGCGCGGCGCGCGGCCAGGCTAATTGGCCAGGGCGGCGCGGCGCGCCGTGCTCTGACGCCGCTGGATGGAGAATCCGACGTCGATGCGCGGATTGGCCGGACGCTCGCCGGTCTCGATGAACCGCTTGATGATCTCCGCCGACAGCCGGCCCATCTCGTAGCGCGGCGTCGCCACGGTGGACAGCGACGGGCAGGCACAGGCGGCGAATTCCAGGTCGTTGAACCCGATGATCGACATCTGGTCCGGCACGGCGATGCCGCGGCGCTGGCATTCGAACAGGGCGCCCAGCGCCAGGTTGTCGTCGCCGCAGAACAGCGCCTCGAGCTCAGCGCCGCGATCGAACAGGGTGCTGATGAGGGCGGTGCCGGAGGCGACGGAGGACGAGCGCTCGATGGTCGCGACGCGGTTGCCGATCGGCAGGCCGGCGGCCTCCATTGCGCGGGTGTATCCGGCCATGCGGGCCCTGGCGCGCGCATCCAGCCGCGCGGCGATGAAGCCGATCTTCACGTGGCCCTGGTCGATCAGGAACTTCGTGGCCTCGAATGCCGCCTGGCTTTGCGACAGGCCGACATTGATGTCGATCGGATCCTCTGCCAGTTCGAAGGTCTGGATTACCGGCACGCCGGAATGCTCGAGCAGGCGCCGGGCATGCGCCGTCTGGTCGATGCCGGCGACGATGATGGCTTCGGGATGCTGGCCCACCAGGGTGGCGATCGCTTTCTCTTCCTCGCTGGAGGAATAGCGGCTGGACAGCACCACGACCTGGAAGCCCTCCGGCAGCAGGCTGTCATGCAGCGCGCGCAGATAATCGGCGAACACGCCGTTGGTGAGCGAGGAGACGATGACTCCCACCGCATGGGTGCGGGCGGAGGCGAGCCGGCTGGCGGCCACGTCGGGCACATAGGCCAGCTCGCGCACCGCCGCGTCGATCCGTTCGCGGAGCGGGGCCGACACCATTTCCGGCCGGCGCAGGGCGCGCGACACGGTGACGGCGCTGACATCGGCCAGCTTCGCCACGTCGGCCAAGGTGCTGCGTTTCCTGCGAATGTCTTCCTCCCCCAGAGCCGGCCCGGCTTCGATTGCCGCCTCCGGCGCTGCTTCTTGACCGGCCTCCGCCTTGCGTGGCCGGGACCTTATTGGTTTTGGTTTCTGTCGCCGGCAAAGTCAATTATCCATGAAAGCGCTTACATTGGCAATTGACAGCGCTTTCACCTGCCTCTAATTGTATGATCATTCTGGGAGGAAAACGTCTGACGCCGAATGGCGCAGCCTCGGGTGATGCGATCACCGCACTCCAACCAGGATCCAGATTCGCAAAAGAATGATCAATGGGAGGAGTTCTTATGCCTACGTCGACCCCCGTTCGGCGCATGACGAAGCTGCTCGCTGCAGCAACGTTGACCGCCGCCTTCACCTGCACCGCATTCGCCGCGGGTCCGGAAGTGGTTTCCGGCCCGGCTGCCGATCCGCAGTGCTTCGTTCCGTGGACCGACAAGACCAAGTTCTTCAAGTTCCCGAAGAAGGAAGGCCCGTACCGCATCGCGCTGGCCAATGGCTTCATCGGCAACACCTGGCGCATCCAGATGATCAAGACCGCCAAGGCCTATGCCGACCAGCCGGACGTCAAGGCAAAGCTCAAGGAATTCAAGGTCGTCTCGACCGGCGAGGACGTCGCCGCGCAGATCGCCGCGGTCAACAACTTCATCGATTCCGGCTATGACGCCATCGTCATCAACGCGCAGAACCCGACCGCCTTCACCCCGGTCATCAAGCGCGCCAAGGCCAAGGGCGTCATCCTCGTCGCCTTCGACAACATCCTCGACACCGAGGACGCGATCAACGTGAACGTCGACCAGAAGGGCCTCGGCGAATACTGGGCGCATTGGCTGGTCAACAACATCCCGAACGGCGGCAAGATCCTCGAAGTGCGCGGCGTCGCCGGCACCTCGGTCGACACCGACCGCCACAACGGCATCCACGAAGTGCTCGATGCCTCGGGCAAGAAGTGGGACGTGGTGGAAGTCGTCGGCAAGTGGGATGACGGCACCGCGCAGAAGGTCTCGGCCGACGCGATCGCCGTGCAGAAGCACTTCGACGGCATCACCGTGCAGGGCGGTTCCACCGGCACCGTGCGCGCCTTCATGGATGCCGGCCATCCGTTCGTGCCGGTCGGCGGCGAAACGGAGAACGGCTTCCGCAAGCTGTGCGCCGAGCATTCGGGCGATGGCCTGAAATGCGCCTCCGGCGGCACCGGTCCGGCCCAGGTGGCCGTCGCCATCAAGACCGCCATCGCCGCGCTCGAAGGCGAAGTGGTACCGCAATCGGTGAAGCTGCCGCTCGCCACCACCGAGGACCCGAACTTCAAGGACGGCGAGAGCTACTACAGCAAGGAAGGCGACAATTTCTTCGTCGGCAATTCCTTCCCGACCTGTGGCATCAACTTCACGGCCCAGGAGATCATGGGCCAGTCGGAGGCGAACCAGTAGTCGCCACCGGAATCAATGGTTGACAAGGGCCGGCGCCGCTGGGGAACCTCCCCAGGGCGCCGGTTTGTCACTGGGGTTTGGCTCCGGGAAAAAGTGAGAAACACGCGATGGACGGTTCCACCACCGCTCCCCTGTTCCGCATGGAAGGCGTTTCGAAGCGCTATGGCGGCGTCAACGCGCTGACCAAGGCCGACCTGACCGTCGAGGCCGGGCGCATCCATGGCGTTCTCGGCGAGAACGGCGCCGGAAAATCCACCCTGATGAAGATCATGGCCGGCGTGGTCGAGCCCGACGAAGGGCGCATGACGCTGGACGGCAGGGAGATCCACTTCGCCAATCCGGCAGAGGCCAACGCCGCGGGCATCGTCTGCATCTTCCAGGAATTGTCGCTGGTGCCCGACCTGTCGGTCGCCGACAACATCTGCATCAGCAACCCGCCGAAGCGTTTCGGCCTGATCGACCAGCGCGCCCAGCGCCGCATCGCCGAGGAGGCCCTGGCGCGCGCCGGCGGCGAGGACATCCATCCGCTGGCGCCGGTCAAGGACCTGCCCTTGTCGCGCCGGCAACTGGTGGAGATCGCCAAGGCGCTGGTGCGCAACCCGCGCATCCTCATTCTCGATGAGGCGACCTCGGCCCTGACCGCGGCCGACGTGCGCAAGGTCTTCGCCGTGCTGAAGCGGCTGCGCGCGGAGGGGCTGGCGCTGCTCTACATCTCCCACCGCATGGCGGAGATCGCCGAACTCGCCGACGAATGCACGGTCTTCCGCAACGGCCACAACGTCGACACGTTCAAGTCCGGCGCCAAGACCGATACCGAGATCGTCGAAATGATGATCGGCCGCGAATACAGCCACGCCTTCCCGCCGAAGCCGGCGCCGAAGCCGGGCGCCGAGACGCCGGCGCTGGAGGTTCGCAATCTATGCTGGAACAACCGCCTGAAGGACATCTCGCTGACCTTGCGGGCTGGTGAGATCGTCGGCCTCGGCGGCCTCGACGGGCAGGGGCAGCGCGAGCTGCTGCTGGCGCTGTTCGGCGTGCTGCGCAGCACCACGGGCGATATCCTGATCGATGGCAAGAAGGCCACGTTGACCGGCCCGAGCGACGCCAAGCACGGCAATGTCGGCATGGCGCTGATCCCGGAGGATCGCAAGACCGAGGGGCTGATGCTGCCGATGTCGGTGCGCGACAACCTCTCCATGGCGTCCATGTCGATGTTCTCGCGCGGCGGCATCGTCGACCGCACGGCAGAGAGCAAGGCGATCGACCGCATGATCTCGCTGCTCGCCATCAAGACGGACGGGACCGGGGTGCCGGTCGGCACCCTGTCCGGCGGCAACCAGCAGAAGATCGTCATCGCCAAGTGGCTGATGACCAATCCCAAGGTCATCCTGCTGAACGATCCGACCCGCGGCATCGACGTGGGCACCAAGGCCGAGATCTACCAGCTGCTGCGCAAGCTGGCCGACGGCGGTGCAGCCATCCTGTTCTATTCGACCGACTATGACGAGCTGGTCGGCTGCTGCGATCGGGTGCTGGTGTTCTATGACGGTGCGGTCGGGCGGGTTCTCACGGGTTCCGAGATCACTGAGCGCGCCCTGGTGGGCAGCGCCCTCAACATCGGCGGCGGCCAGGCCGAGGCGGGCGCGCCCGCCATGGCCGGCGCGGGAGCGGGCCAATGACCGATCAGGCTCTCACCTCGCCGCATTCCGGCGACTGGCGTTTCTGGTTCGGCGAGCAGCGCGGCACGCTGCTGGCGCTGGCCGTGTTCGTCGTCATGTTCGTCATCTACACCTCCAACCACCAGGCAGGCTTCAGCGCCGACGTGGTCACCACGGCCGCCAACAAGGGCGTGCTGCTGGCGCTGGTGGCAATCGCCCAGACCTTTGTCGTCTTGACCGCCGGCATCGACCTGTCGATCGGCATGATCTTCGTGCTGTGCAATTGCGTCGCGTCCTATCTGGTGATCGGCACCGCGCTGGAGACCACGCTCGGCATCATCGGCGTGCTGGCGACGGGGCTCGCCTGCGGCGCGCTCAACGGCCTGATCGTGATCTACGGCCGCCTGCAGCCGATCGTCACCACGATCGCGACCGGTGCCGCCTTCTTCGGCATCGCCCTGCTGATCCGCCCGTTCCCCGGCGGCGACGTCAACGAGGACCTCGCCGACTTCCTGACCGGGCAGCTCCCCGGCGGCATCCCGGTCAGCGCCGTGGCCCTTCTGGTCGTCGTGCTGGTGATCTGGATCCCGTTCCGCAAGTCGATGCTCGGGCGCGTCGTTTATGCCGTGGGATCGTCGGAACCTGCGGCCTACATGTCGGGCCTGCATATCCGGCGCGCGAAATTCGCCGCCTATGCGCTGGCCGGCATGCTCGCCGCGATCGGCGGGCTGTTCATCACCTTCGTCACCTATACCGGCGAGGCGTCCTCGGCCAATGCCAACACCTATACCCTGAACTCGATCGCGGCCGTGGTGCTGGGCGGCGTCTCGCTGTTCGGCGGACGCGGCAGCGCCGTCGGCGCCATCTTCGGCGCGCTCATCTTCCGCACCATCGGCGACCTGCTGTTCGTGTTCGACTTCGACCCGCTGTGGCAGCCGCTGTTCCTCGGCATCGTGCTGCTGGTCTCGGTGTGCCTCGGCTCCTTCCGGCTGATCCGCCTCCGCAACCGACTCGATCTCTTCGGGTGAGACAGCTCATGACCAATCTCCTTGCCGGCAATTCCCTGTTGCGCCGCTTCGATCCAGCCGTGCTGACCGCGTTCGGCTGCATCGTGGTCCTGCTGCTGATCGGCAGCTTCATCAACGAGAATTTCCTGTCGCCGGACTACCTGCTGCAGCAGCTCCAGGTCGGCGCGTTCCTGGCCCTGATCTCGACCGGGATGATGATGGTGATCCTGCTGGGCCAGATCGATCTCTCGGTGCCCTGGATCATCACCGTTGGCGGCATGATGTCGACCGCGGCGGCGGGCTGGGGGGATTGGGGCGCCACCCTCGCCATTCCGGTCGGCATCCTGTGCGGCCTGATCTTCGGCGTCATCAACGGCATCGGCGTCGCCTATCTGCGGGTGCCGTCGATGATCTTCACCCTGGGCATCAACGCCGTCGCGCAAGGGTTCATGATCGTGCGCACCGGCGGTTTCGCGCCGCAGGACATGGCGACCGAAAGCATGCACGAAATCGCCACCGGGCGGTTGATCTTCGGCATCCCGAATCCGGTCTGGGTGTGGATCGCGGTCGGCGCCGCGACGGTCTTCCTGCTGCGGCGCACGGTGTTCGGCCGCGCCGTCTACGCCATCGGCAACCGCGAGGTCGCCGCCTATCTCTCCGGCATCCGCACCCAGCGCGTGGTGCTCGCCGCCTTCGCCATGTCGGGTGCGCTCGCCGCCTTCGCCGGGGCGCTGCTCGCCGGCTACTCGACCAAGGCCTATCAGGGCATGGGCGATCCCTATCTGCTGCCCTCCATCGCGGCGGTGGTGCTCGGCGGCACCTCGATCCTCGGCGGCCGCGGGACCTATCTCGGCACCGTTGCCGGCGTCATCCTGATCACCCTGCTGCAATCGATCCTGTCGGTGGTCCAGATCGAGGAAGCGTTCCGCCAGCTGATTTACGGCACCGTCATCATCGGCATGCTGCTGGTCTATGGCCGGCAGCACCGCACGATCTAGCGCCGCCCCGTCACCGCAGATCGTGTTGCGCCGCACGCATCCGCGTGCAGTGCGGCGAAAACGAGGTTTGAGGGGATTCCATCAAAATCGGCGCTTCCGACCCCGGACCCTGGGGCTACCATGAAAACACTGGGAGCGTGGCCGGAACGGGAGGGGCACGCGCATCGCGCGCGTGCGGCGCCAGTTGGCGTCGACAAGATGAATTGATGGCTTTCCCCCGAAACGGACAAGCCGACCGGTGCGACGTCACAGCATCGGCCGGCAGGAGATCTGCGTCGCACGGCGGGGGAGCAATCCACGCCGCGCGGCGGAGGGCATCTGGGGCAACAAAATGAATGACAGCAGGAGGCAAGGATGAAGTTTCTGCGCAAGTTATCGATGCTGGCGGCGGCCTGCATCATGGCGCCGGCCATCGCACAGGCTGACGCGACGCGCGTCGTCTTCGTGACCCACGGCCAGGCGGCGGACCAGTACTGGTCGGTGGTGAAGCACGGCATGGACGACGCCGCCAAGGCGATGGGCGTCAATGCCGAGTATCTCGCGCCGGAAACCTTCGACATGCCGGCGATGCAGAAGCTGCTCGACGCGGCGATCGCCTCGAAGCCGGACGGGCTCGTCGTTTCGATCCCCGACGAGAACGCCATCGGCCCGCTGGTGGAAAGCGCCGTCAAGTCCGGCATCCCGGTGATCGTCATCGATTCCGGCGGCTCGGAACTCTCGCGCAAGCTCGGCGCGCTGCTCTATATGGGCCAGTCCGAGTATGATGCTGGCGTTGCTGCCGGCCAGAAGGTGAAGGCGCTCGGCCTCACCAAGGCGGTCTGCGTCAACCACGAAGTCGGCAATGTCAGCCTCGACGACCGTTGCCGCGGCTTCGCCGATGGTCTTGGCGCCGAAGTGCCGGTGCTGCAGGGCGTGATGGACCCGACCGAAATGAAGGGCCGCATCGCCGCGCATCTGCAGAAGAATCCGGATACCCAGTTCGTGCTGACCGTCGGATCGGCCGGCGCCGACCCGGCGCTCGCCGCGGTCGACGAGGCGGGCCTGACCGGCAAGATCAAGACCGGCACGTTCGATCTCTCGCCGACGATCCTGCAGGCCGTGGTCGACGGCAAGATGGAGTGGGGCATCGACGCCCAGCAATACCTGATGGGCTACATCCCGGTCGTCGCCTTCGACCTGCTGAAGCGGTACAAGCTGGCGCCGATCGCCGACTACCCGACCGGCCCGGGCTTCGTGGGCAAGGCCGAGGCGGCTTCGGTCATCGAGCTCGCCAAGCAGGGCGTTCGTTAACCTCCCACGCGACCGGGGCCGGCCGTTTCATCTCGCGGCCGGCCCCGGCTTTTTCGGCGGTCTTTCAGGGCGGCATGCCTGCGCAAGCTCTTGCGCCGCGACGGGCGCGGCTGGAGACTTGGCATGAACCCACGCATCTTCGGGAATTCTTGAGCAATGACTTTGCGCGACGAGTCACAACCTGCTTCGTCCCCGCTGCCGAAGCCAGCGGGCCGCGACGAGCGGCTGCGCGAGATCAGCTTCCTGCGCCAGGCGCTGCGCCGGCCGGAGCTGGGTGCCGCCGCCGGCTGCATCCTGGTGCTCATCTTCTTCGCCATCTTCGCCGGCAACAGCGGCCTGTTCAGCGCCCGCGGCGTCGTCAATTTCCTCGAGGTTTCGGCCCAGCTCGGTATCCTGGCGGTCGCCGTGGCGCTGCTGATGATCGGCGGCGAGTTCGACCTGTCGCTGGGCTCGATGGTCGCCTTCGCCGGCGTCATCATCGCCATCCTGTCGACGCAATATGGCTGGCCGGTCTGGTCCTGCATCCTGGTCGCCTTCGCCGCGGCCATCGCCGTCGGCTGGCTCAATGGCTGGCTGGTGGTCAAGACCGGCCTGCCGTCCTTCATCGTGACGCTCGCCTCGCTGTTCATCCTGCGCGGCATCACGCTCGGCGCGACACGTCTGATCACCGGGCGCACCCAGATTCCCGGCATGAAGGAACTGGCGGCGGGCGACCCGCTGGCGCCGCTGTTCAGCGGCCAGTTCGGCGGATCCGTGCTGGTCTGGCTCGCCGATATCGGCTTCATCAACAAGCGCCCGGACGGGCTGCCGGAGGTGCAGGGCATCCCGGTCTCGATCCTGTGGTGGATCGTGCTCACCATCATCGGCACCTGGATCCTGCTGCAGACCCGCTTCGGCAACTGGATCTTCACCGTCGGCGGCGACGCAAATGCGGCGCGCAACGTCGGCGTGCCGGTGGCCAAGGTGAAGATCCGCCTGTTCATCCTTTCCGCCTGTGCCGCCACGCTGTTCGCCGCGATCCAGGTGCTGAGCGTCGGCTCGGCCGATACCTCGCGCGGTCTGCAGAAGGAGTTCGAGGCGATCATCGCCGTGGTCATCGGCGGCACGCTGCTGACCGGCGGCTATGGCTCCGCCATCGGCGCCATGTTCGGCGCCCTCATCTTCGGCATCGTGCAGATGGGCATCTTCTACACCGGCATCGACACCGACTGGTTCAAGGCCTTCATGGGCATCATGCTGCTGGTGGCGGTACTGTTCAACGACTTCATCCGCAAGAAAGCGTCGGAGGCGCGCTGACCATGGCGACCAACGACACCCCGCTGATCGAGCTGCGCGACGTCAGCAAGTATTTCGGCACCGTCATCGCCCTCAACGGCGTGTCCTTCGCCGTGCAAGCCGGCGAGGTGCATTGCCTGCTGGGCGACAACGGCGCCGGCAAGTCGACCCTGATTAAGATCCTGTCCGGCGTGCATACGCTGTCGAAGGGCGAATTCCTGGTGCAGGGCCAGCCGGTGGCCTTCAGCTCGCCGCGCGACGCGCTCGATGCCGGCATCGCCACCGTGTTCCAGGACCTCGCCACCGTGCCGCTGATGAGCGTCGCCCGCAACTTCTTCGCCGGACGCGAGCCGGTGACCGGGTTCTGGCCGCTGAAGCGCCTCGACTGGCCGTTCATCAACCGCACCACCCGGGAAGAGATGGGGCGCATGGGCATCGACGTGCGCGACCCGGGCCAGCCGGTCGGCACGCTGTCAGGCGGCGAACGCCAGTCCCTCGCCATCGCGCGGGCGGTCTATTTCGGCGCCAAGGTGCTGATCCTGGACGAGCCGACCTCGGCGCTCGGCGTGCACCAGGCCTCGGTGGTGCTGCGGCTGGTCGCCAAGGCCCGGGCCCGCGGTCTCGGCGTCATCTTCATCACCCACAACGTCCACCATGCCTTCCCGGTGGCCGACGCGATCACGTTGCTCAATCGTGGCCGCTCCCTCGGCACCTATCGGAAAGGCGAGATCTCGCGCGAGAAGGTCCTGGAGATGATGGCCGGCGGCAAGGAGCTGGTCGATCTCGAAGCCGAACTCGCGGCCATGAACCAGCAGGCCCCGGCCGAGCAACCCGGCGCCTAGCCCCTCGACGACCATTGCAAGAAAGAAAGCAGCGTTTCCATGAGCGTCAAACTCGGCATCAACCCGATCGGCTGGACCAATGACTGCATGCCTTGGCTGGGCGACTTCATCTCCCTCGACACCTGCCTCAAGGAGGCCAAGGCGGCCGGCTTCTCGGGGGTCGAGCTGGGGCGAAAGTTCCCGCGCGACGGCAAGAAGCTGAAGCCGATCCTCGACAAGCACGGGCTCAACCTGGTGTCCGGGTGGTATTCCGCCGAACTGGTGCGGCGCGACGCCAAGGCCGAGATCGCGGCGATGAAGGACCACCTCACGCTGCTGAAGGCGCTCGGCTCCGATGTCATGGTCTTCGCCGAGACGACGGGCGAGATCATCAACCAGGTCGGCGCCCCGATCAGCAGGCGCCCGACCCTGTCGAGCGCCGCCGAATGGAAGCAGCTGGGCCAGCGCTTCACCCAGGTGGCGGAGCATCTGCTGGCCAACGGCGTGCGCATGGCGGTGCATCACCACATGGGCACGGTGATCGAAAGCGCCGCCGACGTCGACCGACTGCTGGAGAACAGCGGCCCCGCGGTCGGCCTGCTGCTCGACACCGGGCACATGACGTTCTCCGGCGGCAACCCGCTGGCAGTGGCGAAGAAGCACGCCAAGCGCATCGTGCACGTGCATTGCAAGGACATCCGCCGCTACGCGCTGACCGCCTGCCGGCGGCGCGACGTCAGCTTCTCCGAGGCGGTGCTGTGCGGCATCTTCACCGCGCCCGGCGACGGCATGGTGGACTTCAAGTCGGTGTTCGACGTGCTGGGCAAGGCGAAATACAGCGGCTGGTTCGTGCAGGAGGCGGAGCAGGACCCGCGCGTCGCCCACCCGGCCACCTATGCCGAGCTCGGCTGCGCCCACATGGCCAAGCTCTGCGCCGGCGCCAAGCTGAAGCTGGCGGCGTGAGGCGGGCATGGCGCGCAAGCTTCGCATCGGCCTGATCGGCAGCGGCTTCATCGCCCGCTGCCACGTCTATGGCTATCGTACCATGCTCTCGGTCTTCCCCGAGGCAGCGGCCCAGCCGGAATTCGAGCTGGTCGCCGACATGACCGAGGAGCTGGCACAGGTGGCGGCGGAGAAGTTCGGCTTCCGCCGGTCGACCGGCGACTGGCGCAAGCTGGTGGCGGACCCCGCCGTCGACATCGTCGACATCTGCGTGCCGAGCCACCTGCACAAGGAGATGGCGCTGGCCGCCATCGCCGCCGGCAAGCATGTCTATTGCGAGAAGCCGGTCGGTCTCAACGGCACCGAGGCTGGCGAGATTGCGGCGGCGGCCAAGAAGGCCGGGGTGAAGAGCCTGGTCGGCTATTCCTACCTGCGCAATCCGCTGATCGCCTTCGCCCGCAAGCTGATCCAGGAAGGCGCGATCGGCGAGGTGACGCATTTTCGCGGCGCCCATAACGAGGATTACATGGCCGACCCGGCAGCCCCCTTCGTCTGGCGCTGCGATTCATCGATCGCCGGCAAGGCCGGCGCGCTGGGCGACCTCGGCAGCCACATCATCTCGATCGCCCGCGTCCTGGTGGGCGAGATCATCTCGGTCTGCGGCGCCACCAAGACGGTGGTGCCGGAGCGGCGCCTGCCCGACGGCAAGAACCGCAGGGTGGAGAACGAGGACCAGGCGCAGTTCCTGATCGAGTTCGCCAACGGCGCCACCGGCCATATCGAGGCCAGCCGTGTGGCCACCGGCAGCCACATGGACATCACCTACGAGATCGTCGGCACGCACGGGCAGATCCAGTTCGACGGCGAGCGGATGAACGAGATCCGCTTCTTCTCCGACAAGGATCCGGTGGAGCGGCGCGGCTTCCGCACCATCTACACTGGCCCGGCACACCCGCCCTTCGGCAACTTCGTGCCGGGCACGGCGCATGGCATCGGCTTCAACGACCAGAAGGTGATCGAGGCCTATGAGCTGATGGAGCTGGTGGCGGCGGACCGGCCCACCGGCCCGGACCTGGCCGACGCAGCCCGCATCAGCAGCATCCTCGATGCCGTCCTGCAATCGGCCGCGGAGCGCCGCTGGGTGAAGGTCGGCGCGGCGGCGTAGGTGTGCCCCGAACGCGTCATGGTCGGACTTGGTCCGACCACCGACGAGTTTCGTGGGGCAAGAGCGGGTCGTGGCAGGCAAATTCGTGGGTGGTCGTGCCCCGCTTGAATCAATGGGCACGACCATGACGATTTGGTTTGTGCCTCACACCTGCGGCAAGTTCTCGCGCAGGTAGATCGCCACCGGCGTTTCCAGCGGCACCTCGGTGTCGGGAACCCGGCGGTTGTAGTGCAGCAGCAGCTGGATGGCGCGCAGCGCCTCCATCTGCGGGTTCTGGTCCAGCACCGCATCCATCAGCCCGTCGGTCAGCAGCTCGCGGTGCGCGTCGTGCATCTCGTGGCTGATGAGGATGGTCTTGCCGCCCTTGCCCAGGCCGCGCAGGGCCGTGGCGATGCCGCGGCTGCCCACCGAGATGTTGTAGATGCCGCGCAAATCCGGGAAGCGCTTGAAGGCGTCGCGGGTCAGCTTCTCGGTGCGCTCGGGCTGTTCCTGGCTCTCCGCCGTCGCGACCACCTCGCAGGCGGGGAAGCGCGAGGCGAGCACGGCGCGGAAGCCGCTCTCGCGCTCCTCGTGGCCGATATAGTCGTGCATGCCGGTCACCACCAGGATCTGGCCGCCCTGGGAGCCGACGAAGCGCCCCATCAGTTCGCCGGCGACGCGCCCGGCCACGCGGTTGTCGCTGCCGACATAGGCGAGGCGGCCGCTGGCGGGCAAATCGCTGGCAATGGTGACGATGGGGATCCGGCGGCTCACCTCCTTCAGCGCGGCGGTGATGCGCGGATGGTCGTAGATGCAGGTGACAAGGCCATCGGCGCGCTCGGCGGCGCGGCGGATGGTGCGCGCCACCGCGCCCGGCTCCAGGCTGTCGAAATAGGTCGGCAGGCACATGATGCGCTGCGTCTCGTAGGCGCGCTGGGCCAGCTGGAATCCGGTCTTCAGGCTGCCGTGATAGGGGTTGCTGGGGCTCTGCAGCAGCACGGCGATGCGCAGCCAGCGCATCGGCAGGTCTTCCAGCGCGCGGTCGATCTTCAGCTTGCGCGCCCATTCCAGCACCCGCCGGGCGCGCTCCGGCTTCACCCCGCCGCGGCCGTTCAGCACGCGGTCGACGGTGGCGACGGAGACCTGCGCCGCCGTGGCAACGTCGGTGATGGTGGTCTTGCGCTGGGACATCGCCCGCCTGGCCTTGAGAGAATCCCCTCAAAACCTTAGCAAACCAGCGGATCGCATCAAGCGGTCTTTGCCGCTGCCGGCGGCCCCGCGCTCCGGCTAGAGCGGCCGGTAGGCAATGCAGTCGATCTCGACCTTGGCGTCGATCATCATCGGCGACTGCACGGTCGAGCGGGCCGGCGGGATCTTGGGGAAATAGCCGGCATAGACCTTGTTGAAACTGGAGAAATCCCGCGCGTCGGCCAGCCAGACGTTGCACTTGATCACGTCATCCAGGGTGCAGCCCGCCTGCTCGAGGATCCGGCGCAGGTTATCCATGGTCTGCCGCGTCTGCGGGATGATGCCGCCGGCAACCAGCTCGCCGGCGGCGTCGAACGCCACCTGGCCGGAGACATAGACGAAATCACCGGCACGGATCGCCGGGCTGAAGGGCAGGGACATGCCGCCGGCACCGGTCCGCGGCGCGCCGATCTGGGTCTTGCCGGGCTTGCCGCGGGCGCTGCTGCTCGTTGTCTTGCTCTTGCTGCTGGCTCTCATCGTGCTCCTCCTTGCTGCCGCGGCTGCGCTTGACTCCGTTTCCCATGTCATAAGATAGTCGACGTGTCCATTCCCTTGTAAGCAGTTCCAACAGGATGGAATTGCCACGGAATGCAGACGGGGGCATCGAGAAGGAGGAATCCCATGTCGAGCATGTTGAAGGCGTTGAGCGGCTTCGCGGCCGCCGCGGCGATCGCCGCGATTTCCACCGGCGCGATGGCGCAGGAGCAGAGCAAGCTTGAGGAGGTGCTGGCACGCGGGCACCTGATCGTCGGCACCGGCAGCACGAACGCGCCTTGGCACTTCAAGGACGAGAGCGGCAATCTCGTCGGCTTCGACATCGATGTCGCCAAGCTGGTCGCCAAGGGCCTGTTCGGCGACGACACCAAGATCGAGTTCGTGGATCAGTCTTCGGACTCGCGCATCCCGAACGTCACCACCGGCAAGGTCGACATCACCTGCCAGTTCATGACCGTGACGGCCGAACGCGCACAGCAGGTCAATTTCACTATCCCGTACTACCGCGAGGGCGTCGCCCTGCTGCTCGCCGCCGGCGGCAAGTACAAGACCTACGATGAGATGAAGGCGGCCGGCAGCGGCGTCACCGTCTCGGTGCTGCAGAACGTCTATGCCGCGGACATGGTGCATGCCGCCCTGCCGGAGGCCAAGGTCGACCAGTACGACAGCGTCGATCTCATCTACGAGGCGGTGAACAGCGGCCGCGCCGACGCGGCGGCGACCGACCAGTCCTCGGCCAAGTGGTTGATCGTCACGACGCCGGGCAAGTATGTCGACTCCGGCTACGGCTGGAACCCGCAGAGCTATTCCTGCGCGGTCAAGCGCGGCGACCAGGACTGGCTGAATTTCGTCAACACCACCCTGCATGAGGCTATGACCGGCGTCGAATTCGGCACCTACTCGGCCTCGTTCAAGAAGTGGTTCGGCGTCGATCTGCCGCCGCCGGCCATTGGCTTCCCGGTCGAGTATCAGTAAGACAGGAAACACGACCACGACGGCAAAGGCCGCCGACCATGGGCTATCATCTGAATTTCGGCGTCGTATGGCGGAACTTCGACGTGCTGCTGGGCGGGCTCGCCTTGGGGCTTGGCCTGGCGATCGTCGCCATCTTCATCGGATGCTGGATCGGCCTGGCGGCGGCCTTTGCCATGAATTCCAAGCACGCCCACTGGCGGCGGATTGCGAGCGGTTATGTCACGATGTTTCGCAATCTGCCGCCGCTGTTCCTCATCCTGTTCGCCTATTTTGTCCTGCCGCGTCTCGGGATCCGGGTCGGCCAGATCGAGACTTTCATCCTGACCCTGGCGATCTACGGCGGCGCCTATCTTGCCGAGGTGTTTCGCGGTGCATTGCTGGCGCTGCCGCGCGGCCTGCGGGAGGCCGGTCTCGCGATCGGCCTCACCGAATGGCAGGCCAAGGCCTGGATCATCATTCCGGTCATGCTGCGCAACGCGTTTCCGTCGCTCAGCAACAACTTCATCTCGCTTTTCAAGGACACCTCGCTCGCCGCCGTCATTGCGGTACCCGAACTCACCTTCCATGCCAAGAAGATCAACACCGAGACCTTCCGCGTGATCGAGGTCTGGCTGGTCGCCAGCCTGATGTATGTCGCCACCTGCTACCTGATCGCCGCCGGCCTGCGGTTCTTCGAGCGGCGCCTGGCGATCCCGCGCTGACATGTTCGAGCAAGGCACCTTCCTCTACGAGCTCTGGGTTTCGCGCTGGGCGCTGTTGCAGGGCATCGGCGCCACGATGCTGATCTCGCTGCTCGCCATCTTGCTCGGCACCATTCTCGGCACCTTCGTCGGGCTGGTGCTGGTATATGGCCGCTGGGCAGCGCGCTTCGCGGTGCGCATGTATGTGGACTTCGTGCGCGGCACGCCGGTGTTCGTGCTGGTGCTGGCGAGCTACTATCTGCTGACGACGATCGGCATCCAGTTGAGCGCGTTCCAGGCCGGCCTCGTCGCGCTGGTGGTTTTCTGCAGCACCCATGTGGGCGAGAACCTGCGCGGCGCGCTGCAATCGGTGCCGCGCGGCCAGACCGAGGCGGCCAAGGCGATCGGCCTGAACTTTACGCAGCTCTTCGTCTATGTGCTGGCGCCGCAGGCCCTGCGCCAGGCGCTGCCGGCTTGGATCAACACGGCGACCGAGATGGTCAAGGCCTCGACCCTGCTGTCGGTCATCAGCGTGGCCGAACTGATGCTGGCGACCAAGCAGATCATCGGGCGCAACTTCATGACGCCGGAATTCTATCTGCTCGCGGGTGTCATCTATTTCATCATCAACTACGCGATCGAGCGGGCGGCCAAGGCGGTCGAGCGCCGCGTCGCACTGCCCAGCTAGGCGTTCCATGGCCGAACCGATCCTCAGAATCGAGAACCTGCACAAGACGTTCAAGGACGTCGAAGTCCTGAAGGGGGTGGACCTTTCGCTCGCCACCGGCGACGTCGTCTCCATCATCGGCTCCAGCGGCTCCGGCAAGACGACGCTGTTGCGCTGCGTGAACCTGCTCGAGGAATTCCATCAGGGCCGCATCATGATCGGCGACGAGGAGGTCGGCTATGTCAGCGGCCCGCCGCGCCGGCGGCGCAAGGAATCGGAGATCGCCCGCCAGCGCGCCATGACCGGCATGGTGTTCCAGCAGTTCAACCTGTTTCCGCACATGTCGGCCCTGCGCAACATCACCCTTGGCCTCACCAAGGTGAAGAAACTGCCGCTGGACGAGGCGGTGGCGATCGCCGAGACGTGGCTGGCCCGGGTGGGATTGTCCGACCGGCGGGACCACTATCCCGGCCAGCTCTCCGGCGGCCAGCAGCAGCGCGTGGCCATTGCCCGGGCCGTGGCGATGACGCCCAAGGTCATGCTGTTCGACGAGGTCACCTCGGCCCTGGACCCGGAACTCGTCAACGAGGTCCTGAACGTGGTCAAGGGGCTGGCCGATGACGGCATGACCATGCTGCTGGTCACCCATGAGATGAAATTTGCCTTCGAAGTCTCCGACCGTGTGGTATTCATGAACCAGGGGCGCATCGAGGAAGCGGGGGCGCCCGAGGAATTGTTCCGGTCGCCCAAATCGCAGCGCCTGGCGGAATTCCTCCGGAATTCGAAGTTTTGAGGGCCAGCATCATGCCGCGCGCGCAGAAGGCCACGACCAACCGGGACCGCCGGCCGGCGCCGAAACCGGCCGCCCCGGTATTGCGCCGCGCCAAGCCGGTGGCCGCGGCGGCGGCGGAGGGCGCGGATGTCGGCAACCGGACGCGGGGCATCGACCGCGCGTTCGAGATCCTCGAATGCCTGCACAATTCCAAGAAGCCGCTGCGCCCGAACGAGATCGCGATTGCCATCGGCGCGCCGAAATCCACCACCTACGATGTTGTCGGCCTGATGCTGAGCCGCGGCATCCTCGACCGTGCCGATGCCGAGGGCCGCGTGTTCCTCGGCCGGCGGCTCTATCTTTTCGGCCTGTCGCACCTGACTCATTTCGACGTGATGCGCCTCGCCTCCGGCTTCCTCGATCACCTGTCGGAGGTCACCGGCCAGACGGCGCAATTCTGCGTGCTCGACAATCGCAAGTATGTCGTCGCCCAGATGAAGGAGGGCGAGCGCCATTTCCGCATCAGCTCCGACGTGGGCGAGCCGGTGGCGCTGCCGTGGACCGCTTCGGGCCGGGTGCTGGTATCGCATCTGAGCGACGCCGATATCCTGAAGCTGATCCCGGCCGGCGATTTCGACCTGCCCGACGGCAAGCGCCTGTCAGAGCGGACATTCCTGAAGGAAGTGGCGCAGGCGCGGGCCGAGGGCTTCTTCTCCTGCGACGGTACTGGCGGCCGTTTCACGCATTGCTTCGCTGCCGCAGTCTATGACGAGCAGCGCCAATGCGTTGCCACTCTCTGCCTGCTGACCCCGCGCGAGGAAGGCCTGCAGGAGCATCGCCGCTACAAGGCGGCGTTGATCGAAGCCGCGCAGCAGATGACCAAGAAGATCGGCGGCGAACGCCCGGTCGTCGCCTAGCCGGCTTGGCCGCCCTTCACCAGGTCGAATAGCGGGTTCGGCTTGGGTTGCGCAACCCGCCGCAAGGTGTTGGTGTCGCGATGGTCGAACGCCGGCACGCTGCCCCGCACCGCCAGATCGGTGCGCGTCACGTAAGTCCAGGAATCATCATCGTTGAACGTGATGTCGATGCGGTAGTAGTCCGTGCGGAACGCCTCTTCGAGGAAGGTGGTCGAACAGATGCCGAAGCGCGTATCGCCGCGTCGCGCCTCCACCGTAATGTGCTTGTCGTCCGGTTTGGCCATTCCGCCCGCCAGCACCACCTGTCCGCGTGGAATGGCAATGCTCTGCATGATCAGCCCCGTGGCCGGCTCCCACAGCCAATAGCCGACCTGATCGTGGAAGGTGATGGCCTCTTCCGCCGTATTGACATGGATGTGATAGCGCAGACCGTAGAGCAGCTGCGGGCCATTGGCCTGCGAATCGATCGGTTCCATCCGGATATGCTCCCGGAACACGCGCCGCTCGGGGCCCTCCTCCTTCGGGCTGATGTCCACGCCCTGATCGGACTGCCATATGCCGGCCAGGCGGCGCAGCGGCCCCAGGTTGGCCAATGTGTCCGGCGAGGCGTCGGGTTCGGTGAAAATGTCGTCCGGAATGTTTGGCATAGGCTCCCCCCAAGCGTCTGCACGCGCCGAGTGCGCCTGCACCCGTCAAATGTGCATGCCCGCCCTTGAGATAACAAGCAGGTGAATCGCTCGACGATCGGCTACTCGCCGGCGACCAGCACGCGCATATTGGCCTTGCCCAACGCTGCCCCGATCGCCTCCGGCGGCGGTGCATCCGTCACCAGGATATGGGCCTGGCCCAGCTCGGCCACCTGCACCATCGAGAGATGGCCGAACTTGTGCGCGTCGCACAGGATCACGACCTGTCTGGCGCGCGCCATGTAGAGGCGCTTGATCTCGGTATCCTCGGGCGAATAGTCGAACAATCCCGCCTCGGTGATGCCGGAAACGCCGATGAAGGCCTGGTCGAACCAGTAGTCGCGGATCTGCGCCGCCGCCTGGGGCCCGTGCACCGACAACTCCTTGCCGCGCACCCGCCCGCCAGGGACATAGACCGCGTGCGGCGAATCCGCCAGCAGGCTGGCGGCGCGCAGATTGTTGGTCACCACCTTGATCTCGCCGACATCGCCAAGGTGACGCGCCAGCTCCAGGGTGCTGGTGCCGACGTCGAGCGCGATGGTGGCGCCGGGCTTGATGAGGGCTGCCGCGGCGCGCGCGATCGCCGCCTTGCCGGCGCTGTTGCGCCGGCGCCGCGCGTCGAAGGCGGGCTCGAAGGCGTCGAAAACTTCCGCCTGTCCGCCGCGCAGAGCCATGGCGCCGCCATGGGTGCGCTGCAGGGCGCCGCGCTCGGCGAGTTCGACCAGGTCGCGGCGCACGGTGATGCTGGAGATCCCGGTTGCCGCGGCGAGGTCGCCCACCGTCATGAAGCCGAGCCGCCCCAGCAAATCGAGAATGCGTGCCTGCCGCGCGCCCGGGCGGCGCGCCGGCAGATCGGCGTCTTTCACCGGCGCGGTTGGGAATGTGATCATTTCCGATCGAACCTATCCGATTGATGTGATCATTATTGCGGTCTTGCCGCGTCACAGCAGGCTGATCATAATGATCAAAAATGATCACTCGGCAAGAGCCGGGTTGCGAGCAACAGGGTGGGCGATTTGGACGGAGTTTCAGGCAAGCGCGCCATCGTGACCGGCGGCGCTACCGGCATCGGGTTGGCAATCGCCGGAGCCCTGGCCGGGGCCGGCGCCCGCGTGGCCATCGCTGACCTCAACGAGCAGGGTGCCCGGGATGCGGCGGCCAGGCTCGGCGGCGGCGCCATCGGCCTCGGCATCGACGTGCGCGACCGCGCCAGCGTCGAGCGGGCCTTCGCCACGGTCTTGGAGGCCTTCGGCGGCTGCGAGATCCTCTGCGCCAATGCCGGCGTCTCGACCATGAATCTCGTCGTCGACCTCAGCGACGAGGAATGGGACTTCAATTTCGACGTCAATGCCCGCGGCGTGTTCCTGACCAACCAGGTGGCAGCGCGCCATTTCCTCAAGACCGGCACCAAGGGCGTCATTGTCAACACCGCCTCCCTCGCCGCCAAATGGGGCGCGCCGTGGCTCGCGCACTACTCCGCCAGCAAGTTCGCGGTCATGGGATTCACGCAAGGCCTGGCGCGCGAGCTGGCGCCACACGGGATCCGGGTCAATTGCGTCTGCCCGGGCTTCGTCAAGACCGGCATGCAATCGCGCGAAGTCCAGTGGGAGGCGAAGCTGCGCGCCATGACCCCGCAGGCCGTCATCGACGAATATGTGGCGCTCACACCACTCGGCCGGCTGGAGGAGCCGGAAGACGTGGCCAAGGCGGTTCTGTTCCTGGCTTCCGACCTCTCCGGCTTCATCACCGGCGAGGCGCTGAACGTCACCGGCGGCGTGCGGATGGACTAGGCCTCATGAAGCGGTTTGCCAAAGCAATTGTGCCGCATGTGATCCTGGTCATGTTCTCGGCCATCATCCTGCTGCCGCTGCTGTGGATTCTGCGCGTCAGCCTGACCGACAAGCTGACCGCCTACAAGATTCCGCCGGAGATCGGCGCCCTCGGCGTGATGAACTACGCCACGATCTTCGCCGACTATCCCTTCGTCACCTGGTTCAGCAACAGCCTGATCGTCGCCCTGGCGACGACGGCGATCTCCCTGCCGCTGGCGACAGCGCTGGCCTATGTCTTCGCCCGTTTCAACCTGGGCGGCGCCGGGCTGCGGCTCGGCGTGCTGGCCAGCCAGATGCTGCCACCCATCATCCTGGTGCTGCCGCTGTTCGTCGTATTCCTCTCCGCCGGGCTGATGCAAAGCCGCTTCGGCCTGATCATTGCGCACCTCACCATCTGCTTGCCGTTCCTCGCCTGGATGCTGGTCTCCTTCTTCGAGGGCGACGTGGCGCGACTGGAGGAGGCGGCACGGGTCGACGGCGCCACCCGCTGGCAGGCCTTCATCCGCATCGCCGTGCCGGTGGCGGCCCCGGGTCTGCTGGCTGCCGGGCTGCTCGGCTTCATCCTCAGCTGGAACGAGTTCCTCTTCGCGCTGGTGCTGAGCGGGCCGGACACGCAGACCCTGCCGGTCGGCCTCGCCGGCCTCGAGACTCACGCGGGGGTGGAGATCGCGCCGCTGGCCGCGGCGACCGTGGTGTCGCTGCTGCCGGTCTTCGTGCTGCTGCCGTTCCTGCGCAAGCATCTGATCAAGGGCCTGTCGCTGGGCGCCCTGAAGTGACGGGATCGAATTGAAATTGGGCTACAAACAGGAGGATGGGAGATGAACATGCGCACCTTGCTGCTCGCCAGCGCCGTTGCCGTCGGTTTCTCGCTGCCGGCCAGCGCCGAGACGCTGAACATCCTGATGGAAGGCGTGCCGGACACCGAATTCGTCAAG
>JBGAGP010000086.1:0-21376 GCA_044226685.1 Dongiaceae bacterium
GGCCGAGGCCGCGCAGAAGATCGGCGACGTGGTGACGCTGATCAACGAGATCGCCGGCCAGACCAACCTGCTGGCGCTCAACGCCACCATCGAGGCGGCGCGCGCCGGCGAGGCGGGCAAGGGCTTTGCCGTGGTGGCGAGCGAGGTGAAGAACCTCGCCACCCAGACGGCCAAGGCGACCGAGGAAATCTCCGGCCAGATCCGCGCCATCCAGGACGCCACCGCCAGCTCGGCCGAGGCCATCGATGGCATCACCCAGACGATCGGCCGGGTGAACGAGATCTCGACCGCGATCGCCAGTGCCGTGGAAGAGCAGGGTGCCGCGACGCAGGAGATTTCCCGCAACGTCCAGGAAGCCTCGGCCGGCAGCGCCGAAGTCTCGTCGAACATCGTCGGCGTCACCCAGGCCTCGCAGCAGACCAGCGCCGGTTCGACCGAGGTGCTGAGCGCCGCCGCCGAACTGGCCAGGAATGGCGAAAGGTTGCGGCACGAGGTCGACGCCTTCCTGCAGATGGTGCGCGCGGCCTGATGCACTCGGCCAATGGAATTGCTGCGGCCCCTGCGGGGATGCTTCGCCGCAGGGAAGGTGCCTGGGAGTGCTCCCTCGCAGGACAATATATTAGCAACTAATATATACCCAAAACTACAACCTGCGACTCTGCTCCCCGTGCCTGTACCCCCTGCCTCTAACGGTCTGCTCCCGGGCCAGGAACGAGGCGCTGCCGGCAACCGATCCTCGGCCGACATGCAACACCAGAAAGCCATGTGTCGCCAAGGGACGGCGATAGCGGGAAGGTGAACACGGCTTGCTGGAAAATGACACTATGCGGCAAGCATATTCACTTGATTCATCCGATTGGTCATCACCGCGCGGCAACACATTATTCATGAAGGGTGCCTACAGTTAGTTTGGACCAATCTCTTGGCGCTACGCAGTGGCGCCGCGGATTCGCTGGTGAGGGCGCCCTCCCTCGCCTGCAGGGGCACACAATAGTCAGATCAGGAAGCCTTCATGCTCAAGCACAGCAAGATCATCCAGCGCCTCACCGCGCTGCTGCTCATCAACATCGTCCTGATGGGCGCCCTCGGCGCCCTCGGCTTCTTCGGCATGTCCTCGATCCGCGAGGGATTGCGCACGGTCTACGAGGACCGGACGGTCCCCATGGGTCAGATCCTCACCGTGACGGAGGAGTACTACGAAATCCGGCTGGCGGTCCTGGCCGGCATCGGCGCTACCGACCCTTCCGTGATCGCGCAGAAGAAGGCTGATGCGGAGGAACGCAAGGCCAAGATCGACAAGGAATGGCAGGCCTACATGGCCACCTACATGCCGCCGGAGGAAGTCGAGGCCGCAAAGACCGCGGTCGCGAACATCGCCGCCTACGACGCCGTGTGGCCTGAGGTCTTCGCCAATCTGGTCCGCGGCGACCAACCCGCCGCAAAGGCGCTGGCGACCGGCAAAGGCGCCCCAGCCTTCAAGGCGCTTACCGAATCCTTCAGTGCGCTCGCCGAGCTGCAGAAGAAGATCGCCGGTGAGGAATATGCGAAGGCGACCGACACCTTCTACATCGAGATCTATCTTCTGATCGCCATCCTCGTCGCCGCGGTCGCTATCGGTGCGATTCTGGCGCTGGTGGTCGCCCGCTCGATCACGCTGCCGCTCAACGACATCATCGGCGTGATGGGCGAGCTGACCAAGGGCAATCTCGGGGTCGAGGTCGGCGGCCAGGATCGCCGCGACGAAGTCGGCAGCGTGGCGAAGGCGGTCGGCGTATTCAAGGACGGCCTGGTCGAAGCCGAGCGGCTCCGCCAGCGGCAGCAGGCCGAGCAGGAGCGGCAGATTGAGCGCAGCAAGCGCATGGAGACGGCAGTCGCCGCCTTCGACCGGATGATCACCGAAGTCGTCGGCTCGGTGAGCTCCGCTGCAACGGAGCTGCAGTCGACGGCCCAGTCGCTGTCGGCGACCGCCGAAGAGACCTCGCAGCAGTCGAATGCGGTCGCGGCCGCGTCCGGGCAGATGACGCAGAACGTGCAGACGGTCGCGTCGGCCACCGAAGAGCTCTCTGCCTCGATCCGCGAGATCGGCAACCAGGTATCCGAATCGAGCCGCATCGTTGCCAATGCCGTGACCCAGGCAGACGACACCAACGGCAAGGTGAAGAGCCTGGCCGAAGCGGCGCAGAAGATCGGCGACGTGGTGACACTCATCAACGAGATTGCGGCCCAGACCAATCTGCTGGCGCTCAACGCCACGATCGAGGCGGCGCGCGCGGGCGAAGCGGGTAAGGGTTTCGCCGTGGTAGCGAGCGAGGTGAAGAACCTCGCTACCCAGACCGCCAAGGCGACTGAGGAGATCTCCGGCCAGATCCGCGCCATCCAGGAGGCGACCGAGACTTCGGCCCAGGCGATCGAGAGCATCGCTCAGACCATCAACCGGGTGAATGAGATCTCCACCGCCATCGCCTCGGCGGTCGAGGAGCAGGGTGCCGCCACGCAGGAGATTTCGCGCAACGTCCAAGAGGCCTCGAGCGGGACGCAGGAGGTGTCGAACAATATCTCCGGCGTCACGCAGGCCTCGCAGCAGACCAGTGCCGGCTCGGCCCAGGTGCTTTCCGCCGCCGGCGAACTGGCAAAGAACGGCGAAAGGCTGAAGCAGGAGGTCGACGCCTTCCTCGCCACCGTCCGCGCGGCGTAGACCCGGCTAGCCGCCGGAAAGCAAAACCCCCGCGCCGTCACCGGCCGCGGGGGTTTCGATCTGGTGGACCCAAGCGGGATCGAACCGCTGACCTCCACAATGCCATTGTGGCGCTCTCCCAGCTGAGCTATGGGCCCGAAACTCGTTTCGGCGGGTCCTGGGCACCCGATCCCGAAATCGGGGTGGAACCTAAGCAGCCACCCCTCTTAATTCAAGCGAATAATTGCCCCGGATATGTGGGGGCAAAAGGCCTGCGGAAGGCTTAACGCTCCTTCTCGTCCTCGACGCCCTCGATGACCTCGGAGACGTCCTCGTCGTCCTCGCCGAGCTCGGAGGTGTCCTCGATGACCTCCTCCTCCTCGCCGATATCCTCCGCCTCCTCGGCTTCGGCCTCGGGCAATTCGGGCTCCGGCGCCGGCTTGACCGGGACCAGCTTCTCGACCACCCGGCCGCGCCGCGACTTCAACACCGCCTCGGGATCATAGGTGGTGCCGCATTTCGGGCAGACGATGTGGTCCTTGCGCAGATCGTAGAAATGAGCGCCACAGCTCTGGCAGGTGCGCTTGGTGCCCCATTCCGGTTTGCTCACGTCGCTTACTCCTTGGCCGGGGCGGCGCCCCGGGTGACTGGTCAGATGTTGCCGACAGGTTTCGGCCCCATTGCCATGCTCCGGCAGCACTGTCAACCGCGCCGCGCGCCGAATGTTGCGGCGGCCGGCCCTTATGCTAAAACCTCCCGGCCCGTGCAACCGTTCGGCGGCGCGTTTCGCGCCGCCGTGTCGACCCGCCGAGAGGTACCCCTTTTGACCGCACATCCCCCAGCAGCCGCGCCGCGGCCGCTTGCCTCGCGCACGGCACGGCGCCTGTCCGGCACGGCCAGGGTTCCCGGCGACAAGTCGATTTCGCACCGCTCCCTGATGCTGGGGGCGCTGGCCGTGGGGGAGACCGAAATCCACGGCCTGCTGGAGGGCGAGGACGTGCTGCGCACCGCCGCCGCCATGCGGCAACTGGGCGGCGAAGCCGAGCGCGGCGCGGACGGCGTGTGGCGCGCGCGCGGCCGCGGCATCGGCGGGCTGCGCGAGGCGCCGGACGTGCTCGACCTCGGCAATGCCGGCACCGGCACGCGGCTGCTGATGGGCCTGGTGGCGGCCTACGACTTCGTCACCTTCTTCACCGGCGACGCCTCGCTGCGCTCGCGCCCGATGGCGCGGGTGTCGGAGCCGCTCTCGCGCATGGGGGCCCGCATCGTCGCGCGCGCCGGCGGACGGCCGCCGCTGGCGGTGATCGGCACGGCGGAACCGATGCCCATCACCTACAAGCTGCCGGTGGCCTCGGCGCAGGTGAAATCGGCGATCCTGCTGGCGGGCCTCAACACGCCCGGCATCACCACGGTGATCGAGCCGGAGCCGACCCGCGATCACACCGAATTGATGCTGAAGGGCTTCGGCGCGACGCTGACGGTCGAGCAGACCAAGGAAGGCCGCGCGGTGTCGCTGACCGGCCAGCCGGAGATCACCGGGCGCAAGATCCTCGTGCCGGGCGATCCATCTTCCGCCGCCTTCCCGATCGCCGCGGCGCTGATCGTGCCGGGCTCGGAGATCCTGGTGCCGAATATCGGTCTCAACCCGCACCGCATCGGGCTCATCGAGACCTTGCTGGAGATGGGCGCCGACATCGCCATCGAGAACGCGCGCGTCGAAGCGGGCGAGAAGGTGGGCGATCTCCGCGTGCGCCACGGCAAGACCCTGAAGGGCGTCACCGTGCCGCCGGAGCGGGCGCCCTCGATGATCGACGAATACCCGATCCTCTCGGTCATCGCCGCCTTCGCCGAGGGCGAGACAAGGATGCTCGGCCTCGCCGAATTGCGGGTGAAGGAAAGCGACCGCCTGTCCGGCATGGCCCAGGGCCTCGCCGCCTGCGGCGTCGACGTGACCGAGGGCAAGGACACGCTTGCCGTGCGCGGCGGCAATATCCCGGCGGGCGGCGTGCGCATCCCGGTCAAGCTCGACCACCGCATCGGCATGTCGTTCCTGGTGCTCGGCATGGCGACGCAGAAGCCGGTTGAGATCGACGATGCGGAAGCCATCGGCACATCGTTCCCCGGCTTCGTCGACCTGATGAACGGGCTCGGCGCCGGCATCACGCATTCGAACCGATGACCGCCTTCGTCATCACCGTCGATGGCCCGTCGGCGGCCGGCAAGGGCACGCTGGCCCGCCGCCTGGCGGCGCATTTCGGCTTCGATTTCCTCGACACGGGCGGCCTTTACCGTGGTGTGGCCCTGAGCGTGCTGCGGGCCGGCAGGGACCCGGCGGACGAGACAGCGGCCATTGCGGCCGCGCAGGCCCTGAAGCCGGATCTGCTCGGCGACCCGGCCCTGCGGGACGAGGCGACCAGCCGGGCCGCCTCGATCGTCGCGGCCATTCCCGGGGTGCGGGCGGCGATCCTCAATTGGCAGCGTGATTTTGCCGCAAAACCCCCAATATCTGGTAGGGGCGCCGTCCTGGACGGCCGCGACATCGGCACCGTGGTCTGCCCCGACGCCCCGGCCAAGCTTTTCATCACCGCCAGCGTCGAGGCCCGTGCCCAGCGCCGGTTCAAGGAGTTGCAAGCCCGCGGGTTGCAAGAGGGGGGTGAGAAGGCTATATACGCGCGGGTTTTGCAGGACATGCAGGAGCGGGACGCCCGGGATCAGGGCCGCTCCATTTCGCCGACCAAAGCGGCGGCGGATGCAAAGATCATCGACACCTCCGACTTGACCGCCGATCGGGTGTTCGACCAAGCGCTCGCCTTCGTCTTGAGCAAGATGAACGGCTAGCGTCCGTCCTGCCGAAGTCCATTTGTGCAACGCTTCCAAGACCGCCGGAGACAACCGGTCGGCCGGAAACAACGTGAAAGGATACTCTCTGTATGGCTAAGTCAGCCTTGAAGGAAAAACCGCTCTCCGAATCTTTTGCCGCGCTGCTCGAGGAAACCCTCGGCGCCAGCTCCGGCCTCGAAGGCAGCGTGCTCAAGGGCACCGTCGTCGGAATCGAAAACGAATTCGTCCTGGTCGATGTCGGCTTGAAGTCCGAGGGGCGCGTCGCGCTCAAGGAATTCGCCGTCCCGGGACAGAAGCCCGAGATCAAGATCGGCGACATCGTCGAGGTCTATCTCGAGCGCATGGAAGACAAGCACGGCGAAGCCCTGCTGTCGCGCGAGAAGGCCCGCCGCGAGGAATCGTGGACCCTGCTCGAGAAGCAGTTCAAGGACAACCAGCGCGTCACCGGCGTGATCTTCGGCCGCGTCAAGGGCGGCTTCACCGTCGACCTCTCCGGCGCCGTGGCCTTCCTGCCCGGCAGCCAGGTGGACATCCGTCCGGTGCGCGACGTCGGCCCGCTGATGGGCACGCCGCAGCCGTTCCAGATCCTCAAGATGGACCGCGCGCGGGGCAACATCGTGGTGTCGCGCCGTGCCGTGCTCGAGGAGAGCCGCGCCGAGGCCCGCAACGAGCTGGTCGCCAACCTCAAGGAAGGCCAGGTCCTGCAGGGCGTGGTGAAGAACATCACCGATTACGGCGCCTTCGTGGATCTGGGCGGCGTCGACGGCCTGCTGCACGTCACCGACATCGCGTGGCGCCGCATCAACCATCCGAGCGAGGCCCTGCACATCGGCCAGACCGTGCAGGTCCAGGTCATCCGCTTCAACCCGGAGACCCAGCGCATCAGCCTCGGCATGAAGCAGCTCGAGGCCGATCCGTGGGAGGGTGTCGCCCAGAAGTATCCGGTCGGCACCAAGTTCACCGGCCGCGTCACCAACATCACCGATTACGGCGCCTTCGTGGAGCTGGAGCCGGGCATCGAAGGCCTGGTCCACGTCTCGGAGATGAGCTGGACCAAGAAGAACGTGCATCCGGGCAAGATCGTCTCGACCAGCCAAGAGGTCGAAGTGATGGTGCTGGACGTCGACCCGGTGAAGCGCCGCATTTCGCTGGGCCTGAAGCAGTGCCTGGACAATCCGTGGTCCAGCTTCGTCGACAAGTTCCCGGTCGGCACCGAGATCCAGGGCGAGGTGAAGAACATCACCGAGTTCGGGCTCTTTGTCGGTTTGCCGGGCGAGATCGACGGCATGGTGCATCTCTCCGACCTGTCCTGGGACAAGTCGGGCGAGGAGGCCGTGCAGGCCTACAAGAAGGGCGACACCGTGAAGGTGAAGGTGCTCGACGTCGACGTGGAGAAGGAGCGCATCTCCCTCGGCGTGAAGCAGCTGCAGAAGGACAACTTCACCGAGGCCGCCAACACCCTGAAGAAGGGCGCGGTGGTCACCTGCACCGTTTCGGCGGTGACCGATGGCGGCCTGGAGGTGACGGTCAGCGACGGTCTCTCCGGCTTCATCAAGAAGGCGGATTTGTCGCGCGAGCGTTCCGAGCAGCGCCCGGACCGCTTCGCCGTGGGCGAGAAGGTCGACGCCAAGATCATCCAGGTCGACGCCAAGACCCGCAAGCTGACGCTGTCCATCAAGGCCCGCGAGGTCGAGGAGGACAAGCAGGCGATGGCGGAATACGGCTCGTCCGACTCGGGCGCCAGCCTGGGCGACATCCTGGGCGCCGCCCTCTCCAAGGCCAAGAAGGGCAAGAAGGACGGCGACGAAGCTTAAGACCGAGCTGTCTCCATTACGTTGCGAAATCGAAGGCCGGCGGGGGCAAAACCCGCCGGCTTTCGTGCTTTTTGGGCCATTTCCAGCGATTCCGGGGCTTCCGGGGCCGTTCCAGGCCTGCAAAACCCCCTGAACTGGCCTGCGAAAAACTCATATAAATGAGCGACTTACCCTTGACGCCCGGCGTCTTGCTTGGCAGGCTTATTGGGTCAGGCGCGGGATGGGCGCTGGAAACACGGGGGCCGCAGCGGTCAAAGCACGCGCCGGGGCGGGGGACAATTAGATGACCAAATCGGAGTTGATACTGCGCATCGGGGAGCTCAACCCTCACCTGTATCATCGCGACGTCGAGCGCATCGTCACCACGATCTTCGAGGAAATCACCAGCGCCTTGGCCAAACGTGAGCGCGTGGAGTTGCGCGGCTTCGGCGCCTTCTCGGTGAAGTTCCGCGATGCGCGCCGCGGCCGCAATCCGCGCACCGGCGAAACCGTTGCGGTGGAGCAGAAGGTGGTGCCGTTCTTCAAGACCGGCAAGGAGTTGCGCGATCGCTTGAACGGCCGCGCCGAGCCGGAAGCTGCCAAGCCGGCGGCGCCGGCCAAGGGTCCCGCCGAATAGCGACAGCGGAATTCGTGACAGTTTGTTGATCCGCCCCGCGGCGCCGCGGGCGATCGTTGCTTTGCCTGGCCGGTCGCTTGCAATAGACTGCCGATCAATCCCTTAGGCTGATTGGGCGACCGCCATGCGCACGCTTCTGCGATTCCTGCATTGGGTTGTTTTCCTGCTGGTGGCGCTGGTCGCCGTGATCTTCGTGGTGCAGAACCGCCAGGCGGTCGAAGTCAGCCTGTGGCCCTTCCCCTTCGTCCAGGAAGCCCCGCTGTTCGCCATCATCGTGGCCTGCCTGATGTTCGGCTTCCTGTTCGGCGCCTTCAGCGCCTGGCTCAGCGGCGGGTCGACCCGCAAGCGGGCCCGCGACCTGGCCCGATTGAACCAGGAAAAAACCCAGCAGATCAGCCAGTTGCAAAAAGAGCTCGCGGCCAAGCACGCGGGCACCGCGCCGCATGGCCGGCAACCGCAGATCACCCACGCGGCGTAACATGGCGCGGTGGGTCGTTATCTTCGAGGATGCCGAGGGCATGCTGGAGGTGAGGAAACGGCATGGCGCCGAGCACCTCGCATACCTCGAGGCGAACAAGGACAAGATCCTGATCGGCGGTGGCCTCAGGCCCGGTCCGGGCGAGCCCTTTGTCGGCGGATTGTGGGTGCTGGAGGTCGCCAATCGGGACGAGGCGGTCCAGCTGGTCGAGAAGGACCCCTATTACCGGCCCGAATTCCGAAAATATCGTGTGTTGACATGGGGAAAGGCGCTGGAAGACCGCTCCGTCACGCTCTAGCGGCGGCGCCATTTTCGGCTCCCGCCGAGGTTGACACCGGGCGGCCCAGCGCCTAGTTTCCGCCCGCCTTACGGCATTGTTAAAGCCCGGCCCCGAGGGGCCCCGCCCGTCCGCGAGTTTCGCGCACGGGCGCAGTTCCGTTTTGGCGCGACGAGATTTGAAGGACCGATACAGACCACCATGTTCGAGAAGCTGCAGGAAAGACTAGGCGGCGTCTTCGACCGGCTGACCAAGCGCGGTGCGCTGTCGGAAGCCGATGTCGACGAGGCGATGCGCGAAGTCCGCGTGGCCTTGCTCGAGGCCGACGTGGCCCTGCCGGTGGTCAAGGACTTCGTCGCCAAGGTGCGCGAAGGCGCGGTCGGCGAGAAGGTCGTCAAGTCGGTGACGCCGGGCCAGATGGTGGTGAAGCTCGTCCATGACGAGTTGGTCGCCTTCCTCTCCCCCGGCCCGAATGCGAAACCCGGCATCGACCTCAACGCGCCGGCTCCGGTCGGCATCCTGATGGTCGGCCTGCAGGGCTCGGGCAAGACCACCAGCACCGCGAAAATTGCCAAGCGCCTGTTCGAGCAGCAGGGCAAGCGCGTGCTGATGGCCTCGCTGGATACCCGCCGCCCGGCGGCGCAGCAGCAGCTGGCGATCCTGGGCGAGCAGGTCGGCGTGAGGACACTCCCGATTGTCATGGGCGAGCCGCCGGTCGCCATCGCCAGGCGCGCCATGCAGATGGGCCGCCTCGAAGGTTTCGACGTCGTCATGCTCGACACGGCCGGCCGCCTCGCCATCGACGAGGAGCTGATGGCGGAAGTGGCCGAGGTTCACGCCGCCACCAAGCCGCACGAGACGCTGCTGGTGGCCGATGCGATGACCGGCCAGGACGCGGTCACCGTCGCCAAGGCCTTCAAGGAGCGGGTCAACGTCACCGGCATCGTGCTGACCCGCGTCGATGGCGACGCGCGCGGCGGCGCCGCGCTCTCGATGCGCGCCGTCACCGGCTGCCCGATCAAGCTGATCGGCGTCGGCGAGAAGATGGACGCGCTGGAGGATTTCCACGCCGACCGCATCGCCGGCCGCATCCTCGGCATGGGCGACATCGTCAGCCTGGTCGAGAAGGCGATCGAGAACACCGAGGCCGAGGAGGCCGAGAAGCTCGCCCGCAAGATGCAGAAGGGCGAGTTCGACATGGACGACCTCGCTTCTCAGCTGCGTCAGCTGATGAAGATGGGCGGCATGTCCTCGATCCTCGGCATGCTGCCAGGCATGGGCAAGATGCAGAAGCAGCTCGAGGGCAAGGTCGACGACAAGATGATCCGCCGCTCGCTCGCCATCATCTCCTCGATGACGCCGAAGGAGCGCCGCAAGCCGGAGCTGATCAAGGCCTCGCGCAAGAACCGCATCGCCAAGGGTTCCGGCATGCAGGTGCAGGACGTCAACAAGCTGCTGAAGCAGCATATGGAGATGGCCCGCATGATGAAGCAGGTCTCCAAGCTGGGCCAGAAGGGCCTGATGCGCCAGGGCATGGCCGCCCTGATGAAGGGCGGCGCGGGTGGTCCCGGTGGGCTTGGCGGCGGCGGTCTGCCGCCGATGGGCGGCTTCCCGCCCTTCGGAGGCAAAAGATGATCGACCACGTCTCCATCGGCGTCGCCGACCTCGCGCGGGCCAAGCGCTTCTATGACGGCGTGCTGGCCACCATCGGCTATGCCTGCGTCTACACCGTCGACATTCCGGGCGAGGGTGTCGTCGCCCACGGCTACGGAACGGCCGGCAAGCCGAGCTTCTGGATCGGCACGCCGGAGCGCATCGATGCCGGCGCCAACCGCGCGGGCGGGACCCACGTCGCCTTCCAGGCCGGCACGCGCAAGGCGATCGACGATTTCCACGCGGCCGCGCTGAAGGCGGGCGGTGCCGATAACGGCGCGCCGGGCCTGCGCCCGCATTACCACCCGGATTACTACGGCGCCTTCGCCTTCGACCCCGACGGGAACAAGATCGAGGCCTGTTGCCATCACCCCGAGCCATGAGGCCCGCCAAATCAAAGCTCGGGATCATCAACGCATGAATTCGAACAGCAGTAAGGAGAGAACAACGTGTCCCTGAAGATCCGACTGACCCGCGGCGGCGCCAAGAAGCGCCCCTATTACCGCATCGTCGTCGCCGAATCGCGCTTCGCCCGCGACGGCCGCTTCGTCGAGCATATCGGCACCTACAACCCGATGCTGGGCCGCGACGACCCGAAGCGCATCACCTTCGACACCGAGCGCGCCAAGCATTGGCTGAAGATGGGCGCCACGCCCTCCGACCGCGTCGCCTATTTCTTCTCCAAGGAAGGCCTGTGCGCCGCTCCGGTCCGCCGCGAGCAGACCAAGCAGGACAAGCCGAAGGCGAAGGCGCAGGAGCGCATGAAGGCCCAGGCCGACGCGGCGGCGAAGGCCGCCGAGACCCCGGCGCAGTAACGGCGGACGCGGACCTTTCGCCATGCCGGTCGCGGCGACATCCGACAAACTGCTCCTGATGGGCGCCATCCTCGGCGCGCACGGGATCAAGGGCGAGGTGAAGGTGAAATCCTTCGCCGCGCAGCCGTCGGATATTGCCGCCTATGGCGTCCTGAGCGATGCCAAGGAGAAGCGGCGCTTCGAGCTCAGCATCACCGGCACCGCCGACGCGACGCGCGGCATCCTGATCGCCCGCATCGCCGGCATCGCCGACCGCAACGCGGCCGAGGCGCTGAAAGGCACCGAGCTCTACGTCGCGCGCGAAAAGCTGCCACACCTGACGGATACGGACGAATTCTACTTCGCCGATCTGATCGGGCTGCTGGCGGTGGATGCAACCGGAAAGGCCCATGGCCGCATCGTCTCCGTCGACAATTACGGCGCCGGCGATCTGCTGCTGGTGGCGCCGGAAGAGGGCGAAGGGCGCGACAGCTTCGTGGTGCCGTTCACCAAGACCTTCGTGCCGGCGGTCGATGTCGCGGCGGGCAAGGTGGTGCTGAACCTGCCGGCGGATTTCTTCGAGGTTCCGGAGCAGGAACCAGAGGACGCCGAATTGCAGGAGGCCGCGCGATGACTAGGGCTCCCTGGACCGCCCGTGTGCTGACCCTGTTCCCGGAGATGTTCCCGGGGCCGCTGGGCCTGAGCCTGGCGGGCAAGGCGCTGGAGCGCGGCGACTGGACGCTGGAGGCGATCGACATCCGCGGCTTCGCCACCGACAAGCATCGCACCGTCGACGACACGCCCTTCGGTGGCGGTCCCGGCATGGTGATGCGGCCCGACGTGGTGGATGCGGCGCTGGAGCATGCGACGCGCGACGCTCTTGCCCCGGCGATCTATCTGACGCCGCGCGGCCAGGTGCTGACCCAGGACCTGGTGAAGCGCTTGTCGGCGGGTACGGGAATCGTCGTGCTGTGCGGCCGCTACGAAGGGCTGGACGAACGGGTGATCGAGGCGCGCGGGCTCATGGAAGTGAGCCTCGGCGACTTCGTGCTTTCCGGCGGCGAGCCCGCGGCGCTCGCCTTGATCGATTCCTGCGTGCGGCTGCTGCCCGGCGTCATGGGTGCGGAGGCGACGCTGGAAGAGGAAAGCTTCGAGGCCGGGCTGCTGGAATACCCGCACTACACGCGGCCCGCCGATTGGTGCGGCCGGCAGGTGCCCGAGGTGCTGATGAGCGGGCATCACGAGAAGATCCGCGCCTGGCGCAAGCTGAAGGCGGAAGAGACGACGAGATTGCGGCGGCCCGATTTGTGGGCCGTCTACCAGGAACACAAGGCGCGCATCGGCGCCAAGAACTGAACAAGAGATCTACAAGAAAGGACGTGCGTCATGAATACGTTGCAGAAATTCGAGAAGACCCAGGTCGACAAGATGGCCGGCGGCAAGAAGGCGCCGGAATTCGCGCCGGGCGACACCGTGAAGGTGAACGTGAAGGTGGTCGAGGGCGACCGCGAGCGCGTGCAGGCCTTCGAGGGCGTCTGCATCGCCCGCAAGAACGCCGGCATCAACTCCTCCTTCACCGTGCGCAAGATCTCGTACGGCGAGGGCGTGGAGCGTATCTTCCCGCTCTATTCGCCGCGCCTGGTCTCGATCGAGCTGGTCCGTCGCGGCGACGTGCGCCGGGCGAAGCTCTATTACCTGCGCGGCCGCCGCGGCAAGGCTGCCCGCATCACCGAGAAGACCGGCACGCAGGCGGGCGGCGAGGAATAAGCCTCCTCGTCCGGAACCTTCGTCTCGACCCTTGGGAACGGCATAGCTGGGAACGGCATAGATCATGGCAAGCCCGAAGACCCTGTTCGACAAGATCTGGGAAAACCACCTGGTGCACCAGCAGGAGGACGGCACTTGCCTGATTTACATCGACCGGCACCTTGTCCATGAGGTGACCTCGCCGCAGGCCTTCGAGGGCCTGCGGACCACGGGACGCAAGGTGCGCCAGCCCAAGGCGACGCTGGCGGTGGCGGATCACAACGTGCCGACCACCGACCGCTCCAAGGGCATCGAGGAGCCGGAGAGCCGCATCCAGGTCGAGACGCTGGAGCAGAACTGCCGCGATTTCGGCGTGCCCTATTTCGGCATGTCGGACATCCGCCAGGGCATCGTCCACATCATCGGCCCGGAGCAGGGCTTCACCCAGCCGGGCATGACCATCGTCTGCGGCGATTCGCATACCTCGACGCACGGCGCCTTCGGTGCCTTGGCCTTCGGCATCGGCACCTCGGAGGTCGAGCATGTGCTCGCCACCCAGACGCTGATCCAGCAGCCGGCGAAGAACATGCGCGTCACCGTCGAGGGCAATGTCGGCCCCGGCGTCACGGCGAAGGACATCACCCTCGCCATCATCGGCAAGCTCGGCACCGCCGGCGGTACCGGCCATGTCATCGAATATGCCGGCGAGGCGATCCGCGCCCTGTCGATGGAAGGCCGCATGACGGTCTGCAACATGTCCATCGAGGCGGGCGCGCGGGCCGGCCTGATCGCGCCGGACGAGACCACCTTCGCCTATCTGCAGGGCCGGCCGATGGCGCCGAAGGGCGGCGCGTGGGAGCAGGCGGTGGCATTCTGGAAGTCGCTGCCCAGCGATCCGGGCGCGAAATACGATACCGAGATCGTGCTGAAGGCGGCCGACATCGCGCCGCAGGTGACCTGGGGCACCAGCCCGGAAGACGTGCTGCCGATCACGGACGTGGTGCCGAATCCGGCGGCCATCGCGGATGAGAACAAGCGCCGCGCGGTCGAGCGCTCGCTGGACTATATGGGCCTCAAGCCCGGCACCAAATTGGCCGAGGTGAAGGTCGACCGCGTCTTCATCGGCTCCTGCACCAATGGCCGCATCGAGGATCTGCGCGCGGCGGCCGCGGTCGCCAAGGGGCGCAAGGTGGCGGCCAACGTCAACGCGATGGTGGTCCCCGGCTCCGGCCTGGTGAAGCACCAGGCGGAGGAGGAAGGCCTCGACAAGATCTTCGTCGAAGCCGGCTTCGAATGGCGCGAGCCCGGCTGCTCCATGTGCCTGGCGATGAACCCGGACAAGCTGGCGCCCGGCGAACGCTGCGCCTCGACCTCGAACCGCAATTTCGAGGGTCGCCAGGGCCGCGGTGGGCGCACCCACCTGGTCAGCCCGGCGATGGCCGCTGCCGCGGCGGTGACCGGCCACCTGACGGACGTGCGGAAGCTGTAGGACTCACGCTCGCATGTCCGATCCCCAAGCGGATTGCGAGGCCCTGCTGAATATGTTGCTGCCCTTTGCGGAGCAACAGCTTGGTGAACACGGGTCATTTCATCCGTTTGGCGGAGCAATTGCGCCTGACGGTGAGTTTGTGCCGGTCGCCGCCTATGACGGGCGGGATGACCCACCTTCAACTGAGATCGTCGCTTTTTTGAAGGAGTCTTTGCGAGATGGTGCGGCCGCCAGCCGATACGTCGCCACCGCGATCATCTACGATTCCTTGATCGACTATCCGGCCGAGGACACGCCCGCCCTCTCGGTCCTTCTTGATCATCGCGACGGCTTTTCGGTCGTCGTCTATTTTCCATACCGCCTTGCAAATGGGGCGGTTACGCTCGCTGAATCATTTCATCAGGATGGGCCTTCCGACATCTTTCCGTCACGGGCACCGTAGTCCGATGACCGTGCTACGCCGGGCGAGCGCAAACTACGAAAGCTCCCGCGCCATCAGCACCATCGGCCCGCCGTGCCAGTCGAAACGCTCCCGAGTCTGCCAGCCAAGGCGGGCGTAGAAGGGCTCGGCTTCCAGCGTGTAAAGGTGCAGCGCCCGGGTGCCGACCGACCGCGCGTGTTCCTCGATCGCCTTGACCAGCGCCGCGCCGATGCCGCGGTTGCGGAACTCCGGCGCGACGAAGAGCGCCGCCAGCCAGGGCGTCAGATCGTGCTTGGGGTCGATCTCCGCGCGCACGAACAGGCACAGCCCGGCGGCCGCGCCATCGTATTCGGCGACGAGGCCGATCTCGTAACCGTCCTGATGGCGCAGAAAATCCATCAGCGCCGCCCGCGAATTCTCAAGCGTGTCGCTGCCGTCAGCGAAAAAGGCGTCATAGCGCCAGCGCGCCGCGAGCTCAGCTTCCGGCGTGCCGGCCTCCAGGCGGCGGATGGTCAGCGTCATCCGGCTCCTTCCGGCTGCAGCAGGTTGCGGTGGCGCTGGAACAAGGCGGCGATGCGGTCGGCGGCGAGGCGTACGCGCGGCCGGTTGCGCAGGTCCTCATGCACCACCAGCCAGAGCCCGTCGGTGTCGAGATCGTCCAGCGGGGCGGTCAGTTGCACCAAACCCGGCTCCTCGGCGGCGATCCAGCAAGGCGCGATGCCGATGCCGGCGCTCCCCAGGATGGCATCGAGGACGTTGGCCGAGCTGTTGCAGCGCATATGGGCGGAGCGCTGCAGGTGCCGCTCGATCCATCTGACCGAGGGCGCGTGCGCCTGGCTCTCGTCCAGGCTGATCCAGCGGCAATCCTGGGTGCGGCCCATGGTCAGGGCCGCGGGGTTGCGCGCGACATAGTCGCGCGAGGCGAACAGGGCATAGGCCGGGTCGGGCAGGGCGCGGCGCACCAGCTTGCCTTCCCCCGGCCGGCGGTTGCGGATGGCGATGTCGGCCTCGCGCCGCCCCAGGTCGGCGAAAACGTTGCCGCTCAGGAGCTGCAATTCGATGCCCGGCAGGTCGGCCAGCAGCTCGGGCAGGCGCCGGGCGAGGAACCGGCTGTTCCACGGGCCGGTGGCAACCCGCACCAGGCCGGTCGCGGTCTCGGCGAAATCCGGCCGTGCCCGTTCGATCGCCTCGCCGGCCTCGACCAGGTGCTCGACCAGGGGCAGCAGCTCCGCGCCGCGCGGGGTAAGGACATAGGCGCCGTCGATCCGGTCGAGCAGCTTCGCGCCCAGGCTCCGCTCCACGGCCTGGAGCCGCCGGCCCATGGTCGGCTGGCTCAGCCCCAGGCGCCGGGCTGCGGCGCTCAGCGACCCTTCCGCCACGATGGCGGCGAAGACACGGTAGTCGTCCCAGTTGGGGGCCTGTCCATTCATATTTGAATAGAAATCTTACAGATATGAGAATGTCAATCCAGGAATGAAGTGATCATGCTTCCGGCCGTCCCTAAGGGAGGGGCCGATGCAGATCAGGATTGGGTGCCGCCGGGGCGGGTGGCTGCGAATGGCGGTCGTTCTCGTTCTGCCACGTTGCCGGCGCGGCCGCCCGGCCGCCTTGTTTCCCGACCGGCTGTCAAATCATCTGCGGCGCGATCTCGGCCTGCCGCCGGGCGATCCCCGCGAGTCGCAGGATCCCCGGGGGCCAGTTCGCTTCTGGCCAGACGGACGCCCATGACTTATAACCGCGCGGTTCGGCGGCCGGCTCGGTCGCCACTCCTTCCAGCGCGCAAACGGATTCAGGCGATGCAGAAATTCACCTCCTTGACGGGCGTGGCGGCCCCCCTGCCGATGATGAATGTCGACACCGACATGATCATCCCGAAGCAGTTCCTGAAGACGATCAAGCGCACCGGGCTCGGCAAGAATTTGTTCGACGAGATGCGCTACACGCCGGACGGCAAGGAAATTCCCGATTTCGTCCTCAACAAGCCGCAATACCGCAAGGCGCAGATCCTGGTGTCCGGCCCGAATTTCGGCTGCGGCTCCAGCCGCGAGCACGCGCCCTGGGCGCTGCTCGATTTTGGCATCCGCTGCGTCATCGCGCCGAGCTTCGCCGACATCTTCTACAACAACTGCTTCAAGAACGGCATCCTGCCGATCAAGCTGCCGCAGGAGGAAGTCGACAAGCTGATGGACGACGCCAATCGCGGCGCCAACGCCATCATCTCGGTCGATCTCGAGAAGCAGGAGATCCGCGGCCCCGACGGCGGCTGCATCTCGTTCGAGATCGACGCCTTCCGCAAGCATTGCCTGCTGAACGGCCTCGACGACATCGGCCTCACCATGCAGAAGGCCGCCAACATCGACAGCTTCGAGACCAAGGCGAAGGTCGGCCAGCCCTGGCTGTGGTAGCCGCGCTCGCTTTCTAGACCACTCCGCCGTCATGCCAGGGCTTGGCCCTGGCATCCACGAGTTTCGATCCGAAGAATTCGGTTCATGGTTGGCAAACTCGTGGATGGCAAGGCCAAGCCTTGCCATGACGAGTTAGCTCTGACGGCAATGCCATCTGCCCACGACCGAGGAACGTCATGCCCACCAACAAGAAACTGCTGATCCTCGCCGGCGACGGCATCGGGCCGGAAGTGATGGCCCAGGTGAAGCGCGTGCTGGACTGGTTCGCCAAGCACCAGGCGCTCAGCTTCGACACCGAGGACGAGCTGGTCGGCGGCTGCTCGATCGACAAGCACGGCGTGCCGCTGACCGACGCGGCGATGGCCAAGGCGATGCAGGCCGATGCGGTGCTGCTGGGCGCCGTCGGCGGGCCGAAGTGGGACAACCTGCCCTTCGAGATCAAACCGGAGCGCGGCCTGCTCCGTTTGCGCAAGGACATGGAGCTGTTCGCCAATCTGCGCCCGGCCATCGTGTTCGACGCGCTGGCGGACGCCTCGTCGCTGAAGCGTGAACTGGTCGCCGGGCTCGACATCATGATCCTGCGCGAACTCACCGGCGGCGTCTATTTCGGTAGCCCACGCGGCATCGAGACCCTGCCCAATGGCGAGCGGCGCGGCATCAACACCCAGGTCTACACGACGCATGAGATCGTGCGTGTCGCCCGCGTCGCCTTCGAGCTGGCGCGCAAGCGCAACCGCCGTGTCTGCTCGGTGGAGAAGGCCAACGTCATGGAAAGCGGCGTGCTGTGGCGCGAGGAAGTGACCAAGCTGCACCAGGCCGAATACAAGGACGTCGAGCTCTCCCACATGTACGCCGACAACTGCGCCATGCAGCTGGTGCGCCAGCCCAAGCAGTTCGACGTCATTGTCACCGACAATCTGTTCGGCGACCTGCTGTCCGATTGCGCGGCGATGCTGACCGGCTCGCTCGGCATGCTGCCCTCGGCCTCGCTCGGCGCGCCCGACGCCACTGGCCGGCGCAAGGCGCTCTATGAGCCGGTGCACGGCTCCGCCCCCGACATCGCGGGGAAGGACGCCGCCAACCCGCTGGCGACGCTGCTCAGCCTCGCCATGATGTTCCGCTATTCGTTCGATCTGGGAGACGCGGCCGACCTGCTGGAAAACGCGGCGAAGAACGTGGTGGCGGCGGGCTTTCGCACCGGCGACATCATGGCCCCCGGTTGCACCCGGATCGGCACCACCCGGATGGGCGACGAGATCCTGAAGGAACTGGGCAAACTGGCCGGTTGAGCCCGGCCAACTCAGCACCGCTCATCATCCGGGCTGCGGCCGACTGGCGGATCCGGCTGCGACCGGCGGCCGCATGCGCCTCTGGTCGCTCGTCCTTCGCGGCGGCCGGCCCCATATGACACTTGAGTCATCTGGAAAAATGCGGCCGAATTGAGCGTATACTCGGTTGCGAACCGTCAAACGCCGTCGCACGTTCGCTGCGCGGATCATCGTCAAAGGGGAGGGAAGTCATGGCTTTCAAGCATGTGCTGGTTCCGCTGTTCGGGCTGGAGCCGGACCGCGCCGCGCTCGATGCCGCTCTGGCGCTCAGCAAATTCGCCGGCGGCCACATCGTCGGCCTGCACGCCATCGCCGACCCGCTGAAGACCACGCCGCTGATGGTCGACGTGGGCGTCGCCATCGCCGAGGTGGTGGCCGCCGCCGAGCGCCATGCCGAGGCGCGCGCCGCCCAGGCCAAGGCGACCTTCGATTCCTGGGCCAAGGAAAGCGGCGTTCCGCTCAGCACCGAGCCCGGCCGCATCTCCGGCCCGACCGCCGAGTACCGCGCCGAGAAGGGCCAGGAATCGGAACTGCTCGCCCGCTTCGGCCGGCTCACCGACGCCATCGTCATGGCGCGGCCGAAATCGGAGCAGGCGCTGGACCTCATCGCCGTCGCCGTCGAGGACGCGCTGTTCTCCGCCGGGCGCCCGGTTCTGCTGGTGCCGGCGGAAATGTCCGCAGAGCATGTCGAGGCGATGATCAAGGGCCCGGCCATCATCTCCTGGAACGGCTCGATCGAAGGCATCCGCTCGATCAGCGCGGCGCTGCCGCTCCTGGCCGGACGGCCGCGCGTGCGCGTCATCAACGTCAAGGAAGGCCATGCCGGCACGCAATCGGCGGCGGACCTGACGCATTACCTGGCGTGGCAGGGCGTCGCTGCCTCGGTCGGCGAGGCGGCCGAGCACATGGGCACCATCGCCGAGCGCCTGCTGATGGCGGCGCGCGAGGTGAATGCCGGCCTGCTGGTGATGGGCGCCTACACCCATAGCCGGCTGAAGCACCTGGTGCTGGGCGGCGTCACCAGCCACATGATCGACGCGGCCAATCTGCCCGTCTTCATGACCCACTGATCGGACGGAATCGCACATGCCCGACAGCAAGCTGAAGACCATCCGCCTGGAACTGGCGCGGACCAAGGAATTTCCCGAAGGCAATGCGCGCTGCGGCTACGAATTCGTGGCGCCGCTGAACCGGGAAGGCCATCTCGACCTCGACCTCTACCGGCGCGAGAAGGGCGCCTGCCGGGTGCACCGCTTCTGGGAGGGCCAGAAGGCCGAGGAGGGCGCGCTGCTGCACCTCGGCCACGACCGCTGGGTGTTCTCCTACGCCCCCGGCGCGGACGATGACGAGCCCGCCTTCAAGTTCGACCGCCACTCCTTCCTGCCCGGCGAATACGTGTCGATCACCGAGCATGACGGGGTGACCCGGCCGTTCAAGGTCGTGTCGGTGAAATAAGGCAGGGCGGGTCAGGGACCCGGCGAATCGCCGGGTTTCCCGGCATTTGACAGGCGGCGGCAATCTCTGTAGAAAGGCCGCCGATCCGGGGCGGCAAGGCCCCGTTCAGGGAATTGTAACGTGATCCAGGCTGTGATCAGCGCGAAGACCACCAAAAAGACCACCGGCAAGACTGCCGGAGGATGTCGCGCGGCCTGAGGAAGTCAAAGTTCCGACGAAACCGAAGGCCGCAGCAGATGCGGCCTTTTTGCTTTGAGGAGTAGGTCATGGGGTATCGGGTAGCGGTGGTCGGCGCCACGGGCAATGTGGGCCGCGAGATGTTGCAGACGCTGTCGGAACGCGCGTTCCCGGTGGACGAGGTCGTCGCCCTGGCATCCTCGCGCTCGGCGGGCGCCGAAGTGTCCTTCGGCGAGGACGAGGTGCTGCGGGTGCAGCAGCTCGACACGTTCAACTTCAAGGGCATCGACATCGTGCTGTCCTCGGCCGGCGCCAAGGTCTCGGCCGATTTCGCGCCGCGGGCGGCAGCGGCCGGTGCGGTCGTCATCGACAACACCTCCTATTTCCGCATGGACCCCGACGTCCCGCTGGTGGTGCCGGAGGTGAACGCCTCGGCCATCGCCGGCTACAAGAAGAAGGGCATCATCGCCAACCCGAACTGCTCGACCATCCAGATGGTGGTGGCGCTGAAGCCGCTGCATGAGATCGCGAAGATCAAGCGCGTGGTGGTGGCGACCTACCAATCGGTGTCGGGCGCCGGCAAGGACGCGATGGACGAGCTGTTCAACCAGACGCGCAACATCTACGTGAATCAGCCGGTGGAGCGCGAGAAGTTCACCAAGCAGATCGCCTTCAACGTCATCCCGCATATCGATGTGTTCATGGATGACGGCTACACCAAGGAAGAATGGAAGATGTCGGTCGAGACCAGGAAGATCCTCGACCCGAAGATCAAGGTGACGGCAACCTGCGTGCGCGTGCCGGTCTTCGTCAGCCATGCCGAGGCGGTGAACGTGGAGTTCGAGCGGCCGATCTCGGCCGAGGAGGCGCGCGCGGCCCTGCAGGCGGCTCCCGGCATCGGCGTGGTCGACCATCGCGCCAACGAGGGCTACGTGACGCCGATCGAGGCGGCCGGTGAGGACAAGGTCTATGTCAGCCGTATCCGCGAGGACCACACGATCGAGAATGGCCTGTCGTTCTGGGTCGTCGCCGACAATTTGCGCAAGGGTGCTGCCTTGAACGCCGTGCAGATCGCGGAAGTGCTGGCGAAGGATTATCTGAGCGGCAAGGCGGCGGCGTAGTCGCTGGACAGTCTTCGCGCGCGACCCCTCACCCTATCCCTCTCCCACAAGGGGAGAGGGAACCCGCTGCCAAGCCGAGACTCCAAG
>JBGAGP010000087.1:0-21478 GCA_044226685.1 Dongiaceae bacterium
GTAGCACCAGGCTCTGCGACCTGAACGTCGCGCTGATCTCGGCGGTCGCCGATCGCCTGGGGATTAGCGGGCAGCGGCTGCGGTCCTCCGCCATCGCCGGGAAAAGCGCCGACCGCCGCGACCGGCTGGTCGACATTTGCCGCGAGGTCGGCGCCGACACCTATCTGTCGCCGGCCGGTGCCGCCGGCTATCTGAGCGAGGCGGACGGCGAGGCGCAGTTCGCCGCGCATGGCATGACCTTGCTCTACCAGCGCTACGAGCATCCGACCTATCCGCAGGTCAACGGCGCGTTCCTGCCCTATATGTGCGTGCTGGACCTGATAGCCAATGTCGGCGTCGCGGCGGCGGGCGCGGTGATCCGCAGCGGCATCCGCCCGTCGGCGGCGACCCAACTCGTGAAGGAGGCGGTGTGACCGTCAGTTTTTCCATTGCCGGCCGCAAGATCGGCATCGATCAGCCGCCCTATGTGATCGCCGAGCTGTCCGCCAACCACAATGGCAGCCTGGAGCGCGCCTTCGCCGTGATGGAGGCCGCGCATCAGGCCGGCGCCCAGGCGGTGAAGCTGCAATCCTACCGGGCCGACACCATCACCATCGACCATGACGGGCCGGAATTCATGGTCCATGGCGGGCTGTGGGACGGCAAGCGCCTCTATGACCTCTATGCCGAGGCGGCGATGCCCTGGGAGTGGCACGAGCCGCTGTTCAAGCGCGGCCGGGAGCTCGGCATCGCCGTCTTCAGCTCGCCCTTCGACTTCACCGCCGTCGACCTGCTGGAGAAGCTGGACGCGCCGGCCTACAAGATCGCCTCGCTGGAGCTGTGCGACATCCCGCTGATCGAGCGGGTGGCGCGCACGGGCAAGCCCATCGTCATGTCGACCGGCGCCTCGGAACTGGGCGAGGTGGCGGAAGCGGTGGCCGCCGCCCGCGCCGCCGGGGCGAAGGACATCGTGCTGCTGCATTGCACCAGCGGCTATCCGACGCCGCCGCGCGACAGCAATCTCCGCACCATCCCGCATCTGGCGCAGATGTTCGACGCGGTCGTCGGTCTCTCGGACCATACGCTGGGCACCGCCGTGCCGGTGGCGGCGGTGGCCCTCGGCGCCGCGGTGATCGAGAAGCACGTCACCCTGCGCCGCGCCGATGGCGGTGTCGATTCCGCCTTCAGCCTGGAGCCGGAGGAGCTGACCCGCCTGGTCCAGGACGTCAACGTCGCCTGGGAGGCCAAGGGCCAGGTCTTCTATGGCCTTGCCGAAAGCGAGCGCGCCGCGCGCAAATTCCGCCGCTCGCTCTACGTGGTGGCGGACCTGAAGGCGGGGCAGGTGATCGGGCCGGAGCAGGTCCGTTCCATCCGCCCGGGCCTGGGCCTCGCGCCCAGGCACCTGAAGGACGTGCTCGGCCGCAGGGCGACGCGCGACGTCAAGCGCGGCACGCCGCTCGACTGGTCGATGGTCGAGGCGCCGGACCCGCGCGCGGAGATCGTGAAGTCCTAGCGGCGCTGCGCGAGTTCGTGCAGCAGCGCCGCGGCCAGCCGTTCGGGTCCCTTGCCGTCGATCGGCGCCAGGGTGATCACCGGCGGCGATTTCAGACGCCGCGCGGCATGTTCCGCCAGTCTTGCCGGATCGAGCTCCGGAACCATGTCGTGACCGTAGCGCAGCAGCGCCTCGGCGCCCGGGCGCTGATTCCCGGCAATCGGCACCACGACCAGGAACAGCCCGACGGCGAAGGCCTCGAAGGACATCATCCCGGCGGCGCCGAGATAGAGCCGCGCGTGTGATAGCAGCGCCGGCACGTCGGCGCCGTGATGCAGCACGACGCGGCCGGGATGGCGCTGCGCCAGGTCGCGGATCGCCGCGGCCGGTTGTCGGCTGGCGGCGACGATGACGTCGATCCGCGCGTCGCAACGGGGGAGCAACTCGCCGGCGATTTTGGCCGCGAGCGTGCCGTCATCGGTGCCGCCGAAACTGACGACCACGGCATTCTCGGCGGGATGCGTGCGGTGGTGATGCGCCGCCGCCATCACCTTGTCGTTGACCAAAGCATAGTCCGGCCCGGCCAGGACCTTGGCGGTCGAGAGCGCCTCGTAGCCCAGCTGCGCGGCGTAGAGGTTGTGGTTGATGATGACGTCGACCGGCAGCGGCCGGTCGGCGGTGTCGTCCAGGGCCGCCAGCAGCCGGCAACGGCCGTGCAGGGCGGTGAAGTCGCTTTCGCTCAAGCGGTAGGAATCGCACACCACCAGATCGGTCTTCGGCAGCTTGCCGAGCGGCGCCGGCAGCGGCTCCGCCGTGCGCCCCAATGCGTCGGCGGCGGCCGGGTCGGCGGTGTAGAGCCGGCAGGTGACGCCCTTCTGCGTCAAGGCGTCCAGCAGCAGCAGGCTGCGGCTGAGGTGGCCGAGCCCGATCGCGGGGCCGCTGTCGACAACGAAGGCTGCGCGCATGTTCCCCTGCTTGAACCTCTGGGCCGGACGGCAGGTGGCGGGCCGCCCGATGAGGCTGGCATAGCCGCAAAAGGCGCCCGGTTCAATGCGACCCAGGTGACAACAGACGGGCGCGCGAATGCTGCGACATTCCGCCCGTTGGAACCGCCTTCGCCGCGCCTATGCTGCCTGTCGTTGCGCGGGCCGGCGCCTCTGCCGGCCGCGGGTCGAGGCCAAATTACCCTTGCCGGCCCACGGCTTGGCAGGGGTAGGGGTGTATGTTAGGGAGGGGCGCGCCGCGAGACGGCGCCGGCAGAATGGCTGGGACCAGCACACTGGAGCGCGCGATGACCACGGACAAGACGGCCTACAGCCTGCGGCCGCACCCGGAATTCGGTTTCCTGCAGGTCACGCCGACCCCCTCGGCGGAAGAGATCGCGCGCTTCTATGCCGAGGAGTTTTATTCCAGCGGCTACCAGGGCTTCAACAACTCGGCGCTCGAGGTGCTGACCCGCGACCAGGAATTCCACGACGCCCATCGCGAGGACATGTGCCGCGAGATCGAGAAGATCGCCGGCCGCCCGATGCAGGGCATGTCGGTGCTCGATGTCGGCTGCGGCTGGGCCCAGGCGCTGGTCTATTTCAAGACCAAGGGTGCCGAGTGCTACGGCTTCGATCCGGCGACCGAGGCGGTCGAGCACGGCAAGAAGGTCGGCCTCACCGTGGTCCAGGCCGGCATGGACCGCATGGATGTGTTCGAGGGCAAGCGGTTCGACGTCGTCACCCTGATGAACGTACTGGAGCACCTGGCCGATCCCGTGCGCGTGCTGCGCGAGATCCGGGAAAAGGTGCTGAAGCCCGGCGGCGTGCTGGTCATCGAGGTGCCGAACGAGTTCAACGCCTTCCAGGTCTGCGGCCAGCGCACGCACAACCTGAAGGAATGGTGGTTCGCGCCGCCGGCGCATCTCAACTATTTCAGCGGCGATACCTTGAAGGCGCTGCTGAACGGGCTCCACTACGACGTGCGCTACACCGAATCCTCGTTCCCCCTCGAGATGTTCCTGGTCTTCGGCGACAACTATGTCGGCGACCGCGCGCTCGGCCGCCAGTGCCACGAGCGCCGCATGGCCTTCGAGATGAACATGCGCAAGCACGGCTTCGAGAAGGAACTGCACCAGCTCTACCAGGCGCTGGCGGACCGCAATCTTGGCCGCCAGGTCATCGCCTATTCCGTGCCACGTTAGAAAGCCGGCCTTCCATGAAGTTCATCAACCTCGGCGGCGCCACCGGGATTCTCGAGCACAAGGGCAAGCGGATCCTGTTCGATCCGTGGCTCGATGACGGCATCTTCCACGGCGCCTGGTACCACTGGCCGAAGATGCAGATGGGCATCGAGGACCTGGGCCGCTTCGACTACATCTACATCTCGCACATCCACGAGGATCATTGCTCGGCCGGCACGATCAAGCATCTGAACAAGGATGCCGAAATCATCCTGATGGAGAAGAAGCCGGATTTCGTGCAGAAATTCCTCGACCAGAACGGTTTCCACTTCAAGAAGGTGCATCACATCCCGGCCCGCACCGAGGTGGAGCTGGAACCCGGCCTCAAGGTCAACATGGTGGAAGCCGATCCGGCCAACGAAATGGCCTATGTGATCGATTCAGCCCTGGTGCTGCGCTGGGACGATTTCGTCATCTACAACGCCAACGATTGCCAGCCGCATGCCGGCGGCCTGAAATACCTCAAGGACCATTACGGCCGCATCGACTACGCGCTGCTGCCCTATGCCGGCGGCTCCGGCTATCCGTCCTGCTACGTGAATCTCTCCGAGGAAGAGAAGAAGGCGGAGCAGAAGCGGGTCATGCTGGGCCGCTTCGCCGCCTTCGTGAAGACGGTGCGCGAACTCGATCCGCGCTACGTCACTCCCTTCGCCGACCAGTACGTGGTCGCCGGCTCGCGCTCGCATCTCAACAAATACATCTCGCACCCGGCCAGCCCCGGCATCGTCAAGGGCGCCCTGGCGGAAGCCGGCCTTGCGGACCGGCTGATCATGCTGAACTCCGGCCAAGCCTTCGATTTCGACCAGGGCCGGAAGACGCCGGAAGGCGAGTACAACGACGTCACCGAGGCCGACCGCGAGGAGTACATCGCCAAGGTGCTGAAGGCGAAGGTCTATGACCACGAGAAGATCGAGTTCTTCCCCTCGGTGCCGGTCGACCGGCTGGTCAAATACGCCCGCGACCGCCTGTGGGCGATCCAGGAGCGCAAGAAGTCCTTCGCCGACATCAGCATCTATCTCGACTTCCCTGGCGTGGAGCGGCGGTTCCGCCTGCCGCTGAACCAGCCGGAGGTCACGGAGGTGAAATGGGATGCGCCGCTCGAGCAGCCGTTCCTGCGCGTCTCCGGCACCGACACGCTGATGATCATGATCCTGATCGGTCATGTGTCGTGGAATATCGCCGACGCCGCGCTGTTCCTCGATTACGAGCGGCGGCCGAACGTCTACGACCCGTCGGTCTACGTGTTGTTGAACTACCTGCGCGTCTAGCGCAGGAACTTCGCCATCAGCAGGACGCTGCGATAGGCGCCGTCGATGAAATACTGGTCTTTCAGGGTGCCTTCGACGGCAAAGCCGCATTTCTCGTAGAGCGCGATGGCCGGCTTGTTGTCGGCCAGCACGGTCATGGACACCTTGCGCATGTTGAGCCAGTCGCGCAGGTAGTCGAGCATCAGCAGGATGATCCGCTTGCCGTAGCCCTTGCCGCGGTCCGCCGGCGCGAAGATCGCCAGACCCATCTGGCAGGTGCCGGAGACCGTGTCCTGGTCGTAGACGCTGACATACCCGACTGGCCGCTGGTCGGCGATCAGGATCGCCGTCAAGGTAACGGTGGCGCGGTTGTCGATGGTGGCGATCCATTCCTTGATCTTGTGCGCCGGCACCCCGCGCACGAAGCCGATCAGGTCGCCGACGGCACCGAGATCGTTGCGGAAGGCCAGATAGGCGTCGGTATCGCCAGGCTCCGGCGCGCGGAGGCCCAGGGTGCCATCCTGCAGCAGGAGCGGGGGTTTGCGGCTCATGGCGGCCCTCGGGTTGCGGGGAGGCGGCGAATCGGGTGGAAAGTCTTTGATTCCACTGGCAGATTACCGGCCCACCGGGTTCGCGGCAACCGCCGCGCGGTGGGGCGGTGGGTCGAATTGACGGGCCGCTGCCCGGCTGCTAAGGACCGGCCTCCGAACGCTGTCATCCGGCCGTAACGCCGCCCGCCGAGACCGGCCGGCGCTGCGCCAGAAGGGGAAGTGAGACCATTGCGCCAGTTCCTGGAACCCGCGGCCGATCTGAACGGCCATGCCATCCTCGTGACCGGCGGCACCGGCTCCTTCGGCAAGCAGTTCATCAAGACCGTGCTTGAGCGCTACAAGCCGTCGCGCCTCATCGTCTATTCGCGCGACGAGCTGAAGCAGTTCGAGATGCAGCAGGACATGCCGCAGAGCAAATACACCGCCCTGCGTTACTTCATCGGCGACGTGCGCGACGCCGGGCGCCTGGAAATGGCGATGCGCGGGGTCGACACCGTGGTCCACGCCGCCGCGCTGAAGCAGGTGCCGACCGCCGAATACAATCCGTTCGAGTGCATCGCCACCAACGTCCACGGCGCCGAGAACGTGGTCAACGCCTCGATCAAGGCCGGGGTGAAGCGGGTGGTGGCGCTGTCCACCGACAAGGCGGCCAACCCGATCAACCTCTACGGCGCCAGCAAGCTGGCCTCGGACAAGATCTTCATCGCCGCCAACAACCTGGCCGGTGCGGACGGCTGTCGCTTCTCCGTGGTGCGCTATGGCAACGTCATCGGCTCGCGCGGTAGCGTCATCCCGTTCTTCAAGAAGCTGGTGGCCGAGGGCGCGACCGAGCTGCCGATCACCGATCTGCGCATGACGCGGTTCCTGATCACCCTGCAGCAGGGCGTCAACTTCGTCATCTCGTCCATGTCGATGATGCGTGGCGGCGAGATCTTCGTGCCGAAGATCCCCTCGATGAAGATGACCGACGTCGCCACCGCGATCTCGCCCAAGGCGGGCCACAAAGTCGTCGGCATCCGCCCGGGCGAGAAGCTGCACGAGGTGCTGATCTCCGCCGAGGACGCCTGGTACACCGTGGAGATGGACGACCGCTTCTCCATCGAGCCGTCCTACCGCTACTGGGAAATCGAGCGCAAGAAGCTGCCGGGCTCCAAGCCGGTGCCGGAGGAATTCTCCTACACCAGCAACAACAATACTGAATGGATGCAGCCGCAGGAACTGCTGCCGCTGCTCGGGACCGAGACGGCGTGAGCACGGAGCGGCCCTTTCTCCCCTACGGCCGCCAGTCCATCGACGCGGACGATCTGGCGGCGGTCAGCGAGGCACTGCGCGGCGACTACCTGACCACCGGCCCGACCGTCGGCAAGTTCGAGGCCGCCTTCGCCGAATTCGTCGGCGCCCGCCACGCGATCGCGAGCAACAGCGGCACTGCCGCGTTGCACCTGGCCTGCATGGCACTCGACTTGAAGCCGGGTGAGGCGGTGGTCGTGCCGACGCTGACTTTCCTCGCCACCGCCAACGCCGCGCGTTTCTGCGGCGCCGACGTCGTCTTCGCCGATGTCGATCCGGATAACGGCCTGCTCACCGCCAGGACCCTGGAGGCGGCCATCGCCCGCGCCGGCGGGAAATACCGGCTGCGCGCAGTGCTGCCGGTCCACGTCAACGGCTTCGTCGCCGACATGCCGGCTATCCGGGAGGTCGCGGATCGCCACGGCCTGGAAGTCATCGAGGATGCCTGCCACGCCTTGGGCAGCGTGCATCCCGCCGGCAACGGCGTCATCGCCCGCTCCGGCGATTGCACCTTGAGCCGCATGGCCTGCTTTTCGCTGCACCCGGTCAAGACCATGACCACGGGCGAGGGCGGTGTCACCACGACCAATGACGATGGCCTGGCCGAGCGCATGCGGCTGCTGCGCAACCACGGCATGACGCGCGACCCGGCGGCGTTCAAGATCGCCGCCCAAGCCCGCGACCGCGACGGCAGCGTCAATCCCTGGTACTACGAGATGCACGCCCTGGGGCCGAACTATCGCATCACCGATTTCGCCTGCGCGCTGGGCCTGAGCCAGATGAAGAAGCTGCAGCGCTTCGTCGCCCGCCGGCGCGAAATCGCGGCGCTCTATGACCGCCTGTTTGAGGCGCTCGAGCCCGCCATCTGCCCGGTCTGGGTCGCCGACCGGCGGCAGAATCCGGCGCTGCACCTCTACGCCATCCTCGTCGACTACAACCTGATCGGCAAAAGCCGCGCCCAGGTAATGGCGGAGCTGAAGGTGCAGGGCATCGGCACCCAGGTGCACTACCTGCCGGTCCATCGCCAGCCCTATTACCGCGAGCTCTACGGCAACCTCGACCTGCCCGGCTCGACCCGCTACTACGACCGCGTGCTGTCGATCCCGCTCTATCCGGACATGACCGATGCGGATGTCGAGCGCGTGGTCGAGGCGCTGGCGCAAGTCATCCGCTAGCGTAGCGCAACCTCCATCGTCACCCCGGCCTTGAGCCGGTGCCTATTCAAGACCGCTCCAGCGGCTGCCAAATGGATCCCGGCTCAAGGCCGGGATGACTGGCGAGATCAGGTCTTCGGCCAGCGCGAGGGATCGAGCAGGCTTTCTGGAACTTCCGGGATCCGCTGCGCGACCTGCGTCACCTGATTTGGAGTCAAGGTGGGGGTGCGGAACAGTTCGATGTTTTCCGCCATCTGTGCCGCCGTCTCCGCGCCGACGACGATGCCGGCCAGCCAGCTTTGCGCCCGCGCATAGGCGAAGCAGAGGTCGATGATGCTTTGCCGGCCCAATTGTTTGGCGAGGTCAGCAAGGGCGTCGATGCAACGCCTCGCGAGTGCCGTATCGCAGGGCCAGCGTGCCGGATCGGTGAGGGTCAGCAATCCCTGCAACAGCGCTGATCGCCCATGCAAGATTACGTCCGGGCGGGCGGCGATGGCGGCCTGGATGTCCGCGGCCAGCCAACGCCGGTCGAGGATGTTGAACGGCAACTGGATCAGGTTGACCGCCGGCGCCTGCAACAGCGCGCGAAGCTGATCCGGATGATAGACCGACACGCCGATACGATCGACACGGCCGGATTCCTGCGCATCCAGGAGGGCCTGCCAAATCGCGCCGTGCGCGGCATCAAAATGCTCAAAGCGATGCAGCAGTACGGCGTCGATCTGCTTGCGTCGCAGCCGGGTGAGGGAGCGCGCAATCGCTTCCGCCGCACCCTGCGCGCTGTTCACATCCGGCGGCAGCTTGGTGATGATCTTGAGCGGCGTGTTGGCGGTGAGGGCAGCGCCGATCCGTTCTTCGCTCTCGCCATAGCCCGCGGCGGTGTCGAGATGAGTGACGCCGCTGTTCTCAGCCAGCGCCAGAATGCGGCGCAGCTCAGCATCGTCCGGGCGCCCGGTGCTGTTGGCGATGCCATAGGGCAGGCCGAACTGGACGCCGCCCAGAACCAGGCTTGCTTGCAGGCTGCCGGCGACGATGCGGGCCGGCACCTGCAGACCGACCTTCTCCGATCGATCGGCCAATCGGCGGCACAACACGATCCAGGGTGCTGCGATCGGATCGGCCAGTCCAACGAGCGCGGTGGAGACGCTGCGATAATCGTCCAGCGTGTCGATGGTGCAGCGCAGATCCGACATGTCGCGTTCCGGATCGCCCGGCACCGGCGCGATCACGCGGCCGGCGTGCTGCACGATCCAGGGTGAGACATGTTCGCGCTCATGCGCGGTGGTCGCATGCTTTTGTGCCTGCCGCAGCAGACCGACGCGGAATGCTTCGCCCGCCAAGCCGTAGGGCAAGCCGTCCGTCCCGCCGGAAAAACCCGCGTAGCCGCCGGTGCTTTGCTCGGCGGCATCGGCGACCCGCGTGGCGAAGTCGGAATCGGGAAATACGTTATCCGACGTAAAGCGTACGCAAATGTCGTCATCCGCCAAATCGGCTGTCGACAGGACGAAGCGTGACAGCACGTCATCGAGCGGGCCGCGCAGACATTTCAGGCCGTGCTGCGTGATGGTCTGCGCCAGCCTATCGTCGCTGGCATCATCGGAGGTGGCGACCACGACCTCCAGCCCATCGCGCGCGGCGCGCTTGGCGGCCAGCACAACGAGGGGAATGCCGCAAATCGGCAGCAGCACCTTGCCCGGCAAGCGCGTGGAGCTGGTGCGGGCCTGCAGGACGACCCGGCGGCGCGGCCGGCGCGTTCCCATCACCAGGCGGTCCAGCCGCCATCGACCGGCAGGTTGGCGCCGGTGACGAAGCGCGCCGCCGGGCTGGCCAGGAACACCGCCGCCCCCTTCAGGTCGTCGGGTTTGCCCAGTCGGCCCATTGGGACCTTGTCGATCAGCTTGCCGCAGAATGCAGGATCGCGCTCGCACACCGCCTCGGGCGGGAAGGGGCCGGGGCTGATCGCGTTCACCCGGATGCCGTCCGGCGCCAGGTGGCAGGCGGCGTAGCGGGTGTATTGGATCAGCGCCGCCTTTGCCGCGCCGTAATGCGGCGGGTTGTTCATTTTCGAGGTGCCGTAGACGCGCGGGTCCGGGCTGACCATCCCGTACATGGAGGAGATGTTGATGACCGCCGCGTCACCCTTGTGCGTCGCCGCCTGGCGCAACAGTCCATGTGCGGCGTTCACGAACTCCGCCGCTGCCGCCACGGCGATCTCCATGGCGCCGAGATAGTCGGCCTTTCGGCTCTCCGCCATGATCCCGGCGCGGCCGGCATGGGCGTTGTTCACAAGGACGTCCAGGCTGCCCCAGGAATCGCCGATGCGGCCGACCAAGTCCTCGATCTGCGCTGCCTGGGTGACATCGCAGATTGCGGTCTCGGCCGCCAGGCCGCGTCCCGTCAACTCCGCGGCAAGGGTGGCGAGCGTCGCTTCGGTCCGCCCGACCAGGATGGTCCGCGCGCCCGCTTCCGCCAGGCCGGTGGCGATGGCGCGGCCAAGATGTCCGGCAGCACCGGTCACCACCGCCACGCGCCCGTCGAGACGGAAGAGGGCGCGCTGGGGCGTCAAAGGGGGCTGGTCGGGGGCGGCGGGCATGTGAGGCGGTCCGAATCCGGGGTGGCGGGTCGGCGGGAACCTTCGCCGCTTTGCCGGCGTCCGGCAAGGGCAAGGCGGGCCCGGATTTGCCCGCGCAATGTCACAGTTTACGGTCTTAACACTCTTGCGGAACGCCGGGATTCGCAACCAAACTGGCGGCAAGACCGTCAACGGTCGGATAGCAGGGGCCGGAATAAAGGGGGAGACAATGCTCAAGGAATTCCGCGAATTTGCCATGCGCGGCAACGTGCTCGACCTCGCGGTCGGCATCATCATCGGCGCCGCCTTCACCACGGTGGTGAATTCGCTGGTCAACGACATCATCATGCCGCCGATCGGCTTCGCCATGAACGGCATCGATTTCTCCAACTTCTTCCTGGTGCTGAAGGGCGACGACTACGCGTCGCTGCAGGCGGCCAAGGATGCCGGCGCCGTCACCATCAACTACGGCCAGTTCATCAATGCCGTGATCAACTTCCTGATCGTCGCATTCGCCGTGTTCATCTTGGTGAAACAGGTCAACCGCTTCCGCAAGCAGGAGGCCGCGGCCCCAGCCGAGCCGCCGGCGCCGACCACCAGCGAGAAGCTGCTGGTCGAGATCCGCGACCTGCTCCGCCAACGCTAGATTTCAAGCCAAGCGTCTGACCCTATTGCTTATTCCAGCCGTTTCGGGCAGGTAACCCTGACCCGAAGCGGATAGATTGCGCCATGGCCAAATTCACCTTTTCCTGCGTCGACGCCCATACCTGCGGCAACCCGGTGCGCGTGGTCATGGGCGGCGGGCCGCAGCTCCAAGGCGCCAGCATGAGCGAGCGGCGCCAGCATTTCCTGGCTGAGTTCGACTGGATCCGCACCGGCCTGATGTTCGAACCGCGCGGCCACGACATGATGTCGGGCAGCATCCTCTACCCGCCGACGCAGGAGGACTGCGACATCGGCATCCTGTTCATCGAGACCTCCGGCTGCCTGCCTATGTGCGGCCACGGCACCATCGGCACGGTGACCGTGGCGGTGGAACAGGGACTGGTGCGGCCGAAGACCCCCGGCGTGCTGCGCCTGGAGACTCCGGCCGGGCTGGTCATCGCCGAATACAACCAGGTCGGCGAATACGTCGAATCGGTGCGGCTGACCAACGTGCCGGCGTTCCTGCATTCGACGGGCCTGGAGGCCGATTGCCCCGGCATCGGCCCGGTCAAGGTCGACGTCGCCTATGGCGGCAACTTCTACGCCATCGTCGAGCCGCAGCCCGGCTATCGCGACATGGCCGACTTTACTGCCGGCCAGCTGGTCCAGATGAGCCCCGTGCTGCGCAAGAACCTGAACGCCAAATACACGTTCCAGCACCCGGAGAACCCGACCATCAAGGGACTCAGCCACATCCTGTGGACGGGCGCTGCGAAGCACCCCGAGGCGCATGCCCGCAACGCCGTCTTCTACGGCGACAAGGCGATCGACCGGTCGCCCTGCGGCACCGGCACCTCCGCCCGCATCGCCCAGCTCGCCGCCAAGGGCAAGCTGAAGGTCGGCGATGCCTTCGTGCACGAGAGCATCATCGGCAGCCTGTTCAAGGGCCGGGTGGTGCAGGCGGCCAAGGCGGGGAACTACGACGCCGTGGTGCCCTCGGTCGAAGGCTGGGCGCGGATCACCGGCTACAACACCATCTTCATCGACGACCGCGACCCGTACAAGCACGGTTTCCAGGTGATTTGAATTCAACCCTCATCTCCCTCCACCCGAAGGGGGGAGGGCCGGGGTGGGGGCAGCGAGCGAAAATTGGTGGGCAGCGAGGCGTGGCTGCCCCCTCCCTAACCCTCCCCCGTTCCGGGGGAGGGGATTAACTTGACGGGTCGGTCTTGGCGGCTAGTCTGCCCTGCAACGGCGCCTTGATCGCCCAGAACAAAAGACCATCCAGGGGGCTCCCCATGCCGAAAACCTTCCCCGAATTCCCCAATCTGTTCGTGATGGATCACCCGCTGATCCAGCACAAGCTCAGCATGATGCGGGACAAGAACACGCCGACCATCCTGTTCCGGCAGCTGCTGAAGGAGATCGCCCTGCTGATGGGCTATGAGATCACCCGCAACCTGCCGATGACGACGACGCCGATCGAGACGCCGCTGACCAGGTTCGACGCGCCGATCCTGCTCGGCAAGAAGGTGGCGGTGGTACCGATCCTGCGCGCCGGGCTCGGCATGGCGGACGGGCTGATGGAGCTGATCCCCACCGCGCGCGTCGGCCATATCGGCCTTTACCGCGACCACGTGACCAAGCAGCCGGTGGAGTATTTCGTGAAGCTGCCGGACCCCGAGGGGCGCTTGTTCATCCTGGTCGACCCGATGCTGGCGACCGGCCATTCCGCCGCCGCCGCCGCCGACACGCTGAACAAGCGCGGCGTCAAGGACGAGAACATCCGCATGATGGTGCTGGTCTCGGCGCCGGAGGGAGTCCGCGTCTTCCAGCAGGCGCACCCGAAGATCCCCGTCTATGCCGCCTCGCTGGATTCGCACCTCAACGAGAACGCCTACATCGTGCCTGGTCTCGGCGATGCCGGCGACCGCCTGTTCGGCACCAAGTGAGGGGCGGGGGACATGCCTGATTTCATCCTGTCGATCGACCAGGGCACCACGTCGAGCCGCGCCATCCTGTTCGACCTGAAGGGCGAGCCGCAGGCGACGGCGCAGCGCGAGCTGCCGCAGATCTTTCCGCAGCCCGGCTGGGTCGAGCATGACGCCGAGCAGATCTGGCGCGACGTGCAGCAGGTCTGCCGCGACGCGCTGGCCAAGGCGCCGGCCGGCACGCCGCGCGCCATCGGCATCACCAACCAGCGCGAGACCACCGTCGTCTGGGACCGCAAGACCGGCAAGCCGATCCACAACGCCATCGTCTGGCAGGACCGCCGCGGCGCGCCCTTGTGCAAGCAGCTGATCGCCCAGGGCTGGGAGCCGAAGATCCAGGCCAAGACCGGCCTGCTGATCGATTCCTACTTCTCCGCCACCAAGGTGCGCTGGCTGCTGGAGAACGTGGCGGGCGCGCAGGAGGCGGCGGCGCGCGGCGATCTCGCCATGGGCACCATCGACAGCTTCCTGCTGTGGCGTTTGACCGGCGGCAAGGTGCATGCGACCGACGTCACCAACGCGTCGCGCACCATGCTGTTCAACATCCACAGCATGACCTGGGACGATGACCTGCTCGACTTGTTCAAGGTGCCGAAGAGCATGCTGCCCACGGTGCTGGAATGCGCCGACGATTTCGGCAAGAGCAGCAAGGAGACCGCCGGCATCGCCCTGCCGATCGCCGGTGTCGCCGGCGACCAGCAGGCGGCGCTGATCGGCCAGGCCTGTTTCCAGCCGGGCATGATCAAGAGCACCTATGGCACCGGCTGCTTCGCCTTGCTCAACACCGGCGGCAAGGCGGTCACCTCGAACAACCGCCTGCTGACCACCGTCGGCTACAAGCTGAAGGGCGAACTCGCCTATGCCATCGAGGGCAGCATCTTCGTGGCCGGCGCCGCCGTGCAATGGCTGCGGGACGGGTTGAAGCTCATTCACCAGGCGGGCGAGACCGAGGCCCTGGCGCGCTCCATCGCCGGCACCAACGGCGTCTATCTGGTGCCGGCCTTCACCGGCCTCGGCGCGCCGTACTGGGACCCCTCGGCGCGCGGCGCCATCATCGGGCTCACCCGCGACACCGGCATCGCCGAGATCGTGCGTTCCGCGCTGGAAGCCGTCTGCTACCAGACCCGCGACCTGATGGCGGCAATGGCCGGCGATGGCGGCCAGCCGCCCAGCCGCCTCCGTGTCGATGGCGGCATGGTGCGCAACGACTGGGTCATGCAGTTCCTGGCCGACATCCTGAACGTGCCGGTCGAGCGTCCGGTGGTGACGGAAACCACCGCGCTGGGTGCCGCCACCTGCGCCGGGCTCGGAACCGGCCTGTTCGCCAATATCGGCGAAGTGGCCGGCAACTGGCAGAGCGACCGGCTGTTCCGCCCGGCGATGCAGGACGGCATGCGCGACCAGCTCTATGCCGGCTGGCGCGCCGCGGTGAAGCGGGTGCAGAGCTAGTATCGCGAGCGGCTTGTTCTTGGATGAGTTCTCGAGATCGGCGGCTGAATGCCGCCGCTTGGAGAACACCTGCCAGGCTAGCAGCTACGTACGAAGGTTTTCGCGTCGCCCGGATGTACCCCCACCACACGGCGCTCCGGCGATTCGATTGCCAGTCCGCCCGTCACGGTCGTTCCATTGCTTGAAAGCGGGAAGTAGCCCCACTCATAGCTGACGACAGAGTCGAAGCGCGTGCGCATCTCGGTCACTCCGAAAACCGGAGCTCTGGTCTCGATCATCTTGCCGTAGATGTTCTCGGCAACCCGCCTGTAGGCATCGCTGATCGGCCGATCATGCATCCAGGTGCCGGTGAACTCTCCGTAGAATTCGGCGATCCTTGTGCCCACCAGCCTGTAGTAGACGGACAACGGATCCGTCTGGATGTCGACCAGCACAAGATGAGGAAGAATGTCGCGCAGTTCCGCCGGATCTATGTCCTCGCGCGCGGCAATGAGGCGGTCACCGCGCTTGTGCGTGAGATAAGCCGTCATTCGGTGGATGATGCCGGAGTTGACGGTGTCGGCCTCGACAAGGCGATCCGTAATGTACGCCTCGTCTACCCGCGTGAGCGCGTCGCGCATCTAACTCTGCCTGATTTGGTGGGATGAAGCGCCGTATATAGCCGCAGTGAAAGGCGCTGGTCTACCCATCAAAAGTGCTGATCAATCGACGACAGGTTATTGATATTTCGGGGAAATATTGGCATATGGCGCGATTATTCTCGGCGCGCGGGGTGGGGTAGTGGGCCTTCTCGACCTCGGCACGGCTGCCGGCGGTCTGCAGCGCGACCGCATGTTTCAACCCCGGCAGGCAGGGCGCCATGCGCGACCGGCTCAGTGCCGGCTGGCGCGCCGCGGCGAAGCGGGTGCTGAGCTAGCGGGAGTCAGCCGCCGCGCACGAAGGTGGCGGCGAGGTCGGGCGGCACCCCGATGACGCGGCGCTCCGGCGATTCGATTTCCAGGCCTCCGGTCACGGTGGCCCCGTCGCTGGACAGCGGGAAGTAGCCCCACTCGTAGCTCACCACCGCGTCGTAGCGGGTGCGCATCTCGGTCACGCCGAACACGGGCGCCTTGGTTTCGATCAGCGTGCGATAGATTTTCTCGGCGATCTGGCGATAGGCGTCGCTGATTGGCCGCTCGTGCATCCAGGTGCCGGTGAACTCGCCGTAGAACTCGGCGATCCTGGTCCCCACCAGCCGGTAGAACACGCGTAGCGGGTTCGACTGGATGTCGACCAGCACCATGTAGGGTAGGAATTCCCGCAGCTCAACCGGATCGATATCCTCGCGCGCAGCGATCATGCGGTTACCCCGCTTGCGTGCGAGATAGCTCGTCATGCGGCGGATCATGTCTGAGGTAATGTCGTCGGCATTCACAAGCCGGTCGATAATGTCCGCCTCGTCGACCCGCGTGACTGCGTTTCGCATCCGACTAAGCCCCTAATTGGCCTCTCGAATTAGGAAAATGTATCGCTCCGGGAGACTGCGGTCCATCCCCCAAAAGGCTGAACTTGGAGGCCTTTTTTCAATTTGGTCGGGCAATCGTCGCAATTGCGGGAGTTATCGTGCGCCGTATGCGGCGGCCGGAATTGGACGTCGAATGATCCTATTCAGCAGGTTCCTTGACCTGGTGCCGCATGATCAGCGGGATCTGGCTCGCCATGAACAGCACGTTGAGGCCGAGGATTCCGAAGGCCTTGAAGTCGATCCAGATCTCCTCCGGCTGGGTGCGCCAGATGATCTCGTTGAGGATCGCGATGGTGGCGAAGAAGAGGCCGAAGCGCAGGGTCAGCTTGCGCCACCCGGCATCGTCCAGCTCCAGGGCGGAACTCATCAGCATCTTCAGCAGTGAGCGGCCGGCGAGCAGCCCACCCAGCAGGATCGCCGAGAACAGCGCCATGACGATGGTCGGCTTCATGTAGAAGAACATGCCCTTGCCGGTGACCAGGGTCAGGCCGCCGAAGACCAGCACCACCACCAGGGTCACCCAGAGCATCGGCGGGATCTTGCGCAGGATGATGTGGCTGACCGCCGCCGCGACGATGGTGGCGATCATGACGGCGCCGGTCGAGGCCATCAGCCCGCCGAACTTGTAGGCCGCGAAGAACACGATCAGCGGGCCGATTTCGACGGCGAGCTTGACCCAGGGATGCTGGCTATTCTGCATGCATTTCCCATATAGATTGACCTGCGGGGACGCAAGATGGCGACCCTACGGATTGGAGGGAATTGTGGAAGACGTGAGCCTCGCCAGCCTGTTTGAGCGCAACCGGAAATGGGCCAAATCCATGACCGACCGCGACCCGGAGTTCTTCAGCCGGCTGGTGGCGCAACAGACCCCGGAATACCTGTGGATCGGCTGCTCCGATGCGCGGGTGCCGGCCAACGAGCTGATGGGCATGGCGCCGGGCGAATTGTTCGTTCATCGCAACATCGCCAACCTGGTCCACAACATCGACATCAACCTGATGTCGGTCCTGGAATTCGGGGTCAATGTATTGAAGGTCAAGCACATCATCGTTTGCGGCCACTATGGCTGCGGCGGCGTGCGGGCGGCGATGGAGCGCCAGGAATTCGGATTGATCGACAACTGGCTGCGCAAGATCAAGGACATCTACGCCGTCAACAAGGAGGCGCTCGACCGCGAGACCGACCAGGAGCGCCGCCTGAACCTGCTGTGCGAGATCAACGTGCGCCAGCAGGTGCTGAACATCTGCCACACCAGCATCGTGCAGAATGCCTGGCGCAGCGGGCAGGAGCTGGCGGTGCACGGCTGGATCTACTCGATCGGCGACGGTCTGCTGAAGGACCTCGGCTTCACCATTGACAGCGTGCACGCGCTGGAGCCGATCTACCACCTGCCGGGCGTCGGCGCCGAGATCGGCTTCTAGAGCGTCACTTGGGCAGTTGCTCGCCGGGCAGGATGCGCGAGGGATAGCGCGCGCCATCCTTCGTGACCCAGAGCAGCGTGTCGCCATCCAGTTCCAGCGCGTAGCAGCTCTCGGTGCCGAACTCGCCCCATTTGGAGCAGTATTTGTCGCCCGTGGCTTGCCAGCGCCCGCGCGTTTCCGGCTTGCCCGGCTCGACATAGAAGGTCCAGCCGTCGGCCTCGAAGAAACTGAAATACTCGCGGCCGGCCCAGGTGCCATGCACCGTGTTGCCGGTCAGCAGGCCGCGAATCTCGTCGGTGGTCAGCGGGTGCGGGGCGGCGAGGGCGGGTACCGCGCCGGCCAGCAGAATTCCAATCATCGCTCCGACTGTTCCACGTCTCATTCGGCCGCCTTGCCCAGTTGATGCTCGCGATGCGCGACGTAGAGATTGGCACCGATGATGATGGCGGCGCCAATCAACACCGCGGGAACCGGCGTCAGCTGGAACAGCAGCAGATCGAAGATCATCGACCAGATGAGCGCGGTGTATTCGATCGGCGCCAGCATCGAAGCTTCGCCCAGGCGGTAGGCCCGGATCACCGCATATCCGCCGATGGCGCCCCAGAATCCGACCAGCAGCAGCAGCCCCCAATCGGTCGGGCTGGGCGGCGCCCAGACCGGGACCGACAGCGCGGCGGACACGACGAGCGAGCCGATCGAGCCGTAGAAGTAGATATTGTGCGTCGGCTCGCGGCCGGAGAAGCGCCGCACCAGCACCATCGAGAGCGCGTAACAGAAGGCGGAAATCAGCACCAGCAACTGCCCGGTGGTCGATCCGCCGAAGCCGGGCCGCAGCGCGACGAGCACGCCGGCGAAACCGATGACGACGGCCGACCAGCGTCGGACGCCGATGCGCTCGCCCAGCAATGGCCGCGACAGCATGATGATGAACAGCGGCGCCACGAAGGCGATGGTGATGGCCTCGGCCAGCGCCATGGATTTCAGGCCGATGAAGAAACACCAAACCATGGGGACGGACAGCGCCGCCCGGATCGCCTGCTCCTTGGGAAACCGGGTGTAGAAATTGAGCGGATTGCCGGTTTCCCGATAGGCGAGCAGGCAGGCAAGGCTCATCGGGATAAACCGGCTGACCAGCACGATCTGCCAGGCGTCGTAGCCGCCCGTCATCCACTTGGCGGTCGCATCGACCAGGCAGAAGCACAGGATGGCCCCGGCCATAAGGGCGAACGCGGCCAATGGCTTGGGCCGGGCCTTGGGGGATGCTGACGCAGTCACGGCCTGGAATCAGGGTTAATGAGCGGGGCGCGCATCCTCGCCGATTGCCCGGGCAGCGGCAAGACGGCACTGGAAAGCCGGGCGCGGGGGTCCCATAATTGTAACCAAGCCCGGGCGCCGGGTGTGGGCCGCGCAGAGACAGACTGACCGCCATGCAGAACAGCCGATTTGCCGTTGCCATCCACACGCTGCTGATGCTGGCGACCAAGGCCGACGGCCCGATCTCGTCTGACTATATCGCGGGGTCCGTGGGCACCAATCCGGTGCTGATCCGCCGCCTGATGGGCGATTTGCGCAACGCCGGCCTGGTGGATTCCCGCGCCGGTGCGACCGGTGGGTTCGTGCTGGCGCGCCCGGCGGAGCGGATCGGGCTCGACGAGATCTACCAGGCGGTGGAATCCGAACCGCTGTTTTCGCGCCATGCGAAAGCCAATCCGAAATGCCCGATCGGCCGCGCCGTTGGACCGCTGCTGGACCGCCTGCTGGGCGAGGCCGAGAGCGCGATGGTGCAGAACCTGAAGCGCAGCACGCTCGGCGACTTGATCCACTCCCAGGAAGTGCTCTCGCAGTTGGCGAGCTAGGCAGGCGTCGCGCCGGCGTCGCCGCCAGCTTGCTCGTCATCCCGGCCTTGAGCCGGGATCCATCCCTCCGACGCAAGAGCCCATCCCTCCGACGCAAGAGCGTGGGCACCATGGACCCCGGCTCAAGGCCGGGGTGACGATCGGAGTTGCTGCGGCTCCTACGCCTCGATCCCGAGATCGAAGTCACCGGCGATCTGCTCCAGCCAGCGCCAGAGATAATCGGAGAAGCTCTTCAGCACGTAGATCTCGAAGCGCGGACCTTCGCCGACCTGGTGCAGCAGCACGTTGCAGCGCGACAGGCCGGTCTGCGCGCATTGGCCGATCCCGAACACCCTCGGATGCAGATCCAGGCTGATGCCACGCATCAGGACCTCGCGCGCCTTGGGCCCCTTCAGGGTGATGATGGCGCGCGATTCCGAGACGTCGCAGGCGGTGGCGTGCTGGCCGGCGAACGCGCCGCGCAGGGCCTCGACCAGTCCCGCCGCCTCGCCGTCCTTCGCGGTCACCCACCACTCGTTGGGGCCAAGCCAGAGGATCTGGCGATCGCCGTTGCTGGAGACGGTGTTGGCCTTGGCCGGCAGGTCGACGCGTGTCGCCGATTTGACTGCGGCGGCAAAGGCCGGATCGGCGGCGTTGCCGCGGATGTTGACGATGGTCCGATGGGCGACCTCCGACATGACCACGCCGGCCTGGCTGGTGTTGGCCGCGGCGGCGCGGCCGACCAGACCCAGATGCGCAAGCGGCGTGCGGCGCTGATAGGTCTCAACCATTGATCCGCGCTCCTTCCAGGTCGAAGAACTTGGGCTCGCCGATCTTGGCGCGCACCACCTTGCCTTCGTACGGCAGATAGACCGTCTCGCCGTGGCGGTTGCGGCCGTTCTTCACCATCGCCATGGCGATGGAGCGGCCGCAATTCGGGCTCCAGTAGCTCGACGTCACATGACCGATCATCTCCATCGGCGGCTTGTCCTTGAGCTCGGCAACGATCTGCGCGCCCTCGGGAAGCACCTCGTTGGGATTCTCGGTCAGCAGGCCGACCAGATGCTTGCGGTCCGGCCGTTTGGTGTCGGAACGCTGCAGCGAGCGCTTGCCGAGGAAATCCGGCTTCTGCTTGCTGACGATCCAGTCCATGCCGAGGTCCTGCGGCGTGGTGGTGCCGTCGGTCTCCTGACCGATGATGACGAAGCCCTTCTCGGCGCGCAGCACGTGCATCGCCTCGGTGCCGTAGGGGGTGATGCCGTATTTCTCGCCGGCCTGCATCAGTGCCCGCCACACATGCATGGCGTAGGAGGGTGCCACGTTGATCTCGTAGGTCGCCTCGCCGGTGAAGGTGATGCGGTAGATGCGGCAATCGACGCCGGCCACCACGCCATCCTTGAAGGACAAATGCGGGAAGCTGGTGTCGTCGAGGGCCAACTGCGGCGCAACTTCGCCCATCAGCTTGCGCGCCATCGGGCCGCTGATGCCGATCACCGCCCACTGCTCGGTGACGCTGGTCAGATACACCTTCTTGTCCAGCCACTCGCACTGCAGCCAGTCCTCCAGCCACGCCATCACCCGGGCGGCGCCGCCGGTCGTGGTGGTCATGTGGAAATGGTTTTCGGCGATGCGGCTGGTGACGCCGTCATCCATCACCATGCCGTCCTCGCCCAGCATGAAGCCGTAGCGGCACTTGCCGGGCTCCAGCTTGGACCAGGCGTTGGTGTAGACCATGTTGAGGAACCAGGCGGCGTCCGGCCCCTGGATGTCGATTTTGCCGAGGGTCGAGGCGTCGACGATGCCGACGGAGGTGCGCACCGCCTTGACCTCGCGGTTGACCGCGTCGTGCATGCTCTCGCCGGGTTTCGGATAATACCAGGCGCGGTGCCACTGGCCGACCGTCTCGAAGGGTGCTCCGTGCTGCTCGTGCCAGGAATGCAGCGGCGTCTTGCGGATCGGGTCGAGGAAGTCGCCCTTGTCGATGCCGGAGAAGCTGCCGATGGTGACCGGCGTATAAGGCGGGCGGAAGGTGGTCGTGCCGACCTCCGGCACGGTGACGCCGCGCAGCTCCGCCATCAGGGCCAGCGCGTTGACGTTGCTGGTCTTGCCCTGGTCGGT
>JBGAGP010000088.1:0-21461 GCA_044226685.1 Dongiaceae bacterium
GATCCAGGTGTCGCGCCTGGCGCAGAGCGGGGCGCGGGCGGCGATGACGGCTTCGTAGGTGTCGACGGTGAGCTTGCGCAGGTTGGCCTTTGGCCACTCGTCGACCCAGGTGCCGGTCAGCTCCGCGCCGGCCAGCGGCGCCCACCATGAGCCGACGACGCGCAGGCGGTAGCGGCGCGGGTCCTCGTGCACCTCGGTCAGGGTGATGCGCTCCAGCATGAAGCCGAGGTCGAGCACGTCGATGTCGGCGCGGCAGGGGAAATCGCGCGCGCCACGCCGGCGCTGCCAGTAGTCGTGCAGGCGCACCAGGTGCGGATGCCGCGGGTCGTGCCGGCCAGCATCGTTCATGGCATGGCGTCGTTCATGGGCGTGGCGTCGTTCATGTCATGCAGTCTATGAGCCTTCCGCATGGATATCCACCTACGGTGGCGCTGGTCAGGCCAGATCATCGGCACTAGGATGCCGGGGCAAATTTCGAGTCGCCGCCCCGCTCATGGCTTCCCCGCCCGACGCGTCGCCGTCCGCCCTGCTGGTTCCCGGGCCGGTGTCGTTTGCCGCGATCTATGCGCTGGATTCGGCGGCGCGGGCGCTGACCGCCACCGTCATCCCGCTGCACGCCTATTCGCTGTACAAGGCGTTCGCCGCCGACAACGCCGATTCCTATGTCGGCACCACCTATTCCGCCGTCGCGATGGTCAGCTTCTTCGGCACCTTCCTGACGCCGTTCGTGATCCACCGCCTTGGCCGCAACGCGACCTATGTCGCCGGCATCCTCGCCTGCGTCGTCGGCATGATCGGCCTTGCAACCTCGACCATTCCCGGCCTCGGCCTCGGCATGCTGGGCCGGGCGCTGAGCGGCGTCGTCGGCAGCGTGTGCCTCATCCTCTTCATCGTCGATTTCATCCCGCGCGCCAACCTGGTGCGCTCCGAGACCTTGCGGCTGTTCACCAGCTGCATCGCCTGGGGCCTCGGGCCGGTGATCGGAGTCGAGCTGTTCGAGCGCTACGGCATCGCCGCGCCGGCGGCGATCTCGATCGCGGTGCATCTCGGCCTCATCCTCTATTTCCGCCGGCTGAAGCTGGCGAAGCCGAGCGTCGAAGCGACGCCGCCGCCGCGCAACCCGCTGACCATGGTCTGGCGCTTCGCGTCGCAGAAGCGCCTGCGGCTCAGCTGGCTGATCGTGTTCGGGCGGTCGGCCTGGTGGTCGATGTTCTTCACCTATCCCGCGCTCTACCTGCAGGACCACGGGATCGACGCGAGCTGGGCCGGCTGGCTGGTCGGCTTCGGCAACCTGCTGCTCGGCCTGTCGCCGCTGGTGCGGATGGTGGCGCAGAGGCTCGGCATCCGCACGCCGATCATCGGCGCGTTCTGGGGTGGCGGCGCGCTCACCATCGGCGTCATCCTGCTGTACGACCATCCGCTCGCCTTCTGCCTGACGCTGCTGCTGGCGGCGATCTTCATCGTCGCGCTGGATTCGCTCGGCAACATCCCGTTCATGCGCTTCGCCCGGCCGCGCGAACTGCCGCAGATGACGACGGTGTTCCGCACCTATGTCGATACCGCCGAGTTCATCCCCTCGGCGATCTATGCGCTGCTGCTGACGGTGTTCGACTTCCGCGCCGTCTTCATCCTGAGCGGCATCCTCACGATCACAGTGGGCATCGCCGCCACCTGGCTGCCGCGACGACTTTAGCCCCGGGACACGGATCCGACCGCGGTCCCTGTTCACCCTTGATTAACCTTAAGCCGACAGTCTGACAGGATGGTCGCGATATCATCCCTTCCCCCCGCGGGAGAACCCGGGCGCGAGACGGACGATACCGGCGCCGATGTCACGCCCGACCCGCAAGACGGGGCGGAAGGCGGCGGCATGGCGGCGGTGCTGGCGCGCGCCCAGGCGGCGGTCGCCGATCTCGCCAAGGACTACTCCGGCTGGGCGCTCGCCGACGTGACCCGGGCGCGCCAGGCGCTGGCCCTGGCCGAAAGCGATCCGGCCGGCCGCCGCAGCCATGTCGAGACGCTGTTCCGCGTGGCGCACGACCTCAAAGGCCAGGGCACCTCGTTCGGCTATCCGCTGGTGACCAGGCTCGGCGACTCGCTCTGCCGCCTGACGCGGGACCGCGCCCGCGACTACGAGACCCGCCACCTCGAACTCGCCAAATCGCATCTCGACGCGGTGCAGCTGGTGCTGACCAAGGAGATCAAGGGCGAAGGCGGGAAAGTCGGCAGCGACCTGGTCGCGAGGCTCCAGCACCTGGTGGACGAAGCGCTCGCTTGACGCCGGGGCCATGGCGTCACGCACGAGCGCCGGAAGCCGCCCCGGTCAGGCCGCCGGCTGCTGTTTGCCCTGCCGCAGAATGATCGCCAAGTCGGATTGCGACAGGGTGCCACCGTCGAACTGCACATGCAGCCGATCGTGGCCCTGCCGCCGTACGAGAGCGGCGACCTCACGCTCTATTCCCGCAAACCGCAGGCGCAGCCGCTGCTGGTCGCTGACCGAGAAGGTACCCTGGATGGCGGCGCCGCCGGCCGATATGTCGACCAGGCGCGCCGACACCGTCTGCCCGCCGACGACAACCTGGCAGATCGTCGCCGCCTCGTAGCGCGGGTGTTCGCGGCGGTCGATTTCGGAAACCGAGGTGCGGACCGCCCGCACCAGCGCCGATTTCAGCTTGACCGTGGCGGCATCGACCTGCTCCGCCTCATCGTTCATCTCCGCCGCCAGCTTGCCGGCGAGGCCCGCTTCATCCAGGACTTCGCCGATCCGCGTCGCCACCTCGGAAGCGGCGCCCGCCGTGCTGCCGACATTGCGCGAGATTTCGCGGGTCGCTTCCGCCTGTTGCCGGATCGCTTCGGTGATGCTGCCGGCGATCGCATCGATGTCGTTGGTATGCTTGCTCATGGTTTCCACCGCCGACACCGCCGCCTGGGTGACCGACTTGATTGCCGCGATCTGACGGGAGATCTCGTCGGTCGAGCGGGCGGTCTGCGACGCCAGGTTCTTCACCTCGTTCGCCACCACGGCGAAGCCCTTGCCGGCCTCGCCGGCGCGCGCCGCTTCGATGGTCGCGTTCAGCGCCAGTAGATTGGTCTGGTTGGCGATGTCGGCGATCAGGCCGGCCACGTCGCCGATGGTTGCAACCGCCTGCGACAGCGACTGGATCGTCGCCTGGGTCTCGGCGCCGGTGGCGACCGCCTGTTGCGTCGCCTTGCTGGCCAAGGTGGTCTGGCTGGAAATCTCGTTGATGGAGGCGGTCAGTTCCTCCGCCGCTGCGGAGACCGCCTGGGCGTTTTCCTGCGCCTGCCGCGCCGCCGAGGCGACGGTCTCGGCATTGCTCTTCACCTTCCCGGCCGATTCCGACATGGTCCTCGCCCGCGTTTTCACGCAGCCGGTCAACTCGGCGACATGGTCGACGGCGACCTTGGTCTCGCCTTCGATGGTCTCGGCCATGTTCTGCATCGCCTCGAGGCGCCGCTCGTTGGCTTCCGCCTCCAACCGCGCCTGCTCGGCGCGAAGGCGCGCATTTTCGCGCGTGTTGTCACGGAAGGTCTCGATCACCCGTGCCAGGGTGCCCATTTCATCCCTGCGATGGGTGTCGGTCACCTGGATCTCGGTGTCGCCGCCGGCGATCCTGCGGATGATGGCGGCCAGGCGCGCCAGCGGCTGGGTCACGCGCAGCACCGCGACGGTGCCGAGCATGATCGAGAGCAGCCCAATGGCGATGGGCGCCAGGCTCAGCATCTTGAACATCTCGATCTGCGCGGCGCTGGCGGCGAGCGTCGACTTGCTGTCGGCGATGCGCGCGTCGATGAAGGCCTGCGTGCTGCCGGTCAATTGCTCGATGCTCTCGGTCATCTTCTGCGCCACAGCGTCGAATTCCGGCATCAGCTTGTTGCCGCCTTCCGGCCCCGCCGCCACATAGGCCTGCGCCATGCGGTTGCCGACCTCGAAATACGGGACGAAATCCGCCTGCAACTGGCGCAGGACCTCGGCGATCTGTGCCTGCCCCGACGCGTCTGCCAGGGCCACGGCGTGCTCGCTGTCGGTCTTGAACGCGGCGGCGAATTCCTGGGCGACGTCAAAGCCGTCGCCGAGGCCGTCCTTCGCCTGGGTCGCGGAAACGTCGGTCAGCCATTGCTGGACCTGGACAACGTCGAAGCGGACGTCCTTGGTGGCGGCCAGCAGCGGCACGGCCTGCTCGGCGATACGATTGCTGGTTGCCTGCGAGCTTTCCAGGGCATCGCCGAGGTGCCGGATGACCAGGAAGCTGACACCGACGGTTGAGAATAGGACAATAATCAAAAAGCCAAAACCGCCGAACAGGCTCGCACGAATGGACATTTTCCGCCCCCAAAGACACCGAGACGGGAATTTAGGGAGGCGGATATTTCGATAAAGTTAACTTATGTGGGTATTCCCCACCGGCCCGCACGCGCCAGCCGTTGCGCCTGCGTGCTCAGTTGCGAGCCACTTGTGCCGCGCGTCCCGGCACCGGTGACAGGGGCGGCCATTTGTGCTTCTCGACCGCCTTCACGAAGGCCGCCACTGCCGGAGAGAAGCGCCGCCCGGCGACCGTCACGATATGGATGGCGCGCGTCACTTCCGGTTCGACGATGGGGCGCGTCACGATGCCGGGAATGACCGGCGTGTATTCCGGGATGAAGCAGATGCCCATGCCGGCCAGCACCATGGACTGGATCCAGTCCTCGCGCTCCGAGCGGTAGACGTCCTGCACTTCGATCATGCGCTCCGCCATCACGCCGTCGAGATAGCCGATATACTCGCAATTGGCCCGGGTGAGGTAGGATTCGCCGGCGATGTCGGCCATCGGCACCGCCGCCATCTGCTCGAAGCGATGACCGGGGGCGCAGGCGATCATGAAGCGTTCTTCGTAAAGCGGGCGCAGATCCAGCCGCTCGTTGCGCTCGGCCGGCGCCGTCATCATGGCCACGTCGATCTCGCCTTCCATCAGCGACTGGCACAGCCGGTCCGGCACCGATTCCATCAGCGAGACCTCGATGCCGGGGTGATGCCGGCCGAAGTCGCTGAGGAAGCCGATGAAGCGCATCGGCCCGATGGTGCACATGACGCCGAGCTTCAGCGGCGCGTCCTTCAACTGCAGGAAGCTCTTGGCCGTGGTCTTCGCCTGTTCGCTCTGCGCCAGGATCGCTTCCAGCTGCGGACGCACCAGATGGCCGAGATCGGTCATATGGGTGTATTTGCGCTCGCGCCGGAACAACAACCCGCCCAGTTCCTCCTCCAGCTTCTGGATGGCGCGGGTCAGCGCCGGCTGGGTGACGTTGCAGGTTTCCGCGGCGCGGGTGAAATTCAGGCTGTCGCAGACCGCCAGGAAATAGCGGATCTGGTGCATTTCCATGACTGGCTCCTCTCCGGCTGGCCCGCCCACTTGGATTGGCCCATGTCCCCGGGACACATCGCCGAATGCAGCCGCACCATAACCGAAGGGCATCGGCCGGGGTGATGCTATGGCAGCATGAAAACCATAGGCAACCGGCATTTTCTCTTGTGGACGGATGCGTGCAGCCTGCGCGGCGATGCCTCATCCGTCTTTCGTGCGGCTTGCGCGGCGGGAAGAATGGCGGAAGTCGCCTGGCGGCACCAAGTCAGGCGCGCAATCGATCCGCGCTGACGATGCCGAACCATCGACATCGCCACGGCCGATCGCTGAGCGAACAACCGTCCCGGCATATGCGCAGCCTGTCGGAACGGTGACGGCGCGGCCGGCGGGATCACGTTTCACCCACGTCGATCTCGCCGGCCGTTTGCCACCCATATCGGGGCCGGCGACCGCCGATTCATGGTTAGCAATTCCTTAAAGCTTTTTCTCTTTCATCACACCCGAGGACGGCGAACGCCGCTGACTGCGCGACGTCGGCCGTCAGTCACAGGTTCGCGTTCTACGGTTCGGCGGTTGAAACCAGCACCGCCCCTGGCTGCGACTCGGCGGATTCGTCTATCGTCGAGGCATCATTGGGGGCGCTCGGGAGAGCAGATGATGAAGCGCTATTTGGTGATCGCGGCGGCGTTGTCGTGTTTGGCAACACCGAGCCAGGCGGGCCTCAACGAAGGAATCGCGGCGGCCACTGCGGGCAATTACGCGCAGGCGGTTGCCGAGTTCGAGCCGCTCGCCAATGCCGGCGACCCGGCGGCGCAATACTATCTGGCCAAGCTCTATCTCGAGGGTCACGGCCCGAGCAACGATGTGCCGCGCGGCGTCGATCTGATGACCAAGGCGGCGAACGGCAAGTATCCCGAAGCCCAGGCGCAGCTCGGCCTGATGTACGCGATGGGCCTTGGGGTGAAAATCGACAATGCCAAGGCCTATGACCTGCTGACCCAGGCGGTCACCGCGCTGCCCGATGGCACGCGGCGCGCCGTCGCCGTCGCCAATCGCGACGCCGTGTTGCAGCGCATGACGCCGGAGCAGCGTGCCGCCGCCGGCGCCACGGCGATGCCGGCAATGGACGCCGCCACTGCGGAGGCTCCGGCCGCCGAACCCGCGCAGACCGCGACGACGACCCAGAACGCTGCAGCACCCGAGCCGGCGCCAGCCGCAACCGAGGCCACCGTCGAGGCCGCCCCGGCGGTGAGCGAACCGGCAACGTCCGAACCGGCGGCACAGCCGGCGGAAGCGGCACCGACCCCAACCACGGCCAGCACAGCCGAGCCGGCCGCCGAAGCCACGCCCGCGCCGAAGCCGGATCAGACCGCCGCGGCGGCCACTGGTGAAACGGCCCCCACCACCGAGACAACCGCCCCCGAAACAACTGCCACTGAAGCCGCCGCCACCGAACCCGCCACCACCCAGACCGCCGCCGCAGAAGCCCCTGCCACGGAGGCGCCGGCCGTCGTCGACAGCGAGCCTGAGCAGAGTGCATCGGTCGAGGTTCCCGCCGACACGCCGCCGCCTGCCGCCGCGGAGAAGGCGAAGACCGGTGTGCGCATCCAGATGGCCTCGCTGCCCAGCGAGGATGCCGCCTGGAAGGAGTGGAAGCGGATCTCCAAGGAATTCGCCACGCAGGTCGGCGATCTGACCGCGAATGTCGAAACCGCCGATCTCGGCACCAAGGGCATTTTCTATCGCCTGCAGGCCGGTCCCTTCGACACCCTCGCCGCCGCCAAGGATCGCTGCGGCAAGTTGAAGGAAGCCGGGCTCGACTGCCTCGTCGTCGGCAAGGAATAAGGCTCCTCCCCTGACCGGGACACTTGGCGCCTGCGAGATCTGGCCTCGGGGGTCACGCGCTTGTGAGTCCCCTTGCCCGGCTTTCTGGGCCAATCTTCGCCGGTGATTGCCGCCCCAAGCGCGTAACCCTGGCGCCGGTTGCTTCCGGACTGTCCGCGCGACAAGGCAATCTTTTCGCGTTGTCATGCGGCGTGCTGCGGCGTCGCTGGTTCCTTGATCGAGAAGGAGTTCAGTCGATGAAGAGCACGTTATTCCTGGTTTCCGCCGTCGCCATGGCGATCTCCGGACCTCTGGTGGCCTCCGGCACGGCGCAGGCCGCCGACAACGAGAAGTGCTACGGCGTCGCCGCCGCCGGCCAGAACGATTGCCAGACCGCCAACAATTCCTGCGCCGGCCAAGTCTCCGATGCCGGCCGTGGCGATGCCTGGATCTATGTGCCGAAGGGCACCTGCCAGAAGATCAACGGCGGTAGCCTGGAGCCCAAGCAGGGCTGAGCTCTCCCGATCGCATCGAACCGTGACCGGCGGGCCGATCGCCCGCCGGATTGCTTGATGCTGCGCCCATCGACCGGGGGATGCCATGCTGTTGACCGACGCCCGCCGCGCGGCGGATCGCATTCCGGAAGCCTTGCTCGCGCTGCTGTTCAGACTCTGCGCGTTCAGCGTGTTCTGGCGCGCGGGATTGCCGAAATGGCGGAACTGGGACCTGACCATCGCACTGTTCCAGGACGAATACCTCGCTTCGCTCTCCTTCCTGCCGGCGGCGCCCGTCGCCTACCTCGCCGGCACGCTTGAAATCATCTGTTCGGTGCTGATCCTGATCGGCCTGGGCACGCGCCTCGCCGCCCTGCCGCTGCTTGGGATGACCGCGTTCATCCAGCTTTTCGTCTACTGGAGTTCCTGGCCGCAGCACATCCTGTGGGCGGCGATGCTGATCTATCTCATCGCCCGGGGCGCCGGGGCATGGTCTTTCGACCGCTGGCTGCTCCGGTGGGATCCGTCGCGGAAAGACCATGCGCCGGAGGTATCGAATGGATAGGGACACGGCATTTCAGGCCGCGACGCGGGATCTCTAACTTGGCAAGTGGCGGCGGGCGTTTTGGTTCCGCCTGCCGAACATCATCCGCCATCCCAAGCTGAGGAGATCGACCCATGAAGACGACCCTGATCCTGGCCGGCGCCGTCGCCGCCGCCCTGTCCGCCCCGCTGCTGACCGGCAGCAGCGCCGCGACCGCCGCCGACAACGAGAAGTGCTACGGCGTCGCCGCCGCCGGCCAGAACGACTGCCAATCCGCCAACAATTCCTGCGCCGGCCAGGTGAGCGAGAACGGCCGCGCCGATGCGTGGATCTATGTGCCGACGGGCACCTGCCAGAAGATCAACGGCGGCAGCCTCGAGCCCAAGCAGGGCTGAGCCCGCGGCGATCCTCGGCCGGGCGGCGGCTCTCTTGCCGCCCGGTCCGGTGATCGCGGAGACCAAGTCCACCCTGTCCTGCCGCCAGGTGATTTCTTGCCGACCAAGATCGATTTCCGCGACTGCGTGCACCAGGGCGTGGCCGGCCCGACGCCGGATCATATCCTCGCCTCGATCCATGCCGAGTACTGCATGCCGCGCGCCAGCCTGCCGGCATTGCGCGACGGCAAGCCGGCGGTCGCCCTGGGTATGCAGTTGGAGGATTTCGCCGCCCTGGCGCGAGCTCTCGGCCACGAGGCATTCCGGCAACTGGTCGGCGACGTGCTGCGACAGCGCGATCCCGGCTCCACCTTGGCGCAATTGCCCGACTTTCTGACCCGCCATCGCTATGGCCGCGCGACGCCGGCGCTGATCGACCTGGCACGGCTCGAGCGCGCGGTCGCCGAATGCGAGCGTGCGCCGGACATCCAGAGCGTCGGCCTATGCTGCCTGCCGCCGGAACTCGTCCGCACGCATCCGGACCTCACGCTCTCACTGCATCCGGCGTGGCGCTGGCTCGACCTGGCGGCCCCGGTGGATCGCTGGCGCGATGCCTTGCTGGGCGGCGGCGCCATCGACGACGCCCCGGCGCCGCGGCGTGTGCGCCTGAGGGTTCATCCGCGCCAAGGCGGCGTCTCCGTGCACCGGCTGACTGCAGTCGAGTTCGCCTTCGAGACGGCACTGCAGGGCGGCACATCGCTGCGCCGGGCCGAAGCGAGCGCCCGCCTCGCCGGCGCGGATGGCGCGACCTTCGATCCCGTCCGGCACCTGCAAACCCTGCTGCTGGCCGGCGCCGTCATCGGAGCACAGCTTCACCCGCATCAGGACGCGATGCGGCCACATAGCCATGCGACCGAGACGCAGTCCTCCTCCCCCCTCAATGAGGTAATGCCATGACCCGCCAGACCACCAGCCTGACCGAACGCGCGGCGAAGCTGCGCGACCGCGCCAATTCCATCCCGCTGAGCGTGCCGGCGCTGCTGGCGCGGGCCGCCATCGCCACCATCTTCTGGCGCGCCGCCGCCACCAAGCTGGCGAATTTCGACCTCACCATCTCGCTGTTCCAGGACGAGTATCTGCGCAACCTGCCGTTCCTGCCGGCAGCGCCGATGGCCTATCTGGCCACCGCGACGGAGATCAGCATGCCGGCCTTGATCCTGGTGGGTCTGTTCACCCGGCTCGCCACCCTGCCGCTGTTCGGCATGGCCCTGTTCATCCAGGTCTTCGTCTATCCGATGAGCTGGCCGGACCATCTGGTCTGGGTCACCCTGCTGACCTTCCTGCTGGCGCGCGGTCCGGGCGCGGTGTCGCTCGATGCCTTGATCGGCCGCAAGCTCGGCGCGATGCCGATGTCGGCGCGCGCCTGAGGCAAGCGCGGATTTGCCAGCCGGCGCGGAGGCCGTCATCATGGATAGCGGCATGATGGATTCGACCGACAACGCGGCCACGCCGCTGGCTGGCGCCCGGCACGGGGCGGAAACGCCCCGCGCGGAGCGCCCCGGCGTCGCTCTCCCCCGTGTCGTGATCCTGGGCGCGGGTTTCGGCGGCCTGTCCGCCGCCAAGGCGCTCAAGGGGGCACCCTGCGACATCGTCGTCATCGATCGTCGCAACTATCACCTGTTCCAGCCGCTGCTCTACCAGGTGGCGACGGCGGCGCTGTCGCCGGCCGACATCGCCAGCCCGATCCGCTCGATCCTCAGCCGGCAGCGCAACGCCCGGGTGCTGATGGCGCGGGTGACCGGCATCGATGCCGAACGAAAGCAGGTGCTGCTCGAAGGCGGCAGGACCGAGCCCTTCGACTACCTGGTGGTGGCGACCGGCGCGCGCCATGCCTATTTCGGCCAGGACCAGTGGGAGGCCGTCGCCCCCGGCCTGAAGAAGATCGACGACGCCACCGACATCCGGCGCCGCGTGCTGCTGGCCTTCGAACATGCGGAATCCGCGACGGATCCGGAGGAGCGCCGGGCGCTGCTGACTTTCGTGGTGATTGGCGGCGGCGCCACCGGCGTGGAAATGGCCGGCGCCATCGCGGAGCTGGCGCATTGGGCGCTGGCCGACGATTTCCACGCCATCGACCCGACGCTGGCGCGCATCGTGCTGATCGAGGCCGGGCCGCGGCTGCTGCCGGCTTTCCCGGCGGAATTGTCCGAACATGCGCGCCAGGCCCTGGCGAAGCTCGGCGTCGAGGTGCAGCTGGGCCGCGCGGTCGAGCAATGCGACGCCACCGGGGTCAAGCACCGCGACGAGCGCATCCCCGCCCGCACCATCGTCTGGGCCGCCGGCGTGCAGGCCTCGCCCGCCGCCAAGTGGCTGAAATGCGAGAAGGATCGCGCCGGCCGCGCCGTCGTCACCGGCGACCTCTCGGTGCCCGGGCATCCCGACATCTTCGTCATCGGCGACACCGCCGCGGTCAGCGACGCCAAGGGCAAGCCGGTGCCCGGCATCGCCCCCGCCGCCAAGCAGATGGGCCGCTATGTCGGCCGCCTGCTGGCGGCACGCCTGCGCGGCAAGGCCAAGCCGGCTCCGTTCCGCTACCGTCACGACGGCTCGCTCGCCACCATCGGACGCAACGCGGCGATTGCTGATTTCGGCTGGATCAAGCTGAAAGGCCGCCTTGCCTGGTGGCTCTGGGGCTTCGCCCACATCTATTTCCTGATCGATTTCCGCGGCCGCCTGGTCGTGGCGCTGCAATGGCTGTGGTCGTATTTGACCTATCGCCGCGGCGCCCGCTTGATCACCGGCGGCGAGGGCGATGCCTGATCCCGCTCTAGTTTTCCCGCGCCCAGGCGACCAGCTTGCGCAGGAACACCTGGCCGGCCTCCATCTGTGAAATCTCGATGAACTCGTCCGGCTGATGCGCCTGGGCGATCGAGCCGGGGCCGCAGACGATGGCGGACAGGCCGGCTTCCTGGAACTGGCCGGCCTCGGTCGCGAAGGCCATGCCGATCGTCTCGTTGGCTCCGGTCAGGAACTTGACCAAAGCCTCGGCAGCGCCGTCCTTTTCCTCGGTCAGTGGCGGCACGCGGACGCGGGGCCGGGTGACGATGGCGGCCTCCGGCGCCACGCGGCGCAGCTTCGGCAGCACCTGCTCCGCGACGAAGCGCTCCAGCCGCGGCAGCACCAGCACCGCCGGGTCATCGCCCGGCGTCGCGCGGAAGTCCCACTGCAACTCGCAATGCCGGGCAATGATGTTGATGGCGGTGCCGCCGCCGATGCGGCCGATATTGATGGTGGAATAGGGCGGCTCGAAATTGCCGTCCTGCCGGCCGCGCTCGCGCAGATCGTCGGCGATACGCTCCAGCTCGCCGACAATCGCGGCGGCGGCGGCGATGGCATTGGCGCCCTTGTGCGTCTGGCTGGAATGGGCGTCGCGCCCGGTCACCTCCGTCTCGAACGAGTAGCAGCCCTTATGCCGCGTGCCGAGGCGCATCGAGGTCGGCTCGCCGATGATGGCGAGGCTCGGCTTGGGGAAACGCCGGCCAAGCTCGGCGATCATGCTGGGAGCGCCCAGGCAACCCAGCTCCTCGTCATAGGAAAAGGCGAGGTGGATCGGCGTCTTCAGCGGCAGCTCCAGCATCTCCGGCACCAGCGCGAGGGCGAGCGCGATAAAGCCCTTCATGTCGCAGGTGCCGCGCCCGTAGAGCTTGCCATCGCGCCGGTGCAGCTCGAAGGGAGCACTGGTCCAGGGCTGGCCTTCGACCGGCACCACGTCGGTATGGCCGGAGAGCACGATGCCGCCCGGCCGGTCGGGACCGATGGTGGCCCAGAGATTGGCCTTTGGCTGCCCGTCCGGCGCCGGCACCAGGTGCGAGGCGATGCCAAGATCGGCGAGATAGTCGCGGATCCACTGGATCGCCGCCAGGTTGCTCTCAGCCGACACGGTGGGAAAGCCGATCAGCCGCTCCAGGATCTCGATCGCCCGGTCCATGCGCCTAGCCCCGCCAGAAGGTCGGGCTGAACAGCACCAGCGCGGTCAGCAATTCGAGCCGGCCCAGCATCATCGCGGCGGTCATCAGCCACTTCGCGCCATCGGGCAGGCTGGCATAATTGCCGGAAGGGCCAATGATCGGGCCGAGGCCGGGGCCGACATTGCCCAGCGCCTGGGCGACACCGGAGAAGGCAGTGACGATGTCGACATTGAACGCGGCGACGCCGAGGCCGAGGACTGCCGCCGCCATCAGGTAGAGCACCACGAAGCCGATGACGGAACGCACGATCTCGTCGGTCACCGGGATGCCGTTATAAGTCGGCAGCAGCACGCGATGCTGGTGCACCAGCGACCGGATCTGCCACTTGGCGAAGGAGCCGAGGATGCAGAAGCGGAACACCTTGATGGCGCCGGCGGTCGAGCCGGTGCAGCTGCCGATGAACAGCAGGATCATGCAGAGGGTGACCGGAAAGGTCCCCCACGCGGAGTAGTCCTCGGCGACGAAGCCGGTGGTGGTGCCGAGCGATACCACGACGAAGGCGGAGGAGCGGAAGGCGCTCTCGAGGTCGCGCCCGTTCACGCCGACCTGCCATGCCGTCATCGCCAGCGAGAATGTCACCAGATAGCCGATGAACCAGCGTGTCTGCGTGTCGCGCGCCATCGACCGCCAGTCGCCATGCCAGACCGCCCGCGCCATCAACGTGAAGGTGAGGCCGCCGGTCAGCATGAAGAACGTCGCGATCCACTCGATGGCCGGGCTGTGGTAGTAGCCGAGCGAGGCGTCCTTGGTGGCGAAGCCGCCGGTGGCCAGCGCCGCCATGGCATGGCACACGGAATCGAACAGCGGCATCCCGGCCACGGTGAAGGCCACCGCGCAGAGCAGGGTCAGCACCGCGTAGATGCTGAAGATCTCCCAGGTCACCTCGCTGGCCCGGGCGCGGATCTTGTCCGACTTGTCGGAGGATTCGGTGCGGAACAGCTGCATGCCGCCGACGCGCAGATAGGGCAGCATCATCACCGCCAGCACGATGATGCCGATGCCGCCGACCCAATGCAGCATCGCCCGCCACAGCAGCAGCCCGTGCGATTCGAGATCGAGCCCCACCATCACCGTCGAGCCCGTGGTGGTAAGGCCCGACATCGCCTCGAAATAGGCGTCGGTGAAGCTGAGCTTGGCGTCGGAAAGCACCAGCGGCAGCGCCGAGAAGGCGCAGACGACGATCCAGGTCATCGTGGTGAGGAGGAATCCTTCGCGCCGCCCGATGACCGGTTTGCGCTTGGTGCGAAAGGCCAGGATCATCGCCCCGCCGGCGCCGCCGGTGAGTGCCATGCCGGCGACGAAAGCCGTCCAGTTGCTGTTGCCGGTGACGAAATCCGCCAGGGCCGGCAGCGCCATCAGGGCGGCGATGCCGGCCAGGAACGTGCCCAGCGCATAGAGGATCGAATGATGATCCGGCCACGACATCGGCTGCGGTCCCAAACCCGGCGCGCGGTCAGGAGCTCGAGGCCACGGTCGCCGGCGGCAGGCCGATGATCGCCAGGAATTCGCGCCGGGTCGAGGGATCGCTGCGGAAGGCGCCGAGCATCCGGCTGGTCACCATCGAGGTGCCGGGCTTGTGCACGCCCCGCGTGGTCATGCATTGATGCGCCGCGTCGACCACCACGGCGACGCCGCGCGGCTGCAGGACTTCCTGCAGGGTATTGGCGATCTGCGCCGTCAGCTTCTCCTGGATCTGCATGCGCTTGGCGTAGCAGTCGAGCAGGCGGGCGAGCTTGCTGATGCCGACCACGCGATGGCGCGGCAGATAGGCGATATGCGCCCGCCCGATGATCGGCGCCAGGTGGTGCTCGCAATGGCTTTCGAAGCGCATGTCCTTCAGCACGATCATCTCGTCGTAGCCGTCGGTCTCCTCGAAGGTGCGCTTCAGGATCGCCTCGGGATCCTGGTCGTAGCCGGAGAAGAATTCGCGGTACGCGCGCACCACCCGGTCAGGGGTGCCGAGCAGGCCCTCGCGCGTCGGGTCGTCCCCGGCCCAGCGGATGAGCGTGCGGATGGCTTCCTCGGCTTCCGCCTGGCTCGGCCGCTTGCGCGCGGAAAGACCGGCCTGGCGCTTGCCGCCCTTCGGCGGCTTTGCCCCGCTGATGTTTTTCGACTTGGCCAAGATGCTGTTCCTTCTGCGATACGCTGCGCCGCGTTCCGTGCGATCAGTTGAGCTTCACCGGCTGGTACGGGCTGTCGAGGGAGAAGGCGGGCACATCCACCTCGAATTTCTCGCCCGACTGGCTTTCCATCTGGTAGGTGCCGACCATGATGCCCGAAGGCGTCGGCAGCGGCGTGCCGCTGGTGTATTCGTAGCTTTCGCCAGGGGCGAGCACCGGCTGCTCGCCGACCACGCCGGCGCCGCGCACTTCCTGCACCCGACCCAGCGAATCGGTGATCCGCCAATAGCGCGTGCGCAGCTGCACCGTGTCATCGCCGTGGTTCTCGATGCGGATATGGTATTTCCACACGTAGTGGGATTCCTCCGGCGAGGACTGATCGTCCAGGTAGGTCGGCATCACCGTGATGGTGATTGAGCGCGTCGTCTGCGTGTACATGTCCGGCCAATGGGAAGCGGCGCTGGTTGCGGGCCGCGGTGTTTCGGGCAATCGGGCTGGGCCGCGATCGCGACCATCCGGCGGGGATTCTATCGGCAACACGCCCCAACGCAACCATCAAACGGGGTTGCGCCGTCAGTCGCTCCGTTGCCGGGAAAGCGGGCATTCGGGCAATGCAGCGCGGCGGGCAACTAAGAGGGCGGGAAAGAGAAGCGGCGCCGGATTGCTCCGGCGCCGCAAGCACTCAACTTAGACTAACCAACCAGGCCGATTACTGGATGATGATTTCGGCGCGGCGGTTGGCCTGCTCCTTCACACCGTCCGCGGTCGGCACGGCGTTCTCCGATTCGCCCTTCCAGGCGGTCGTGATCGCGTCGGCCGGGATGCCACCGGCGATCAGCGCTTCGCGGACCGCATCAGCGCGGCGCTCGGAGAGCTTCTCGTTGTAGGCATCGGAACCCGCACGGTCGGTATGACCGGTGACGGAGATGGCGGAGGCCTTGTTGGCGTTGAAGTCCGCGATCACCTGGTTGATGACGGCCTGCGCCGCATCGTTGATGTTCGACTTGTCGAAGTCGAACAGCACCAGATAAACCGCCGGAGCCGGGGCCGGAGCGACCATGGCCGGCTGCTCCATCTCAGCCAGCGCGGCGAGCAGTTCGTCGCGGCAAGCGGAGATGTGGTCTTCTTGGAAATTCTCTTCCTGCTGTTCCAGCCAGCAGTCGAAACGGCTTTGCGCGCGCGCGGCGATTTCCGGCTTGTTGTCGCGAGCACCGCCGTCGAGCGCCGCCAACAGGCGGACGCGGACGTCGTTGATCTCCGACAGCGAATCTTCCGGCAGGTCGCGGTTCACGGGATCTTCCGGCAGCACGACTTCGCCACCCGCGGCCGCGAGGCCACGACGCGCGTAGTAACCGGCATCCCGCCAATCGAACATCTCATCGGCTTCGAAGACCGCGAGATCGCGATATTCCTTGGTCAACGCCTGAGTAAAAGCGGTACCGCCGCTCGGCTCAGTCGTACGGATACGCTGCAGGTCGGAAGTGCAGGCGGCGAGAACGCCCAGCGCGCCGACAACCCCCAGGATCTTTAAAAGTTTCATTTTCGCTCCTCGCTTGTCCTTCGTTGACCCAGCAACCGATGACGGACAGCGCCGCATCAGCCGTCTGGCTAAGACGATCATCGGAATGCCAAAGATGACAGGTGTTGCTTCGGTGCCATCCCCAGTGACGTCGACATCGCGCCGACACGGTATAAACTATAGGAAAGCGTTTGGTTCCTGTCAAAAACAGAAGAATTGCAATTAACTAATTCAAACGGCCTTGTGCTGTGGCTGCAACTCCACTATTTGCCCGCCCGGCGCCACATCGCTTGGGTCATGGCTGACTAAAAGAACCGGCAAATGTTCGGCGCTTTGGAAGACCAGCGACCGGAAACGGTCCCGGAGCGACACGTCCAACTTCGAAAACGGCTCGTCCAATAACAATGCCTTGGGCTGCGATAACAAGACCCTAAGCAGCGCCACCCGCGCCCGCTGCCCGCCGGACAGCGTCGCCGGGTCGCGATCGGCAAAACCCGCCAGTTCTACGCGCTCCAGGGCCACATTTATTTCACGCCGCCGCTCGTGACCGATAGCCGCAGGGGGCAGGCCGAAACCCAGATTCTCGCCCACGGTCATGTGGGGAAACAGCAGATCGTCCTGGAACAGGATGCCGAGACGGCGTCGATTCGGCGGCAAGTCACGCAGGGAGCGGCCGTCCAGCAGCGCCTCGCCGTCGCCGTCGAGCCCTTCCGGGAGCATCCCGGTCAGCCAGGCCAGCAGGCTGGACTTGCCGCTGCCCGACGGGCCCATGATCGTCGCCGGGCGTCCCGCGGTGACGGTCAGGCTGAGCGGCGCGAACAAAGGCGTCCCGCCGCGGCGGATGACCACCTGGCGCAGTTCGAGGGTGCTCATGTCATCACCGCGAAACGATTCCGGCGCGCGAGGCCGGCGGCGGCGATGAAGCCGAGCCAGATCGCCACCGCCTGGACCGTGCCGTAGACACCGGTGATGCGCCGGTCGCCGCCGGCGGAGAGCGCGATCGCCTCGGTCGCCAGGGTCGCGATGCGACCGCCGCCGGCGAGGACCGTGGGCAGATAGAGCGACAGGCTGACGGCGAAGCCGAGGGCGGCCGCAAAGGCCAGCGCCGGCAGCAGCAGCGGCAACCGCACCCGCAGCAGCACCCGCAGCGGCGGCGCGCCCAGGCACAGGGCCGTGCGCTCGTAGCGTGGATCGAGCCTCGCCCACGGCCCCGCCAGGGACAGCAGCACATAGGGAAAGACGAAGACGAAGTGGCAAAGCGCGACCGGCACCCAGCCGCCGCCGATGCCGATCACCAGCAGCAGGATCTGCACCCCCATGAGAAAGGCCAGGTCCGAAACCAGCAGCGGCAGCATCACCGCCCCGCGGCCCGCAGCGGCGAGATCCGGGCCGCCAGCGCCGCGCCGCGGCTCCAGGCTGAGCCAGGCCACCGCCGCCGCCAACGCGACGGCGCTGACCGCCGCGGCGATGCCGATGCTGTTGGCGAGCGGCCAGGACAGCCCCTGCGCGGCACGGCTCCAGGCCGCCAGGCTGCAGCATTGCGGCCAGGCCGCCGGGAAGCGCCAGCCGATGGCGAAGGACCACAGCGGCAAGGCCAGGATCGCCAGCGCCGCCAGCAGCACCGCCAGCACGGCCGCCGCTTCCACGACGTAGCCGAGGCCGAGCAGGACCGGGGAAGCGTCGCGTCGGCCGTCGGCCAGGAACCGCCGCATCCAGCGGCCAAGCACGGTTTCGAGGCCGCGCCACGCGGCCAGCGCGCCGATCACCACCGCCAGGTGGGAGAGCGCCAGGGCGGCGGCGGGAAAGCGGCGGGCAAGATCCGGATCGCGGCTGAGGTCGAGGGCCAGCACCGCCAGGCTCGGCGGCGCGCTCGGCCCCAGCACCTGGGCCATGTCGACCGCCGACAGGCCATAGGCCAGCACCGCATAGAGCGGCAGGCGCATCAGGGGATAGAGCCGGGGCGCCACCAGCTTCAGCCAAGCCGCGCCGGGGCCGTAGCCCAGGCTGGCACCCAGATGCAGCGTCGCCGCCGGGGCCAGCTGGCGCAGCCCGGCGAGGGCGGCGAAGAACAGAAACGGCGTCTCCTTCAGCACCAGGCCGAGAGCGAGGCCGAGCCCCCAGGGATCGCGCAAGGTGAGCAGATCCGGCGGCTGCTCGATCGGGATGGCGAGGGCCGCCAGCCGCACCAGCCAGCCGGAGGGCGACAGCAGGAAGGCGAGGCCGATGGCAAAGGCCGCATGCGGCGTCGCCAGCAGCCAGGACAGGGTCGCGGCGAGGACGCGCGGCAGGCCCGTCCTGACCCCGCCATCCGGCGCCAGGCGCGCAGCCATGAACAAGGCCAGCGCGAGGGCAACCGGGGTCGCCAGGAAGCCCGCGATCAAGGTTGCCCGCAGCGCCGCCGGCAGTCCCGGCACGGCGGCAAGGGCGCGCCAGGGGTCAAGTGACCAGGCGTCGCCGCCCAAAGCCGGGAAATAGCCGAAGGCCGGCAGCAACACGAACAACAGCCCGCAGACGACCGGCAACAGCGGCAGGATCACCAGCAGGACCCAGGATCCGCGCAACCCCGACCGGCGCAACCCAGACCTGCGCGATCTCGCCCCGTGCAGCCGCGCCGCGCGCCCGGCATCGCCGCCTGTCAGGCTCACGTCGCGTAGCGCTCCGCCCAGCCCTGCTCGAGCGCGCGCACCCACGTCGGATGCGGCTCCGGCAAGGGACGCCCGAGCTCATCGGGCGCCGGCGTGGCCACCCCGCGCGGCAGCTCGTCGAACAGCTTGCGCTGCTCCGGCGCCAGCGTGGCCAGCGACAACACGGTCGGATCGCCCCAGATCTCGGCGCTCTCCTTGCGCGCCTGCGCCTCCGGGGACAGCAGGAAGTTGGCCACCGCCATGGCGCCTTCCTTGGCCGCGGAATTGAAGGGGATGGCGACGAAATGCGTGTTGCCGATGCTGCCGGCATTGGGCACGAAAGGCCGCACGGTGTCGGGCAGCAGGCCCTGGGCGATGGCCGAGGATGCGTCGCCGGGATTGAAGGCGAAATAGATGTCCGTCTCGCCGTCGGCCATCGCCTGCCGCATCTCGGCGCTGCTCTTGGGGAAGGTCCGGCCTCCCCGCCATAGCAACGGGTGCAGCCGGTCGAGGTAGTCCCAGAGCGGCGCCATCGCCATGGCGGCGCGATCGCCCGCCGGCGACAGCGCCGCGGTCGGGTCGGCGGTGGTCTCGTAGAAGGCCTGCTTCAGGAACGTGGTGCCGAGAAAATCCGGCGGCGCCGGATAGGTGAAGCGGCCCTGATTCTCCTGCGCCCAGCGCCACAGTTCCGCCATCGAGCGCGGCGGTGCCGGCACCCGTGCGCTGTCGTAGAAGAACACCAGCTGTGCCATGCCCCAGGGCGCTTCCAGGCCCGCGGTCGGGATGGTGAAATCGACCACCGTGGTCGGTTTCTCGTACTGATCGACGAAGCGCATGTTGGGCAGCAATTCGGTGAACGGCCCGTACAGCAGGCCCTGCGCCTTCAGGGTCGCGAAATTCTCGCCATTGATCCAGATCAGGTCGACGCTGCCGCCCGTCGTCTGCCCGGCGGCCTTTTCCGCCACGATGCGGGCCACTGCCTCGGCCGTGTCGGCAAGCTTCACGTGGCGCAGCGTCACGTCATGACGCCCGACGATTTCGCCGGCCGCCCAGGCGATGTAGTCGTTGATCCGCTGGTCGCCGCCCCAGGCATTGAACTGCACGACCTGGCCAGCGGCGGCGGCGAGAACCTCGTCCCATGCCGCTTCGTCCGCGGCCCTGGCGTACCGCGGCATCAGGCCGCCGAGCCCGGCGGACAATCCGAACCCGGTGATCCGGAGTCCGGCCGTCATCCAGGCGCCGGATCGCAGCAGGTCGCGTCGCGACCATGAGCCGTTTCGTTGCAAGCGTGTTCTCCACTCCGTTGGAGACGTTCTCGCCCCCGACTCTATGGTGCAGCGCCCCGGAGACTATGCCGCACCGCACAGGCTGCCAAGGCCGCCGCGCGCAGCCCGGCGCTGAAGCGAGGGCCGCTTGAATCCCTGCGCCGCGCCGGCCTATAAAGAGCCGTCTCATGGCCGGAGCGCGGGTGTAGCTCAGCGGTAGAGCATCGGCTTCCCAAGCCGAGGGTCGCGGGTTCGAACCCCGTCGCCCGCTCCAGGCCCCTCCCTTTGGTCATGCCCGATTCATGATGCCGAGGACGAAGCACCCTCGGTTGTGCGCTTCGGAAATTGTCCGCCCGGCGCAGGTGCGATAGCGCCGCCGGCGCCGCAATCGTCCACAGGATATCCACAAAGAGACCGTTCCGTCCGGGGATAGAAGAGCCGCAAAATCGGCGTCCTTCGACCATTCGGTCAGGCTTCGACATTGAGCGTCGATTCAATGCCGCGTACCGACTCTTTTCGGTTGTCACGCGCGCCTTGCTTCGGCATCATCCAGCCCACTTCAATAAGCACCAAATAAAATTTTCAGGGGTTGGCACGCGTGCGGGAAGTTGCAAGCGTCGAGGAGCTTTCCTCGGCCATCGGCAAAGAACTGTACGGATACTGGCAGCGCACGCGCGGGCAGCGGCTGATGCCGTCGCGCGCCGATATCGAGCCCGCCGAGCTGAAGCGCATCCTGCCCTGCATCATGCTGTCGAAGATCGAGCCGGATCCGTGGCGTGTCCGCTACACTCTGGTCGGCACGCGCTGCGTCGCCAATGCCGGGATGGACTACACCAACCGGTATCTCGACGAGATCGATTTCAGCTGCGACTTCGAAACCGACTGGCTGAAGGTCTACCGCACCTTGTGCCAGGACCGGCGGCCGGTCATGGGCGTGGTGAAGACCGCGCTGAAGGACGGCCGTGTCTGCGAGCTTGCCGAAGTGCTGCTGCCGCTCTCCGATGACGGCGCGACCGTCACCCATTGCATCGGCATCGAGGACGCCAAGCTGGGCCTGCTCGACGTCGCCGATCTGATGCCGGCGCGCCACTTGATGCGCCAGAGCGCCTGACGCAGCGCCGCGTCAGGCGGTGCCCGCTCCTCGTTTTTTCCGCCCCGCCTATTCCGCCGCGACGCGCTTGTGCTGGCGCGGCCGTGCCACCGGGCCGTTCGCAGTCAGGTGGATGTGGGTCAGCGTGCGCTCGGCGTGGGCGAGCCGCCAGGACAGCATCTTCTGCGCATAGCGTGCGACCACCGGCGCCATCGCCGG
>JBGAGP010000089.1:0-21349 GCA_044226685.1 Dongiaceae bacterium
CGTGCGGGCCGAGCTCGACGGCCATCGACTTGGTCAGCGCGATGATGGCGCCCTTCGCCGCGTTGTAGGCGCCGCATTCGCCGCTGGAGGCGAACCCCTGGATCGAGGCGATGGAGATGATGCGGCCGGATTTCTTCGCCACCATGTGCGGCGCCACCAGCTTGGAGCCCATGTAGACGGATTCCAGGTTGATGGCGATGGTGCGACGCCAATCCTCCAGCGTGTCGTCGAGGATGGTGCGGGTCGGCGGATTGATCGCCGCGTTGTTCACCAGCACGTCGATGCCGCCCCATTTCGCCACCACATCGGCCACCGCCCTGCCATAGGCGTCGTAGTCGGTGACGTCGAGCTGGTAGGCAAGCGCGGCGCCGCCAGCGGAAGCGACCTCGGCGGCGACGGCCTGGAGCGTCGCCGGATTGCGCTCAAGCAGGACGACCTTGGCCCCCTCGGCGGCCATTTCGAGCACGATGGCCCGGCCGAGCCCCTGGCCCGCGCCGCTGACAATGCAAACTTGCCCGGCCAGCAAGCCCATCGGTACGCCCCCGCCTGTCATTCCGCGCAGCGCCGTTTTCCGGCATTACGGAATATGTTCTAGTATCCCGGATGACTCTAGGCTGCGACGCAAAGACCCGTCAAGGCCGCGCCCCGGCCGCGCCGAAGCTCGCCCGGACCGGCAGCCCGCCGGAGCCCCACGCTCAGGCGAGCGCGGGCGTCCGGTACAGCACCTTGCCGCCGACTTTGATCTCCGCATCCACGAGGTATTTCTTCATGGCGGCGAGGTCCATCTCGATGCCGAGGCCGGGCGCTTCGGGCACCCGCACCTCGCCATTGGCGTCCGGCGCGATGTGGGTCTTGCACATGTCCCAGGCCATCGATTGCGGCTTCACCGGGTATTCGCAGATGCGGTGCTTCTCGAGCCCGGCGAAAGGCTGGATCGAGGCGCACAAAGCAAGGTGCGAGGTGAAGGTGTGGTTGACATAGGTGATGCCCTTGCCCACCGCGTAGTCGGCCACCTGCTTCGCCGGACCGATGCCGCCGATACGGCCGCAATCGATCTGCACGAAGCCGACCTTGCCGATGTCGATCGTGTGGCGCGCCATGTGGATGTTGTGCGCCGCCTCGCCGCCGGCGAGCTTCACGGTGCTGGGCCGCTTCGCCAGCGCGCCATAGGCCTCGTAGGCGCTGCCGTTGAAGGGCTCCTCCAGCCAGGTCGCCCGCACCTCTTCGAGCGCCGGCAGCCGCGCCGCGGCGGCGTCGACATCCTCGTTCCAGATCTGCCCCGCATCGATGAGCAGGATGCCGTCGGCGCCGATGCCCTCGCGCGCCGCCATCAGGTGGTCGGCATCCTCTTTCACGCTGCCGCGGCCGAAGGGACCCCAGCCGCACTTGACCGCGCGATAGCCAAGATCCTTGGCCGCGCGGCAGAATTCCAGCGTCTGCTGCGCCGTATCGCCGAACAGCTGCGAGGCATAGGGCATCTTCGGATACGCGCGGCCGTAGCCGAGCAGCTTGAAGACCGGCTCATCGCGCTTCTTGCCCAGCAGGTCCCACAGCGCGATCTCCACCCCCGACCAGGTATGCGCCGCCTGCAGCAAATCCATGCTGTTCCAGTTGATGGTGGCGGCGATGCGCGCGATGTCGGCCGGCGTCGAGACGTCCTCGCCCAGCACCGAGGCCGCCACCGGGCGGCATGCGCCGTGCGACATGGGGCAGACGAAGGAAGCGATGGAGGTGAGCGGCGAGGCCTCGCATTCGCCCCAGGCCTCGATGCCGCCGGCGCGCACGCGCACCACCAGGGCGTCCTGGCTGCCGTCGCCGGCATCGGTCACCACCGGCATGGAGAGATAAAAGAAGTCGACGGAATCTATTTTCATGATCGGTCCTATTGCACGCGGTATTTCACGAGGGCGTCTTCGTTGAGGGTGATGCCGAGCCCCGGCGCGGCGGGCAGCGGAATCTGCCCGTTCACCACCGGCAGCTCGACGCTGCAGAGGTCCTTGCGCAGGCTGGAATCGGCCAGCTCGCGCGGCAGGAATTCGATGTAGGTGCAGGTCGGCGACACCGCCGCCAGGTGCGCCGAGGCGGCGATGCCGATGGCCGATTTCCAGCAATGCGGCACAACCGCCAAGCCCTTGTCGCGCGCCGCCATGGCGACGCGGCGCGCCTCGGTCAGGCCGCCGACGCGGCCCACATCGGGCTGCACCACGTCCAGCGCGTCGCGGTCCATCAGCTCACGGAACTCGAAGCGGGAATTGAGCCACTCGCCGGCGGCGACACGCACCGGCGACGCCTTCACCAGCTTGGCATACCCCTCGATGTCGTCGGAGGGCAGCGGCGTCTCGATGAAATAGATGTCCTGGTCGGCGAACATGTCGATGGCGCGCAGCGCCTCCTTCCAGTCCGCCCAGGCATAGGCGACGTCGACCATCAACGTCATCTCCGGCCCCACCGCCTTGCGGCAGGCGGCGACGATCTTGGCGCATTCGCGGTCGTCGGGGATCTGCAGCGAGTTGTGCGAGTATGGCCCCTTGATGCAGATCTCCAGCTTCGCCGCGCGAAACCCGAGCTGCTTCGCCTTCACCGCGCGCTCCACCAGGATGCGGGTATAGGTCTCCAGGTCGTCGCCCTCCGGCAGGAGCGATGCATAGGGCGTGATCCCGCCGGGATTGATCGCGCCGCCCAGCAGCTGCCAGCACGGCTTGCCTTCCGCCTTGCCGCGCAAATCCCACAGCGCCATGTCCAGGGCACCCATGGCGCAGATGCCGAGGCCGCGCCGGCCGGTCATGGCCGAGCCCATATACATCTTCTCCCACAGGCCCTCGACGTCGCTCGGATCCTTGCCCACCAGCATCTCGGTCAGGCCGAGGCCCATGATGTGGGTACCCGGCGCCTCGATCATGGCGCGGGCGACCCAGGGATTCGTGTCGGTCTCGCCGATGCCAACCAGGCCCTCGTCGGTGTGGATCTTCACCACCATGTCATCCTGCGCCGAGGAGCAGGCATCCGCCCGATAGTCGGGCACCAGCAGGACGAAGCACTCTACCTTCGTGATCTTCATGGGACGGGTCTTTCCTTGGGCGATGGCGGCCAGTCGGCGCGCGCGTTCAATTGTTCGATGCTGAGATGGCAACGCAGGCCGACGCCTGCGCTTTCGCGCCAGGGCGGGCGTTCGGACTCGCACACCGCGCCGATCTGCCAGGGGCAGCGGCCGGCATAGACGCAACCCGTCCCGCCCCGCTTCGGCTCGCCGGCCTTCGCGGCGCCGGACCGGGTGTCGGGCGGCTGCAGCGGCACCGGCACGGCATGCAGCAGGCTGTGGGTGTAGGGATGGAACGGCGCCGCGAAGACGCGGTCACGCGGGCCGATCTGCATCACCTCGCCGCCATAGAGCACGCAGACATGGTCGGCCAGCATCCGCACCACCGCGAGGTCGTGCGAGATGAACAGCATGGCGATGCCGTGCTCCGATTTGAGCTGCTGAAGCAGGGTCAGGATGTTGGCCTGCACCGAGACGTCGAGAGCAGAAAGGATTTCATCGCAGAGCAGCAGCGCCGGCTTCGCTGCCAAGGCGCGGGCGATGGCGACGCGCTGGCGCTCGCCGCCGGACAGCTGGTCGGGAAAGCGCGCCTGATAGGTGCCGTCGAGGCGCACATCGCCCAGGGCGTCGACCACCATCTCCTTCGCCTTGGCGCCGTCCATCTGGAAGAAGTGCACCAGGGGCCGCGCAATGGCCTCGCCGATCCGGGCACGGGGATTGAGCGAGGCGTCGGGGTTCTGGAAGATGTACTGGATCAGCCGGCGCTGCAGGTCGCTGCGGTCGCGCACCGCTCCCGCCAGCACCTCGCCGCGGAGCCGGATGGCGCCACCCTCGGGCGCCGCCAAACCGCTGATGGCGCGTGCCAGGGTCGACTTGCCGCTGCCGGACTCGCCAACCAGGGCGAAGACCTCGCCTTCCTTGATCTCGAACGACACGTCGCTGACGGCGCGGAAAGCGCGCGGGCCGGAGCCGTAGACCACGCTGACATGGTCGAGGGAGAGGACCGGCGCACCAGCGGCCGCTAGGCCGTCCCCCTCGGCGTCTGGTTCCACCGGCAAGGGCGCGATCTCGCGCCAGCGCCAGCAGGCGATGGCGCGGGCATCGTCGATGCGCTCCAGTTCCTGTCGCTCGGCGGCGCAGCGTTCCCGCGCATGGTCGCAGCGCGGCGCGAAGGGACAGCCGGGCGGCAGCTCGCGCCGGCGCAACAGTCCCCGCAGTGGCCGCGTCCGCGCGACGGCCTGGGCGTCGATCACCGGGATCGAGGCGATCAGGCCCTGGGTGTAAGGGTGACGCGGATTGAGGAAGATCTCGGCGGTCGGTGCGATCTCGACCATGCGGCCGGCATACATGACGCCGATGCGATCGGCGATCTGCGACAGCAGCGCCAGGTCATGGGTGACGTAGAGCATGGCGACGCCGATGCGCCGCCGCAGCGAGCTCAGCAGCGCGACGATCTGCTCCTGGGTCGTGACGTCGAGGCCGGTGGTCGGCTCGTCCAGCACCAGCAGGTCGGGATCGCAGGCCAGCGCCATGGCGATGCAGACGCGCTGCTGCTGGCCGCCGGACAATTGGTGCGGGTAGCGATGCTGGAAGGCCGGATCGGCCGGCAGCCCAACCAGGGCGAGGATTTGGGCGATCACCGCCGCGGCGCTGTCGACGCCTGGCACCCGGCCATGGGCCAGCATGGTCTCGGCCAGCTGCCGGCCGATGCGGATGCCGGGATTGAGCGCGGTCGTCGGGTTCTGCGGCACGAAGGCGATACGGTCGCCGCGCAACCGGTCGAGCTCCGCCCGAGCCATGCCGGTCAGGCTGGCGCCCTTGAAGCGGACCTCGCCTGCCTCCACCCGCAGCGTGGGGTGCCGGAAGCCGAGCAACTGCAGCGAGATGGTGGACTTGCCGCAGCCGGATTCACCGACCAGGCCGAACACCTCCCCTGGCGCGACGGCGAAGCTGACATCGTCCACTGCGCGCGACCAGCCGCCGCCCTGGCGATAGGCGACGCTGAGGTGACTGACCTCGAGGAGCGTGCCGGCGGTCATTGGTTGCCCAGCCGCACGGTGCGCCCAAGGATGCGCGCCAGCCCTTCGGTGAACAGGTTGAGCCCGACGACCAGGGAGGCCAGCGCCAAACCCGGACCGAGCACGGTGATCGGCGTGATGATGATGAGGGCGCGATTCTCGCTGATCATCAGGCCCCATTCCGGCGTCGGCGGACGCAGACCGAAGCCGAGGAAGCCGAGCGAGCCGACAAGCACCGGCGCATAGCCGGCGCGCAGAGCGAATTCGACCAGCAGCACACCGGTGGCGTTCGGCAAGAGCTCACGGCGCATCACCGACCAGGCGCTCTCGCCGCGCAGCCGCGCGACGGTGACATAATCGCGCGTCGCGATGTCCATGGCGGCGGCGCGGGCGATGCGGGCGACGCGCGGCGCATAGATCAGCGCCACCACCAGCACCACCAGGATCGGGTTGCCCGACAGCTCCGGCCCGGCAGAGGCGATGGCGATCAGCGCCAGGACCAGGAACGGAATGCTGATCAGCGCCTCCAGGAAGCGCTGCAGCAGGTTGTCAAACCAGCCGCCGAGATAACCGGAGAGCAGGCCGAGCACGGCGCCGATGACGATGCCCAGCGCGGTGCCGGAGAGTGAGAGGAGGATGACGATGTGCCCGCCATGCACGACCCGGCTGAACACGTCGCGGCCGAGCTGGTCGATGCCGAAGGGATGCGCCCAGCTCATGCCCGAGAGCGGGATGCCCGCCCCCATCTGCGAAAAGCCCCAGGGCGCCCAGAGCGGCCCGGTGAAAGCGACGATGAAGTGCACCAGCAGGATGACCAGCCCGATACGGAAGCTCTGCGGCGTCTGCCCCCACAAAGAGCGGAGGCCGGCGGAGCGCGGCGCGGGGGCCTGGATCGGGGTCTGGTCCACGCTCATGGCTCAGCCCGTCCGCAGGCGCGGGTTGAGCAGGATCGCGGCCACGTCGGCGATCAGATTGGCGCCGACATAGACCAAAGCGGCGATCATCACCGTCGCCTCGATCACCGGCAGGTCGCGCAGTTGCAGCGAATCCACCAGCAGGCTGCCGAAGCCGGGATAGGAGAACACCCTCTCCACCACCACCACGCCGCCGACCAGATAGGCAAGGTTGAGCGCCGTTACATTGAGCGTCGGCACCAAAGCGTTGGGCAGGGCATGGCGCAGCAGCACGCGCCTTGCGCTGAGGCCCTTCAGCTCCGCCATGCGCACATAGTCGGAATCCAGCACTTCGATCAAATTGTCGCGCAGCATGCGCACGGCATAGACCGCCATGACGATCGCCAGGGTCAGCGCCGGCAGGGTCATGGCGCGCAGATAATCGACCGCGCTCGAGGAATGATCGACCAGGGAGATCGCCGGCAGGATCCGTACCAGCACCACGAAGGTGAAGAGCAGAATTGTCGCCAGCAGGAAGTCTGGCACCGAAAGCAGGACCAACGTGACGACGGAAAGGGCGTGATCGACCGGCCCGTCGCGGCGGATCGCCTGGATCAGCGCCGGCAATACGGTCAGCGGCAGGTAGAGCAGGAAGGCATAGGCCGAGAGCAGCACCGTGTTGTAGATGCGCGGCGCGACGATCTCACCCACCGGGCGGCTGGAGGCCAGCGACTGGCCGAGATCGCCGGTCAGCAGCCCGCCCAGCCAATGCAGGTAGCGCAGCGGCGCCGGGTCGTTGAGGCCGAGCTTCACCCGCAGCAGCTCCAGCGCTTCGGGCGTCGCGTCGCGGCCGAGGATGCGCGTCGCCACATCGCCCGGCAGGATTTCGAGCACCGCGAAAATGATCAGCGAGACGATCAGCAGCGTCAGCAGGGAAAGCAGGATGCGGCCGGTGACGAGCCTTACGATCGGCAAGTGCATTCCCCCAGCGCAACGGCGCCGGAGCCCAGCGCCGAAATCACGAACTATTCGGTGAAAAAGCACGGGCGCCGGCGGAACTGCCGGCGCCCGCACCCAGGGAAGCCTACTTGCTGCAGCTCAGATCTTCAAAGTTCAAATTGAAGTTCTGCGCCCGCGGCGTGTAGCCCTCGCACCCCTTGCGCAGGGCCAGAACCTGGTGGACGAACATCGGCAGGATCAAGCCGCCTTCCTTCGCCAGCAACTCGCCGGTCTGCTGGAACAGCTTCAACCGCTCCGCCGTGTCGACGGTGGTGTTGGCCTTCAGCAGCAGGGCGTCGTAATCCGGCCGCTCCCAGTGGGTCTCCTTCCACTTGGCGCTCTGGGTATAGGCGACGGCCAGGCCCTCTCCCGGCGGCCGCATCGACCACGCTGACGTGACGATGGACTGCTTCAGCCAGACGTCGTCCCAGAAGCTCTCGGCCGGGGTGACGATGACGTTGATGTCGATGCCGGCCGGCTTCGCCATCTCGGCATAGACCTGGGCCATGCGCACCATGCCGGGCACGCCCTCGGCGGTGTAGAGGTCGAACTTCAGGCCGTCCTTGTAGCCGGCCTCGGCCAGCAGCTTCTTGGCCAGCTCGTAGTCCTGCTTCGGCGCTTCCTTGGTATAGGAGGCCGGATTGCCGATCGGCACCGGGCTGTCGGCGCCGGGCTCGCCGAAGCCGAGCAACACGGTATCGACCATCGCCTGGCGGTCAACCACCGCCTTCAAGGCCTCGCGGACCTTGATGTTGTCGAAGGGCTTGGTGTCGACCCACATCGAGATGGTCATCGAGTTCGACGCGGCGGTCTCCAGCAGCTGCACCGACGGGTCGTCCTTCAGCGCGGGAATGACCGAGGGATCGACGTTCAGCATCAGGTCGACTTCGCCGGACTTCATCGCCGAGACGGCGGCGACGGCTTCCTGCGCCACGGTGATCTTCAGGCACTCGGCCTTCGGCTTGCCCGCGTCCCAGTAGTTCGGGTTCTTGCGCAGGATGCGCACCGGGGCGTTCGGCGTGAACTCCTCCTGCATGAAGGGGCCGGTGCCGTCCTCATGCAGGCGCAGGTCTTCCTGCTTGGCGCCGTCCGGCACGATGTTGGTGAACTTGTTGGTGATCAGCACCGGCAGCTCGACCACCGGCTTCTTGGTGGTGAAGGTGACGGTATGCGCGTCCGGCGCCTTGATGCCATCGGGATCGAGGAACTCGAGCACCGCGCGGGCGCCGGAGCCGGTCTTCTCGTCCAGCAGGCGCTTGAAGGAATAGACCACGTCGGCGGAGGAGAAGTCCTTGCCGCTGTGGAACTTCACGCCGTCGCGCAGCTTGAAGGTCCAGGTCAGGCCGTCCGCCGACACCGACCATTCGGTGGCGAGCTCCGGCAGCACGTTGAAATTGTCGTCGATGTCGACCAGGCGGTTGTAGACCGCGAAGGTATGGTAGGCGTCGTCGCCGGAATGCATGTCGGCGGGATCCATCGACTGCTTCTCGCCGCTCCACTCATAGCCCAGCACCTTCACGCATTCGTCGCCGGCGGCGGCCATTGCCGCTCCGGACAATCCCGCGAGCGCCAGCGCGCCGATCGCCGCGCCGGACATCAATCGAACGAGTCTCATGGTCACCTCCCCGCTTTCGTTTTTCGCGCCGTCCACCCTTGAAACAGCGCGCCGCTTCAATTCCGAAATACCGGACTGTTGTGCGTATTTATAGAATGCTAGGTTAGCGAGAATCGCCTGCGAGTCAACGGGGCGAGTCAACCGGGAGCGGAGCAATGCCGTCGATACGCCTGCGTGGAATGACCTGGGATCATCGCCGTGCGGTCGATCCGCTGCTGGCGACGCAGGCGATGTTCGCGCAAGCGCATCCCGGCATCGAGATCGAATGGGCATCGCGTCCGCTGCACGGCTTCGAGTTCACGCCGGTGGCCGAGCTGGCGAAGACCTACGACTTCATCATCCTCGACCATCCGTTCTGCGGCGACATCGCGGCGAGCAACTGCCTGCTGCCGGTCGACGACATCGTCGACGACGCCAAGGCCTTCGCCGGCCCTTCGCTGCAAACCTATGTTTACGCGGGAAAAACCTGGGCGGTGCCGGTGGATGCGGCATGCCAGGTGGCGGTTTCGCGGCCTGACCTGATGGCGCGGCTGGAGGCGGCGCCCCCGGCGGATTGGGCGCAGCTGCTCGCGCTTGGCGAACAGGCCGCACGCCACGGCCTGAAGCTCGCCATCGGATTGCGCGGCGTGCACAGCCTGATGACCTTCTTCACGCTGTGCGCCAATGCGGGGCGGCCCTGCGCGACCGAGGCGGAGCAGCCCTTCGCCGATTTGGCCACCGCGCGTACGGCGCTTGAGCAGATGCGCGCCCTGCTATCCCTTTGCCCACGCGAGGCGCTGGACTGGAACAGCATCGAGCTGCACGACGTCATGGCGGCGCGCGACGACCTGGTGTTCTGCCCGGCGGTCTATTGCTATGCGACCTATGCCGAGGCGGACCAGCGCCGGCCGCTGCGCTTCCACGACTTTCCCGGACCGCATGGGCCCGGCGGCTCGACCATCGGCGGCACCGGGCTCGGCATCTCGGCGCATTGCGCCCATCCAGAGGCGGCGATGGCCTATGCCCGTTTCGCCGCCGCGGCGGAGACGCAGCGCGCCTTCGCCTTGCATCACGGACAGCCGGCCCGGATCGAAACCTGGCGGGATGCGGCAATCGACGCGCGGTTTGGCGGCGCCTACGGCGCCACCCTGCGCACCATCGAAAGATGCTGGATCCGGCCGCGCTTCGCCGGCTATCTCGGCTTCCAGGCCAAGGCCGGCCCGCTCATCGAGCGGCACCTGCGCGGGGAGATCGCGGAGCGCGACCTGCTCGACCAACTGCAGGCGGCCTTCGCCGCCGCCGGGAAGCCGGCTCAGTGAGCGCCGAGCCGGCCGGAGAGCCGCGCCGCGGCGTCGCGCACCTTGGCAATCAGATCCTCGCGGTTCTGCTTGCCCAGGCGATGCTCGGGGGCGACGATGCTGATGGCGGCGACGCAGCGGCCACTGCCGTCGATGACCGGCGCGGCGACGCAGCCGGCATGCTCGTTGGTCTCGTTGAGCTCGGTGGCGTAGCCCTGCTTGCGGAACTTGCGGATCTGCTGGATCAGCTTCGGCACCTCGGTGGTCGAACGGCCGGTCGGCGACTGCCGCACCGAGCGCTTGAGCAGCGCGCCCAGGGCCGCGTCGTCCATGTCGGAGACCAGCAGGCGGCCGGCGGCGGCCCAGTTCACCGGCACGCGCGAGCCGACCCGGCTGATGATGCGGATGGAGCGCGAGCCCTCCTCCTTCAGCAGCACCAGCATCATGTCGTTCTCGAGGACCGAGAGCTGCACCGTCTCGCCGGTGGTGTCGCGCAATTCCTCGACGATCTGGCTGCCGTCGCGCAGCAGGTCGACCTGGCTGCGATAGGCCATGCCGAGCTCGAACAACTTGCGCCCCAGGAACAGGCCGGAGCCGCGGCCCGAGGGTTCCAGGTAGCCGGCCTCGGAGAGCGTGCGGACCAGCTCATAAGCGGTCGATTTGGGGATCTGCAGTGCGGTCACGATGGCGCCGACCGTCGCGGGCTCGCCCTGCTGCAACAGGAATTCGAGGATTTCCATCGCGCGGCGCACGGAGCGGGAACCGCCCTGCTCCTCCTCCGCCGCGGCGGGGGCGGCGGATTGCACGGATTGGGTGGCGGCGCGGGCGGCCGCCTTGCCTGGTTGCGTCATGGCTGATATTCCAACATCCTGGACTAGTATCCAATATTCCAGACGAATGCGCAAATCGGCGCTGGATGGGGGCGGGAAATGAAGATTACAGACATCGAGGTGATCGAACTCCGGGTGCCGGGCTGGACCGGCGCCACCTTCGACGGGTCATACGACAATTGCCTCGTCCTCGTCCATACGGACGGCGGCATCACCGGCATCGCCGAGGTGGACAGCGTCCCCTCCGTGATCAGGGCCATCGTGAACGCGCCCCGCTCGCACACCCACGCCATGGGGCTGAAGGAGATCGTGGTCGGCCAGGACCCGCTCCAGGTCGAGGCATTGTGGGACCGGATGTACGACTGGACCAGCTATTACGGCCGCCGCGGCGTGGTGATCCATGCCATCAGCGCCGTCGACATCGCGCTGTGGGACATCCGGGGCAAAGCGCTCGGCAAGCCGGTCGCCGAGCTGCTCGGCACGCGCAAGCGCAGCCGGCTGCTGGCCTACGGCACCGTCTATCCGCTGGGCGAATCGGCGGACGAGGTGCGCAGCAACATCGACCGCGGGCTGAAATTGGGGCTGCAGGCGATCAAGATCGTGGCCGACCCGCATTGGCGCGAGGATGTGCGGCGGGCCGAAATGCTGATCCGCACCGCGCGCGAGCATGTCGGCCCGAACATCCGCCTGATGGTCGACGCGGCAACGGCCTGGGAAAAGGCGGAGGACGGCCTGCCGCTGATGCCGATCTTCCGCGACAACAACTTCCTCTGGGTCGAGGCGCCCCTGCCGATCGACGATTTGGAGGGCCATGCGCGGTTCCAGGGCTTCGGCGTGCCGATCGGCGGCGGCGATCTCGGCCTCACCACCCATTTCGAATACGAGCAGGCCTTCGACGTGGGCAAGATCGACATTGCCCAGCCCGACGTGACCATGGCCGGCGGCATCACCGAGCTGATGCGCATCGCCGCCGTGGCCAGGAAGCGCGGCAAGCGCGTGGTCACCCACGGCTACAAATCGAACATCACCATATCGGCCAACCTCGCCTTCCTGTCGCAGCACTGGGACGACGAGCCGGCGGAATACTCCACCAGCAAGTCCGAGATCCGCTGGAAGCTGACGCGCGAGACGTTCGAGATCGGGCCGGACGGCCGCATCCCGGTGCCGGAAGCGCCGGGGCTGGGCGTCAGCCTGGATCCGGCGATCGTGGAGAAGTTCCGGGTCGCCTAGCGCCGGTCCGCCCGCAGGCGCTCGACCAGGTCCTCGTTCAGTTCGATGCCGAGGCCCGGCCGGTCGGGCAACGCCATGTAACCATCGACCACCGCGGGCTCGGGCGAGACCAGCTCGCGGCGCAGCACGCTGTCGAAGACCTTGGGCGAGACGTATTCGAAGACCGGCGCCGGGCCGCAGGCGGCCTGGAAATGGCGGCCGACGGCGGAGGTAATGCCGGTCTTCCAGCCATGCGGCACCACCTCGGCGCCCATCAGCTCGCAGAGATCGGCGATGCGGCGGATCTCGGTGAGCCCGCCGCCGCGGCCGATATTGGGCTGCACCACGCCGACCTTGCCGCGGGTCAGCCATTCCTGGATTTCCCAGCGCGTCGCCGCGGCCTCGGCCCCGCCGATGCGGATCGAGCTGCGCGCCGCCAGCTGCGCGTGGCCGTCGAGGTCATCGTGCTGCAGCGTCGCCTCGGCGAAGAAGATGTCGCAATCGGCGATCCGCTCCAGTACCCAGAGTGCGTCATGCCAATTGTGCCAGCGATAGCCGAAATCCACCGCCATCAGGATGTCGTCGCCCAGCATCTTGCGGCCGCGCTTGATCAGGTTCACCAGCTCGCGGTCGGTCACCAGGTCGTAGAACAGCACCTCCATCTTCACCGCGCGGAATCCGGTTTCCAGCGCGGCGTCGAATTGACGATTGATTTCGGTCATCAGCGTTTCGACCGGCCGCCCCTGGGCCATGCCGGGGAAAATGGTGCAATAGGGCTTGAGCTTGTCGCGCCGCGCGCCGCCCATCAGCTTGTAGGCCGGCACCCCGTGCTGCTTGCCCGCGAGGTCGTAGAGGGCGATGTCGATGGCGGAGATGGCGTGGATGCCGAGGCCGCGGCGGCCGGGCCAGAAGGTCCCGTCATAGAGCTTCTGCCAAAGCGCGACTGCTTCCAGCGGGTCGGCGCCGATCAGGATTTCACCCGCATTGCGGCTCCACAGATGCGCGGTCGGCATCTCCAGGAACGCCTTCACCACATGCGGCGGGGCGTCGGTCTCGCCGATGCCGGTCCGGCCCGCCTCGTCGGTCAGGCGCACAATGACGGTGTCGGTGGTGCCGTCGAGGTCGTCGGCGCCGGCGACCGGGCCGATGACCGGAATGACCTCGATGGCGGCGATCCTGCTCAAGCCAACCTCCAGACGCTAATAGGTGGCGCGGCCGCCGGAGAGATCGAAGGTGAAGCCGGTGGTGAAGCTGCAGGCCGGCGACACGGTCCAGGCGATCATCTGCGCCGCCTCCTCCAGCTCGCCGCAGCGGCGCATGGGAATCTTCGCGGTCATGTAGTCCACCGTCGCCTGGGGCAGCGCATCGACCAGCGGGGTGCGGATCACCGCCGGCGCCAGCGCGTTGATGGTGATGCCCTGCTCGACATAGTCCTTCGCCATGCTCTTCACCATGCCGATGAGGCCGGCCTTGGTCGCCGAATAGGCGGTCATGCCGGCATTGCCTTCCTTGCCGGCGATCGAGGCGACGTGGAGCAGCCGGCCGTAGCGGCGTTCCAGCATGTGCGGCAGGATCGCCTGGGACAGCAGGAGCGCGCCGCGCAGATTGACGCGATAGACGAGGTCGAAATCGGTCAGGTCCACCTGGTGCGCGGGAATGTTGGTCTTGCCGGTGATGCCGGCGCAATTCACCAGCGCATCCACCTTCCCGAAGCTCTTCACCGCCGCGTCGACGGCGGGGCGGATGGTCGCCGCCTCGGTCACGTCGAGCTGCGCGGCGATCGCCTTGCCACCTTTCGCCTTGAGCTCCGCCGCGACCTTCTCCGCGCTGGCACCGTCGCTGTCGAAGCAGCCGACGGCGCATCCTTGCGCCACGAGCTCGAGTGCCGCGGCGCGGCCGATGCCGCGACCGGCGCCGACGACGATGACCGAGTAGTCCGGTTTGTCGAAATAGTTCACCATGACCTCTTCATTCTTGGGGCGGTCCGCTTGACCGCATTTTTTAGCCTATGTTAGCCTATTCCTGCATCCTGAATATGTGTCCAGTATTTCGGAATTCCTCTTCCGTCAACGGATCTTCTGACCCATGGCGCGGACCCCCGACTGGCGAATCGTCACCGACAGCCGCGACAAGCTCGGCGAAGGCCCGATCTGGAACAGCGCCACAAGCGAGCTCTTCTGGGTCGATTGCTACGGCCCGACCATCCGGCGGCTGACGCCGGACGGCAAGCGCACCGACTGGACCCCGGCGGGATTCAAGAATATCGGCTCGGTGGTGCCCTGCGAGGACGGGCGCCTGATCGCGGCGATGGAGAACGGGCTATATTTGTTCGATCCGCGCGACGGCTCGATGACCCCGTTCGCCGATCCCAACGAGGAGCGGCCCAACCTCATCTACAACGACGCCAAGGTTGACCGGTACGGCAACTACTGGATCGGCAACTACGATGCGACGGAATCGGCGCCGCGTGGCATCCTCTATGTGCTGAACCGCAAGGGAGAGTGGCGCATCGGCGACAGCGGCTTCGTGGTGTGCAACGGGCCGACCTTCTCGCCCGACGGCACCGTGCTCTATTTCAGCGATTCGCTCGGCCGGCAGAGCCTGGCCTACGACCTCGACCCCATCACCGGGGCGCTCGGCGGCCGGCGGGTGTTCCAGAAGTACAGCGAGGCCGATGGCCTGCCGGATGGCTGCTGTGTCGATCGCGAAGGCTGCGTCTGGCTCGCGCTCTATGACGGCGGCAAGGTGCTGCGCCTGTCGCCAGAGGGCGAGCGGCTGGAAAGCTGGACCCTGCCGGCGCGCTTCATCACCTCATGCTGCCTGGGCGGCAAGGACCTGCGCACCCTGTTCGTGACCTGTGGCCAGGCACCGGACGGCAGCGATGCCCAGGGCGGCGCCCTGTTCGCCACCGAGGTCGAGGTTCCGGGCCTGCCCGAGCCGCTGTTCCGGCCGATCAAGACCGCGCGCTGACATCGGCGCACGGGCAAAGCACAAGCGGGGGACGAATTGGGCGGCAGGCTCGCAGGCAAGAAGGCCCTGATCTATGGCGGGGGAACCGGCATCGGCCTGGCCTGCGCCGAGGCGATGGCGCGCGAAGGCGCCGCCGTCTTCCTCTCCGGGCGGCGCGATGCGGTCCTGCGCACGGCGGCGGAAGGGCTGAAGGCGCTGGGCAAGGCCAGTTATGCCGCCGGAGACGCGACCCTCCCCGAGGACGTGCAGCGCGTGACCGCGGCGGCGGCGGAGTTCATGGGTGGCATCGACACGATCGTGGTCAGCGCCGGGGCCGGCGGCCGCACGCCGATCTTCGACACGCCGGTCGAGGAATACCGGCGCATCATCGACCATTCGCTGCTGCCGCCGTTCCTCGCCATGCGCTTCGGCGCCGAGCACCTGCTGGCGGCCGGCAAGGCATCCGTGATCGTGATCTCTTCGATGTTCGGACTCGTCGGACAATACGAGCGCGCCGGATACAGCGCCGGCAAGGCCGGGGTGATCGGGCTGGTCAAGGCGACCGCGCTGGATTTCGCCGCCAAGGGCGTGCGTGTGAATGCGATGTGCCCGGGCTTCGTGGAGACGCCGCTGGCGCTCGAAGTGGTGCGGCTGGAGCCGAATCCGGAAGCAGTGCTCGAGGCCAAGCGGCGCATGCATCCGATTCCGCGTGCCGGCAAGCTCGAGGAGATGGGCGAACTGGCGGTCTATCTGGCGAGCGACCTGTCCGCCTTCATGACCGGGCAGGCCATCGCCATCGACGGCGGATACACCACACGATGACGTGGAACCGGGGAGTCCAGGCATGAGCGGCATACTGGCGGGCAAGCGCGCCTACGTGACCGGCGGGTCGAGCGGCATCGGCGCCGCCATCGTCAAGGCCTTCGCCGAGGCGGGCGCACGAGTCGCCATCGGTGCTTCCACGCAAGCCGCGCGGGCGGAGGCGATGGCGAAGTCCCTGCCCGCCGCCAGCGGGCCGCACATTGTCGTCGCGGCGGATTTCTACGACAAGGCGCAGACGGAACGCGCCGCGGATGCGGTCGTCGCCGGCCTCGGCGGGCTCGACATCTTTGTGCACAGCGCCGGCATCGACGTGACCCAGACGGCGCCGACGCACGAGACCTCGGACGAATTGTGGGACAGGATGATGGCGCTGCATCTCAACGCCGCTTTCCGCCTGTCCAAGCGGCTGATCCCGACCATGCTGAAGGGCAAGAACCCGTCGATCGTCTTCATCGGGTCGGTCTGCGGACTGGTCGCCTGGGAAGGCGACGTCGCCTATAACGTGGCGAAGGCCGGGCTGCAGCATCTGGCGCGCTGCATCGCCTCCGACTACGCCAAGACCGGGTTGCGCGCCAATGTGATCGCGCCGGGCGTCATCGACACGCCGCTGACCCGCAACTATGCCGGCGGCATGCCGGGCGGCGAGGCCGAGGGGCTGAAAGTCCTGGCCGCCATGCACCCGATGGGCCGCTACGCCAAGCCCGAGGAGATCGCCGGCGCCGCCCTGTTCCTCGCCTCCGACCAGGCGTCGTTCATCACCGGCGTGGTGCTGCCGGTCGATGGCGGACTGACCATGGTCTGACCCTCCCCTTTCCTTCCGCTCACGGAGACATCATGCCTTTCGAGACCGTTTCGCCGCGCCTGACCGGGACCCCGCCGCGCCTGAAGATCACCGACGTGGAATGCCACGTCCTGCTGGCGCCGGACTACGATGCCAGCTTCACCTCCTCGGCGCAGGACAGCTTCGTCGTCGTCATCCGCACCGATGGCGGGGTCACCGGCATCGGCGAATGCGACGCCAATCCGTGGATGGCCAAGGCCTGCATCGAAGCGCCGGGCACGCATACGATGGGCCTCTGCATCAAGGAGATGCTGATCGGCGCCGATCCGTTCGAGATCGGCGCGCTGTGGAAAAAGATGTACCTCGGCACCGCGATGAACGGCCGCCGCGGCATGGTGATCCATGCCATGAGCGCGGTCGACATGGCGCTGTGGGACCTGTGCGGCAAGGCGCTCGGCAAGCCGGTGCACGAGCTGCTCGGTGGCGCGACACGGCAATCGATCACGCCCTATGCCTCGCTGCAGCCGGCCGGCCACCGCTACGAGGAATACCGCGATGCGCTCTGCGCCTCGGCTGAGAAGGCCAAGAGCCTCGGCTTCAGGGCGATGAAGACAGAGATCACCATGAACGGCCCCTACGCCCATGGCGGCATGCGCGAGAGCTATGAGCGCCACACCGAGGTGCTGGCCGCGGTGCGCAAGGCGGTGGGACCCGACGTCACGCTGATGGTCGACGTGCAATACCTCTGGCAGGACGCCGCAACCTGCCTGCAGACGGTGCGCGACTGGGGCGAATTCAACATCTATTTCCTCGAGACGCCGCTCTGGTCCGACAACGTGCGGGAGATGGCGAAGCTGGTGGAACGGGCGCCCATGCCGATCGCCTTCGGCGAATGGCTGGCGACCCGCTTCGAGTTCGAGGAATTGATGGATGTCGGCAAGGTGCAGGTGGCGCAGCCGGACGTGGGCCGCGTCGGCGGCATCGGCGAAGCGAAGATCGTCTGCGACATGGCCAAGGCGCGCAGCCGCACCATCGTGCCGCATTGCTGGAAGACCGGTATCTCGATCTCCGGCACCGCGCACCTGGCCTTCGTCACCAACCATTGCGCCTTCATCGAGTACCTGCCGCCACAACTCTGCGTCGAGCGGCTGCGCCGAGAGCTGGCGCAGGAAGAACTGGTATTCCGCCCGGACGGCACCATCCCGCTGCCGACCAAGCCGGGGCTCGGCGTCGAGATCGATTGGGACGTGGTGAAGCGCTACAAGGTCGCCTAGGACGCCAGGCGCCCGAACGGCCCGCGCCGCTCCTTTCGGGGGCCGGCAGGGAACCAACCGTCAGCCCGAAAGGCGGAAATCCGCCCGGAGCCGGGAACGAATCCCCGCGATCCGCGTTTTCGTGACGCTGGACTGGTGCCGCGTGCGTTCACGACCGGTTTGGCGCGCCCTCTCGTCCGCTGATCTCAAAACCGGTGTGCGTCCGCCGGACCAACCGGTTCGTCCCCGCGCGGCTTTGCGCCGGCCCGCTGCTGGTCCGGCCGCACCATCGCGCCCTGAAACCTCGGAGACTACAATGCCCCTCATTGCCCTCGTCGTTACCCTGATCGTCGTCGGCGTGCTGCTGTGGCTGGTCAACACCTACATCCCGATGGATCGGAAGATAAAGAACATCCTGAACATCGTGGTCGTCATCGCGGTCATTGTCTGGCTGCTGAATGTCTTCGGCCTGCTATCCTCCATCCGGGGCATCAACGTCGGCTGATCCTGCGGCCGCTTCAGGCCACGATGTTCATGCCGCTGTCGACGTAGACGGTGCTGCCGGTCAGGCGCCGGGCGAAGGGTGTCGCCAGATAGGCGCAGGTGAAGCCGACATCCATGATGTCCACCGGCTCGCCGATCGGCGAGCGTTCGATCGCGTCGTTCAGCAGCAGGTCGAAATCCTTGAGGCCGGATGCGGCCCGGGTCTTCAGCGGACCGGGGGAGACCGCGTGCACGCGGATACCGCGATGGCCGAGCTCGTAGGCGAGATAGCGGCAGGCCGCCTCCAGCGCCGCCTTGACCGGCCCCATGACATTGTAGTTCGGCACCACGCGCTCGGCGCCGAGATAGCTCATGGCGAACATGGTGCCGCCATCGGACATCAAGGGCGCCGCCAGCTTCGCCATGCGGATGAAGGAATGGCAGGAAACATCCATCGCCTTGGCGAAACCATCGGCCGAGCAATCGATCAGGCCGCCCTTGATGTCCTCTTTCGGCGCCGAGGCAATCGAATGCACCAGGACATCGAGTTTGCCCCATTCCCGCTCCACCGCGGCGAAGACTTCCTCGGTCTGGCCGGGAACCTCGACGTTCAGGGGCAGGAACAGTGGCGCCTCCAACGCATGCGCCAGGGGCTCGACGAAGGGCCGCGCCTTGTCGTTGAGGTAGGTCACGGCGACCTCCGCCCCCATCTCGCGGAAGGCCCTGGCGCAGCCATAGGCGATGGAATGCTCGTTGGCGATACCGACGACGAGCGCCTTGCGCCCCGCAAGGACCGGATGATGACCGTCAAGCGTCACGACAGAACTCCGTAAGAATGGGTGCGACCGGCATGCATGACGCCAGACAGGGCGCGGGCATGCCGCGACAGCACACGACTTTCGCGTGGCGACGTTCTGCCAAAGAAATGAACAATCGATGACCGAGCGGCCGGAAACGGAATAGACGCCTATGAAAAGCCGCGCGGCGGCAATCCGCCGCGCCAGGGACCATACGGAAGTATTGTCAGACCTTCTTGCGGCGGCGCTGCCGGTACTGGTCGACGATCACCGCGGCAACGATGATCACGCCCTTCACGATCTCCTGGTAATAGGCATCGATGCGCAGGAACGTGAATCCCGAGGTCATCACGCCCAGGATGATGGTGCCGATCACCGTGCCGGTCACGCGGCCGACGCCGCCGGCGAGCGAGGTGCCGCCGATGACCGCCGCGGCGATGGCGTCGAGCTCGTAGGACACGCCCATGCTGGCCTGGCCGGTGATGGCGCGGGCGGAAAGCACGACGCCGGCAAGCCCCGAGAGCAGCCCGGCGATGGCATAGACCTTGATCAGGTGCCGGCCGACATTGATGCCGGACACCCGGGCCGCCTGCACGTTCGCGCCGATCGCGTAGGTGAACTTGCCGTAGCGGGTGTAGCGCAAGGCGATGTGGAAGATCAGCGCCACCACCAGGAAGATGATGACCGGCACCGGGATCGACACATTCCCGAAGCCGGCATTGGCGCCGATGGCGGCATAGTCCTCGGACAACATGGAGACCGGCTGGCCTCGCGTGTACCATTTCGCCACGCCGCGCGCCGCCACCATCATGCCCAAGGTCGCGATGAAGGGGGGAATGGCGGTGTAGGCGATCAGGCTGCCGTTGATCAGGCCGGCGCAGAGCCCGACCAGCAGGCCGACCACCACCGGAAAGATGACCGGCAGGTCGGTGAGCGTGGGGTAGACCGCCCGGGCATAGTCCGAGGTCTGGGCGAAACTGGCGGCGATCATCGCCGTCATGCCGACGACGGAGCCGGAAGAAAGGTCGACGCCGCCGGTGATGATGACCTGGGTCACGCCGACGGCGATGATGCCGATGACGGCGACCTGCAGGATCATGACGGTGAGGCGCTGGGTGTTGAAAAGGAAGCTCTGGCCCACGACGATCCAGCCGATGGCCTCGAAGAACACGGCGATGCCGACCAGGACGAGGAAGATGTTCGCTTCCGGCGGCAGCTTGCGCTTGCGCACGGCTTCGCTGCGCGGCGCGTTGGTAGCCTGTTCGGTTGCCATTCTCTCGCTCCCAGTCCAACCAGTTCCGGGCCGGCTTCGTTTGCCGGCTTCTCCCGTCGCTCAGTGCGATGCCAGTTCCATGATCTTCACCTGGTCCGCCTCGGCGCGGTCGAGGAATCCGGTGATGCGGCCCTCATGCATGACCATGATGCGATCGCTCATGCCGAGGATCTCCGGCATCTCCGACGAGATCATCAGCACCGCCACTCCGTCGCCGGCGAGGCGGGAGATCAGCCTGTGGATCTCCGCCTTCGCGCCGACATCGATGCCGCGCGTCGGCTCGTCGAGGATCAATATCTTCGGATTGGTCAGCAGCCAGCGGCCGATCAGCACCTTCTGCTGGTTGCCGCCGGAAAGGTTCTCCACCCGCTCCTGCATGTCCGGCGTCTTGACCCGGAGCGCGTCCCGCATGCGGTCGCAATTCCTGGCGACTTCCGCCTCGGCCACGAACCCGCCCTTGACGTAGCGGTGGGTCAGTACCGCGATCTGCATGTTCTCCTGCACGTCCAGGCTCAGGAAACAGCCGGTCTCCTTGCGGTCCTCGGTCAGGAAGGCCATGCCGTGCTTCATCGCGTCCCGGGGGCTGGCGATGACCGACTTCTCACCGTTGATGCGGATCTCGCCGGAGGTGGCCGGCGTCACGCCGAAGATCGTCTCCGCCACGTTGCTGCGCCCGGAGCCGACCAGGCCGGCGACGCCCAGGATCTCGCCCTTGCGCAGGTCGAAGGAGACGTCGTGGAAGATGCCCTTCAGCGACAGGTCCTTGACCGCAAGCACCACGTCGCCGATCGGCACCGTCTCCTTGGGGAACATCTGGGTGATCTCGCGCCCGACCATCATGCGGATGATCTCGTCGCGGGTCACGTCGGTCGCGGCGCGGGTGCCGATGTAGCGGCCGTCGCGGAACACCGAGACCTCGTCGGCGATCTCGAACAGCTCGTTCATCTTGTGGGTGATGTAGACGATGCCCTTTCCCTGCGCCTGCAGGTCGCGGATGATCTCGAACAGATGCGCCACCTCGCGCTCGGTCAGCGCCGAGGTCGGCTCGTCCATGATCAGCACGTCGGATTCGTAGGAGACCGCCTTGGCGATCTCGACCATCTGCCGGTTGGC
>JBGAGP010000090.1:0-21222 GCA_044226685.1 Dongiaceae bacterium
CGCGCCAGCAGCGCCGGCACGCTCAGCGGGATGGAATTGGCGAGGTCGCGCAGCTTCGCCGCGCGTTCGGTCAGGCTGGTCATGGCATCACCTCATTGACGGGGGAGGATGGAAGGGACTTGGTCGAATGGGCATGTGGCCGCATCGCGGCCTGATGCGGGTGAAGCTGCGCCCCGATCACGGCGCCGGCCAGCAGCAGGTTCTGCAGGTACCGGACGGAGTCGAACGTCGCACCATCGGCGCCGGCCACGCGGGCTTCCGCTTCGGCCCGGCGCAGCGGTGCGCCGCCCTGCAGGGCAGTCTCGAAAGCGAATTCGACGGCGGTCAGCCGATGCACCGCAAGGCCATCCTGCCCCGGATGAACCCGCAGCCGCACGCGGCGCGGCGTCGGTGCATCGTCCAAGGCGGCGCCGCCCAGCAGGTCCGCGCGCCAGCGATCCACCGGTGCAGCCAGATCGAGCCAGCGCCAGGCGGGATGCAGCGAGAGCGTGAGGTCGAGATGCGTACGGACGAGTTCCGGCGGCAGGCAGCAAAGACCGACGCTCTGGACGTCCGGCGCGCGCTCGCATTCGGCGATCGCGCACTCGAGCCGCGCCAGGTCGATCAGCGCCGGTGTCGCGCGGCCATAGCGATGGCCGGCGAGGAAATCCGGCAGCTGCGCCAGGGTTGAGCCGGGATCGCGATGCCGCAGCACGTCGCCGATCAACTGACGAAAGGCTTCCTGGCCCAGGGCCTGGGCCAGGGCGGTGAAATCCTCCAGCTGGATGGTCGCGGCCACCGCCGGCTTCCCGCCGCGCAAGGCCGGCAGGGTGGCGCGTGGCATGCAGTATTCCGCATGGATCGATGCCAGGATGTGATCCGGCGTTGGGCCGGCGACGCCCTGGTGCACGCAATTGCGGAAATCGATCTTGGTTGGCAAGAAGTCACCTGGCGGCAAGACAGGGTGGACGAAGTTTCGGAGATCCTCGGCCGGGCGCGCGGGGAGGGAGGGGCGCCGCCGCCCGGCCGAGGATCGAGGCGCGATCAGCCCTGCTTGGGCTCGAGGCTGCCGCCGTTGATCTTCTGGCAGGTGCCCTTCGGCACATAGATCCAGGCGTCGGCGCGGCCGTTCTCGCTCACCTGGCCGGCGCAGGAGTTGTTGGCGGACTGGCAGTCGTTCTGCCCGGACGCGGCGACGCCGTAGCACTTCTCGTTGTCGGCGGCGGTGGCGGTGCCGGCGCTGGTCAGCAGCGGGGCGGACAAGGCGGCGGCGACGGCGCCGGCCAGGATCAGGGACGTCTTCATGGGTCGATCTCCTCAGCTTGTGATGGCGGATGATGTTCGGCAGGCGGAACCGAAGCGCCCGCCGCCGCTTCTCAAATTAGAGATCGGCCGTCGCGCCCTGAAATGCCGTGTCCCTATCCATTCGATACCTCCGGCGCATCAACCTTGCGCGCCGTTCCCAGCCGCAGCAGCAGGCGATCGAAGGACCATGCCCCGCCGCCCCGGGCGACGAGGTAGAGCAGGATGGCAGCCCACAGGATGTGCTGCGGCCAGGAAGTCCAGTACACAAAAAGCTGAATGAACACGGTCATGCCGAGCAGCGGCAGGGCGGCCAGCCGCGTGCCCAGGCCGATCAGGACCAGGACCGAGCAGACGATCTCGAGCGTGCCGGCGAGATAGGCGACGGGTGCCGCCGGCAGGAAGGGCAGGGAAGCAAGATACTCATCCTGGAACAGTGCGACGGTCAGGTCCCAGTTCTGCCATTTCGGCAGTCCCGCGCGCCAGAACACGCTGAACACGCAGATCCTGAACAGCAGTGCGAGCAGGCCTTCTGGAATGCGATCCGCCAGGCGGCGGGCGTCGGTCAACAGCATGGCATCCCCCGATCGATGGGCGCAGCATCAGGCAATCCGGCGGGCAAGCGGCCCGCCGGTCACGGTTCGATGCGATCGGGAGAGCTCAGCTCTGCTTGGGCTCCAGGCTGCCGCCGTTGATCTTCTGGCAGGTGCCGGCCGGGACGTAGATCCAGGCATCACCGCGGCCGGCATCCGAGACCTGGCCGGCGCAGGAATTGTTGGCGGTCTGGCAATCGTTCTGCCCGGAAGCGGCGACGCCGTAGCACTTCTCGTTGTCGGCGGCCTGCGCCGCGCCGGACACCATCAGCGGACCGGAGATCGCCATGGCGACGGCGGAAGCGAGAAATAACGTGCTCTTCATCAACTGAACTCCTTCTGGATCAAGGAACCAGCGACGCCACAGCACGCCGCATGACAAGGTGAAAGGACTGCCCTGATGCACGGGGCCGGAAACGGCCGGCGCCGGGCGGCAATCACCGGCGAAGATTGGCCCAGAATGACCAGCAAGGGGACTCACAAGCGCGTGACCCTCAAGCGCGTGATGTCCGCGCCCGCAACCTCGGCGCCGCGTCTTGCGAACGCCGCGGATTTAAGTCAGAGGCGCAGTCCTATTCCTTGCCCACGACCAGGCAGTCGAGCCCGGCCTCTTTCAGCTTGCCGCAGCGATCCTTGGCCGCGGCGAGCGTGTCGAAGGGCCCGGCCTGCAGGCGATAATAGATCCCCTTGGTGCCGAGATCGGCGGTTTCGATGCTGGCCGTGAGGTCGCCGACCTGGCCGGCGAATTCCTTGGAGATCCGCTTCCACTCCTTCCACGCGGCATCCTCGCTGGGCAGCGAGGCCATCTGGATGCGCACGCCGGTCTTGGCCTTGTCCGCGGTCGCCGGAGCCGGCGTGTCGGCGGGAACCTCGACGGAAGCAGTCTGCTCGGGTTCGCTGTCGACCACAGCAGGGCTTTCGGCGGCAGGACTTTCGGCGGCCGGACTTTCGGCGGCAGGCGCTTCCGTCGTCGCCGTATCGGCTTTGGGGGCTGCGGCACCCGTGGTCGCGGCGGCGGTCTGTTCCGGCTTCGGCGCGGGTTCGGGCGTCGCCTCCGCCGCCGGCTTGGTCGCGGTAGGAGTCGGCGCAGGCGCCAACGGCTGCTCCGCCACGGCGGGTTCGGCGGGTTTCGCTGCCGGCTCCGCCGCGGCGGGTGCGGCCTCGCTGGCAGCAGGCGCCGGCGCGGCGGCGGGCGCTTCAGCTGTGGCGGATTCGGTTGCCGGCATCGGTGCGGCACCGGCGGCGGCGCGCTGCTGCGGCGTCATGCGCTGCAGCACGGCATCGCGATTGGCGACGGCAACGGTGCGCCGCGTGCCGTCGGGCAGCGCGGTGACCGCCTGGGTCAGCAGATCATAGGCCTTGGCGTTGTCGACCTGCACGCCCAGCCCCATCGCATACATCAGGCCGAGCTGTGCCTGCGCCTCGGGGTATTTGCCGTTCGCCGCCTTGGTCATCAAATCGACGCCGCGCGGCACGTCGTTGCTGGGGCCATGGCCCTCGAGATAGAGCTTTGCCAGGTAGTATTGCGCCGCGGGGTCGCCGGCATTGGCCAGCGGCTCGAACTCGGCGACCGCCTGCGCGTAATTGCCCGCGGTGGCCGCCGCGATCCCTTCGTTGAGGCCCGCCTGGCTCGGCGTCGCCAGACACGACAACGCCGCCGCGATCACCAAATAGCGCTTCATCATCTGCTCTCCCGAGCGCCCCCAATGACGCCTCGACGATAGACGAGTCCGCCGAGTCGCAGCCAGGGGCGGTGCTGGTTTCAACCGCCGAACCGTGGAACGCGAAGCTTTGAACGACGGGCGACGTCACGCCGTCTGCGGACATCGCCGTCCTCGGGTGTGATGAAAGAGAAAAAGCTTTAAGGAATTGCTAACCATGAATCGGCGGCGGCCCGATGCCGACGCGGCTGGCAGACGGCCGGCAGGATCTCCGTGGGTGAAACGTGATCCCGCCGGCCGTGCCGAAACCGCCCTGGCAGGCTGCGCGTATGCCGGGGCGGCTGTTCGATCAGAGATAGGCCTTGGCGATGTCGATGGTGGATTCCCGGCCGAGGGAATCGTAGTTGCGGGCCAGCCAGGCATCGGCATGGGCCCGGCCGCATTCCTTGAGTTCGGCCAGGAACTCCCAATCGGCATTGAGCTTCGACAGCACGCCGAGCTTGCCCATGACGTCCTCGGCCGAGATGGCGTGGATCAGCATCCGCTTCATGCCGTTCGCCTGCACCTTGCCTTCGTCAATGAGCTTGGTGACGAAGCCGATGGCGCGCATCTCGCGCATCAGCGAGGAGTTGAAGCTGATCTCGTTGACCCGGTTCATGATCTCGCCGGCGGTCATCGGCACCTGGTCACGGTGCAGCGGGTTGATGTGCACGACCAGGACGTCGCGGCTGCCGCAATGGTAGATCAGCGGATAGATGGCCGGATTGCCCATGTAGCCGCCGTCCCAGTAATGCTCGCCGTCGATCTCCACCGCCTGGAACAGGAACGGCAGGCAGCCGGACGCCATCACCGCGTCGGCGGTCACGTCGTTGCCGCAGAAGATCTTGACCTTACCGCTGCGCACGTTGGTGGCGGAGAGATAGAGCCGGATCGGCAGGTGCTCGGTGCGCAGGGCGTCGAAATCGACGCTCTGCTCCAGCGCGTCGCGCAGGGGATTGTAGTTGGCCGGGTTCAGCTGGTAGGGCGAAGCGAGCCGCGTCATCATCTCCAGCCACAGGAAGGCCGGCGAGTTCTCCAGCGACTTGTTGCCCATCACCCGGTCGAGCCAGGTCGCCTGGAACGGCGACAGCGCCGCGATATGCGCCACCCGGCGCCAGAATCCCTCCAGCGCCTTGCGCGCACCAATGCGGCCACCGGCTGCATAGCCATAGGTCAGCACCGTCGCGTTCATGGCCCCGGCCGAGGTCGCCGAGATTCCTTCAATCTCGATGCGCTCATCCTCCAGCAGGCGATCGAGCACGCCCCAGGCGAAGGCGCCATGGGCGCCGCCGCCCTGTAGAGCGAGGTTGATCTTCTTCACCTCGATTTCGGCGCGACTGCCGGTACCTTGGTGCGAGGTCGGTTCGCTCAGAGTGGCGCTGTCCATGGCGGTCATCCTCAATGGGCGGTCCAGCCGCCATCGACGGGGAGCGCGGTGCCGGTAATGGACTGTGCGGCGTCAGTCGCGAGGAACACCGCCAGATCGCCGATCTCGCTGCTCTGCGCGAAACGCTTGTTGGGCTGCTGCGCCAGCAGCACGTCGCGGATCACCTGCTCGCGCGAGATGCCGTGCGACTTTGCCTGGTCGTCGATCTGCTTTTCCACCAGCGGCGTCCACACATAGCCGGGGCAGATCGCGTTGGCGGTGACGCCGTGCTCGGCGCCTTCCAGGGCCACGGTCTTGGTCAGTCCGATGATGCCGTGCTTGGCGGCGACATAGGCGGACTTGAACGGCGAGGCGATCAGCCCGTGCGCCGACGACACGTTGATGATGCGGCCCCAGCCGCGCGACTTCATGGCCCCGAAGCTGGCGCGGATGGCGTGGAACGCGGCGGACAGGTTGAGCGCCAGGATGGCGTCCCACTTCTCGATCGGGAAGCTCTCGATGGGCGCGACATGCTGGATGCCGGCGTTGTTGACGAGGACGTCCAGCCGGCCGAAGCGCTCCTGCACGGTCTCGACCATCCCGCGGCACTTCGCGGGGTCGGTCAGGTCGGCGCCGACATAGATCGCCTCGATGCCGTGCGCGTCGCGGACCCGCGCCAGCTCGCCTTCGATCTGGCGCATGTCGCCGAGGCCGTTCATGGCGACGGTGGCGCCGGCGGCGGCCAGGCGCTCGAGGATGCCCAGGCCGATGCCGCTGGTGGACCCGGTGACCAGGGCGACGCGGCCGGCAAGCGGGCGCGCCATGCGCGGGGCCTCGCCGGACTGGGGCAGCCGGCCGGCTTCTGCCATCGTGTTCATGGGGCAATTTCCTTGCAATGCGGATGTTTCGATGCCTGGGAAGCTGCGCCCATCCGTCCATCAGAGAAAATGCCGGTTGCCTATGGTTTTCATGCTGCCATAGCATCACCCGCGCCGATGCCTCTCGGTTATGGTTCGGGCGCTTTCGGCGGTCCCCAGAGCGGTGCCGGGAATTGCTCCTGGCGGGACGGGCCGGCCGAAGAGGAGTCAAGCATGGAAATGCATCAGATCCGCTATTTCCTCGCGGTCTGCGACAGCTTGAATTTCACCCGCGCGGCGGAGGGCTGCAACGTCACCCAGCCGGCGCTGACCCGCGCCATCCAGAAGCTCGAGGAGGAACTGGGCGGGCTGCTGTTCCGGCGCGAGCGCAAATACACCCACATGACCGACCTCGGCCACCTGGTGCGTCCGCAGCTGGAAGCGATCCTGGCGCAGAGCGAACAGGCGAAGACGACCGCCAAGAGCTTCCTGCAGCTGAAGGACGCGCCGCTGAAGCTTGGCGTCATGTGCACCATCGGGCCGATGCGATTCATCGGCTTCCTGAGCGCGTTCGGCCGCGACCATCCCGGCATCGAGGTCTCGCTGATGGAATCGGTGCCGGACCGGCTGAGCCAGTCGCTGATGGAAGGCGAGATCGACGTCGCCATGATGACGGCGCCGGGCGAGCACCATGAGCGGCTGGACCTGCGTCCGCTCTACGAGGAGCGCTTCATGATCGCCTGCGCCCCCGGCCACCGCTTCGAGCAGATGGTCGCGGTGCCGATGGCGGAGGTCGCCGGGGAATCCTACCTGACTCGCGCCAATTGCGAATACATCGGCTATCTCGACGGCGTGATGCAGGAGCGCATGATCGAGGTGCAGGACGTCTACCGCTCGGAGCGCGAGGACTGGATCCAGTCCATGGTGCTGGCCGGCATGGGCATCTGCTTCATCCCGGAATACACGCCGGTCATCCCCGGCATCGTCACCCGGCCGATCATCGAGCCCGAGGTGACCCGCGCCATCCACATCGTCACGGTTGCCGGCCGGCGCTTCTCGCCGGCGGTGGCGGCCTTCGTGAAGGCGGTGGAGAAATACAAGTGGCCGCCCTTGTCGCCGGTTCCGGGCCGGACTTGACGGCGGCTAGGCGAGGGCTTCCTCGACCAGCTTTTTCAGTTTCGCCACCAGGTCGGCACCGACCTGGCCGCCTTCGCCCTTGATCTCCTTGGTCAGCACCAGCTGCACCGCGTCGAGGTGCGACTTTGCCAGCTCCAGGTGGCGAGGCCCGTAGTCGCGGTCGCGGTCGCGTGTCAGCCGGCACAGCGAATCACCGAGCCTGGTCACCAGCGGATAGCCGAACGAGGAACCCTGGCCCTTGAGATCGTGCGCCACCCGGAACAGCGTCTCGACGTGGTCGCGGCGCCCGGTCGGATCGCTCTCGGCCAGGGCCAGCGCGTGGCGCGCCCGCTTCACGTCGGCGAGCGCCCAGCCGGAATAGTCCTTGGCCAGATCGGCGACCGCCGCCTGGGCGCGCGCCAGCACCGCCGCCATGCCGCCCTCGTGCCCGTCTTGCGGGTCTGGCATGGCATCGGCACCGGGCTCGTCCGTCTCGCGGCCGGGCTCTCCCGCGGGGGGAAGGGATGAAATCGCGACCATCCTGTCAGACTGTCGGTTTAGGGTTAATCAACGGTGAACAAGGGCTGGCGTTGCGTCCGCGTCCCCGGGTTTGGCGGATTTTCCGCGCCCGCCCTGGCGCGACCGGCGCTAGAGGCGGCGCGGCAGCCAGGTGGCGGCGATGCCCACGGTGATCGTGAGGATGCCGCTCAGGATGAAGACGGCGCGGAAATCGAACACCGTCAGGAGCAGGGCGTAGATCGCCGAGGGCATGAACTCGGCGGTATCGACATAGGTGCGGAATACCGTCGTCATCTGCGGCAATTCGGTGGGCCGGGCGAAGCGCATGAAGGGGATGTTGCCGAGCGAATCCAGCACCACGATGAAGATGGCCGCCACCAGAAGGAACAGGCAGAAGACGAGCGGATGGCCGTAGACCAGCACGGTGGCGCAGGTGATGCCGCCGCCCAGCCAGAAGGCGCCGACGATCGGCCGCCGGATGCCGAGCTTCTGCGCCACGACACGGACCAGCGGCGCGATGCCCAGCAGCAGGTTGCCGATGCCGACCAGCCAGCCGGCCCAGCTTTCGTCCACCCCGTGATCCTGCAAATAGAGCGCGGGATAGGTGAAGAACATCGACCACCAGGCCGAGCGGCCGAACACGATCAGCCAGGAGAGCCGCAGCCGCTTCTGCCCGGCGAAGCGGCGGATCATGGTCAACGGATTGCGCGGCGGCGGCGTCGATTCCACCGCCGGCTGGGCCAGGCCGAGGCGGCGGAAGTAGAGCACCAGCAGCAGGTGCATGCAGATCGAGGCCAGCGCCGGGGCGACGATGCCGAAATGCTGGTAGAGCCTGACCCCGATCACCGGCCCCATGCCCCAGGCCAGGCAGCTGGTGAACAGCCGCAGGGTCTCCGAGCGGACCAGGTTGTAGCGCGGGATGAAATCGACGATGAACAGGATCAGGCAGATGCTGCCGATGACGCCGCTCAAGGCGCGGCCGACCAGGCCGGCACCGAGCCCCGCCACCGTGTCGGTCGCCAATGCCGCCATGCCGGCCATGCAGCAGCCGATGCCGAGGATGTAGATCCGGTTGCGACCGAAGCGGTGGATCAATAGCGGAGTCGCGAAAGTGATCAAGAAGCTGACGATGGCGACGGCGGAATAGGTGGCGCTGACGTAGGAATCGGCGTCATCGGCGGCGAATTGCTTGTAGAGGGAATAGGCGTGCAGGGCGAGGACGGTGGCGGTCACCGCGCGGCCGGCGGAATCCAGCGAGTACATCGCCGCAATGGCGGTCGGCCCCGGGACGCTCAGGGCCTTACGCAGCGCAGCGAGGCGGGGGGACATGGGCTGGCGGGCGACTCGTCAGTGGCTGGCACATCCTAGGGCCGCGCTGTGGCCAAAACCAGCCACGGCGCGGCGGGTAGCAATGCGCAATCGACAACCCTAGAGTGACGTGGCGTCGATGCTGCCCCGGGGGAGGCCGGGCGGCGGGCGCGGCAGGCGGTACAAGGATGGCAGGGACGATCGCGTGACGGAACTTGGGAAGGATACCGAGACGGCCCCCCGGCACCCGGATCTGGTGCGGCTGCTTGGCTATTGGCACGCCAGGTGCGGCACGCGGGGTTTTCCGCGCCGTGCCGATATCGACCCGGTCGACTTCGCCTTCATGCTCGATCGCATCGCCCTGACCGAGATCCACGACGATCCACGCCGCTATCGGCTGCGCATCGTCGGGTCCTGGTGGGCGCGCCTGGTCGGCTTCGAATCGACCGGGATGTGGCTGCACGACTGGCCGCATGCCAATCAGCGGCAGCTCAGCACCGAATCCTACGAACGGCTGATCGCCGCCCGCCGTCCGCTCTGCTCGCACCGCGACGCCTGGGTCGACGACCGCAAGCTGCGCTACGAGATCATGCATCTGCCGCTGTCCGAGGACGGCCAGCGTATTTCCATGATCATGACTGCCATCGGTCCCGAATAGAGGGCCTGTTGCGGCCCTTCCTGGCTTGGCCTAGGTTCGGCGTCCGGGGGAGAGATCATGACCGAAGAGCTTTACCGCCTGTCCGCCAACGAAGCCGTCCTGCGCCTGCGCCAGGGCAAGTTGACGCCGCTCGACCTGATCGATGCGGTGGAACGGCGCTGGGGGCAGGTGAACGGGGCGGTGAACGCCCTGGTGTCGCCGTGTTTCGACCGGGCGCGCGACCATGCACGGCGGCTGATGACCCAGCCGGTCGAGCAGCGCGGCCTGCTCTGCGGCCTGCCGGTCGGCATCAAGGACCTGAACGACGTCGCCGGGGTGCGCACCACCTACGGCTCGCCGATCTTCGCCGACAACGTGCCGAATGTGTCCGACATCATGGTGCAGACGCTGGAAGGCAATGGCGGCATCGTCGTCGGCATGACCAACACGCCGGAATTCGGCGCCGGCGCCAATACCTTCAATCCGGTCTTCGGCGAGACGCTCAATCCCTGGAACCCGGCGCTCAACGCCGGCGGCTCCTCCGGCGGCTCGGCGGCGGCGCTGGCCACCGGCATCTTGGCGCTGGCCAGCGGCTCCGATCTCGGTGGCAGCCTGCGCACTCCGGCCGGCTATTGCGCGGTGGTCGGCTTGCGCCCCAGCCCCGGCCGGGTCGCCAACGGTCCGGCGGAGCAGCGTTTCAACGACCTCTCGGTCGAGGGTCCGATGGCGCGCAACGTGACCGATGTGGCGCTGATGCTGGATGCCATGGTCGGCTACCGGGTCGAGGATCCGATTTCCCTGCCGGCGCCGGCGGAGCGCTTCGTCGATGCCGCGCGGCGCAAGCGGCGGCCGAAACGCATCGCCGTCTCCGCCGATCTTGGCGGCGTCACGCCGGTCGACCCGCTGACCCGCGCCGGCCTGCGCGCGGCGGCGGACAAGCTCGCCAATGCCGGCATCGAGGTGGTGGAGGCGAGCCCGGATTTCGCCGGGGCGATGGACGCCTTCTATGTCCTGCGCGGCCTCGGCTATGCCACCAATATGCGCACGCTGCTGGCCAAGCATCGCGACCAGCTGAAACCCGACGTGATCTGGAACATCGAGCAGGGCTTGGCACTCACCGCTGAGAAGATCGGCAAGGCGCAATTGCGCCGCTCGCGGCTCTACGGCGAGGTGGTCGAGTTCCTGCGGCACTTCGACCTGCTGATGGCACCCTCGGCCTGTTGCCCGCCCGGCCCGATCGGGGAGCGCTGGGTGCGCCAGGTCGATGGCCACGACTTCCCCGACTATATCGGCTGGCTCACCCTGCACGGCGTCATCACCCTGGCAGCCTGCCCGGCGCTCGCCATTCCCGCCAATTTCGCGCCGGATGGCCGGCCGCTCGGCGTCCAGCTGGTGGGCGCGCCGCGCGGCGAGGCCGACCTGCTTTCCGCCGCCGCGGCGATCGAAGAGATCCTCGGCGTCGCCGACCTGGTGCCGATCGACCCCAGGCCGGCGCGCCCGCTCTAGTTCCGGCGCCGTCCATGCAAGCCGCCCCGCAAGATGTGCTGGTGGACGGGCCGATCCCCTACATGGAACGGACGCGCACCTATTACCGCGCGCTGGGTTATGCGGAGCCCTATCGCTGGGCGCATTTCGCCGACGTGCCGTTCGCCAGGCTCGGAAAACCGCTGGCCGAATGCCGCATCGGGCTGGCGACCACGGCGGTGCTCCACGACCCGGCGAAGGGCGACCAGGGTCCGGGCGCGCCCTATAACGCGGCGGCGAAGTTCCACCGCGTCTATGCCGCCGGCATCGATGGCGCGCCGGATACCCGCATCGCCCACGTCACCTATGACCGCGCCCATACCAGCGCGATCGACGCCAATTGCTGGTTCCCCCTGGCGCAGCTGAAGCGCTGCGCCGAGCTCGGCCTGATCGGCACAGTCAGCCCGCGTTTCTACGGCGTGCCGACGACGCGCAGCCAGCGCAGCACCCTCGAGCGCGACGCGCCGGAGCTGCTGGCGCTGGCGCGGGCAGATGCCGTCGACGCCATGGTCCTGGTGCCGAATTGCCCAATCTGTCACCAGACGATGAGCCTGGCGGCACGGCATCTCGAAGCGGCCGGCATCCCGACCGTGATCCTCGGCTGCGCCAAGGACATCGTCGAGCATGTCGGCGTGCCGCGTTTCCTGTTCAGCGACTTCCCGCTCGGCAATGCCTGCGGCAAGCCGCTGGACAGCGGGTCGCAGATCTTCACCATCGACCTCGCCTTCGAGCTGCTGGCGATGGCGCCGGCGCCGCGCACCACGATCCAGTCGCCTTTGCGCTGGTGCGCGGATGCCGCTTGGAAACGCGACTTCTGCCGCATCGAAGGCTTGGCCGAAGCCGATCTTGCGCGCCTGCGCGCCGCGCACGAAGATCATCGCGCCACCGCGCGGGCGGCCGCGGAACCATGAGCGAGGACACATGAAGATCGACGGTTCGTGCCATTGCGGCTTCCTCACCTTCCAGGCGGAAGTCGATCCGGCGAAGGTGGAAGTGTGCCATTGCAGCGACTGCCAGAAATTCTCCGGCTCGGCCTTCCGCGTCATCGTGCCGTCGGAGCCCGGCAGCTTCCGCCTGCTGACGGGCCTGCCCAAGACCTATGTGAAGACCGCCGACAGCGGTAATCAGCGCGTCCAGGCCTTCTGCCCGCATTGCGGCACGTCGATCTATGGCGCGCCGTATGTCGAGGGCAAGCCGGCGACGCCGGGTGTCGTCGGCCTGCGCGTCGGCGCGATCAACCAGCGGGCGCAGCTGGCGCCGAAGGCGCAGTTCTGGACGCAGTCGCGGCTGGACTGGGTCACCGACCTCGCCGCGCTGCCGGCCTGCGCGCGGGAATAGGCGCACTACATCTGCTTCTGGTGGATGACCACGCCGGTCAGGGCGTCGACCTCGCACTCCCAGGGCTTCTCGGCGATCACCTGGCGGACATAGTCATAGCCGGCCTGCCAGCGGGTGCTGATGCCGGTGGCGGTGAAGTCGATGTCCTTGGTGTGGTCCTCGTTGTCGAGGCGGGGCGCCAGCAGGCGCACCAGGTGCATCGTGGTGCCGCAGCCATAGGATGCGAGCTCCCTGACCGCCGGGTCGTTGGCCTGCTCCGGCGGCAGGCGCTCAGCCAGCTCGCGGATGACATGGCGCAGCCGGTGCAGCTGCTGCTGGCGCGCGACATGGCTGAGGCCGCGGCTGGAATACTGGATGTCCTTCTGCCGGCCCATGACCTGCCAGAGCGTCTCCGGCGCCGGGCCGCTCGGCTGCCACATGTTCACCGAGAAGATCAGCCCGTCGCGGCGCGGCTTGTCGTCGAACACCACTTCGATGGGGGTGTTGGAATAGATACCGCCGTCCCAATAGAACTCGCCGTCGATCTCCACCGCCGGGAAGGCGGGCGGCAGGGCGCCGGAGGCCATGACATGGGCGCAGGTGAGCGGCATGTCGCGGCTGTCGAAATACCGCATCTCGCCGCTGCGCGCGTTGACCGCGCCGACGGTGAGGCGCACATGCCGGTCGTTCAGGTAGTCGAGGTCGATCAGCTCACCCAGCGTCTCGCGCAGCGGCGCCGTGCTGTAATAGGCGGCCTGTCCGGCGGCATTGGGAAAATGCAGGCCGAACATCGCCAGCGGGTTGGGCTGGAAGAATCCAGGAACGCCGCGGGTGATGGTGCCCATGTTGGCGATGATGCCACTGAAGGCGGACAGCCAGGCATCGGCGAAGCCGGCGGGACTGCGCAGCCGGTCCCAGAATTCGTGCAGCCGCGTCATCCGGTCGGCCGGCTTGTTGCCGGCGATGAGCGCGGCGTTGATGGCGCCGATGGATGTGCCGATCACCCAGTCCGGCTCGATGCCAGCCTCGCTCAACCCCTGGTAGACGCCGGCCTGGTAGGCGCCGAGCGCGCCGCCGCCCTGCAGCACCAGCACGATCTGCCCGGCGGGTTTGCCCCTGGCAGAAGACTTTGACGCCTTTTCCCGCAGAGCGGGGGCGCTGGGCGTATTGAGCTTCATCGGATCTCTCTCCATGCAGACGCGCCGGCTGCCGCGCAGCGATGGTGGGCGGCAGGTGTCGCGCATGGACAGCATCGGGCATGCGACGGAAGGACGGAATTGCCGAAGGCTTATCGGTTCGATGCCGCGGCAGCATCGCCGGCGCGGGGACTAGTCCCCGGTGCGCAGGATCGCGATCTTCGCCTTGCCGTAGCGCCGCTCGTCCTCGAGCGCGAAGCCGGGCAACTCCGGCAAATCCTCCCGCGCATCCATCTCGGCGACGATCAGCGCTTCGGGGGCGAGCCAGCCGGCTTCGCGCAGCGCCGCCAGGGCCGGCGCGATCAGGCCCTTGTTGTAGGGCGGGTCGAGGAAGACCAGGGAGCAGGGGGCGAAGGCCTTGTGCAGCCTGGCTTGCGGCGGGCGGCGCACGTCGCAGGAAAACACCAGGGTGCGGGCGATCTCGTGGCAGGCGGCGACGTTGCGTTTCAGGGCATCGAGCGCCGGCCGCGCGGTCTCGAAGACCACCAGGCTTTCGGCGCCGCGCGACAGGGCCTCGAGGCCGAGGGCGCCGGAACCGGCGAAGGCGTCCAGCACCCTGGCGCCGCGCAAGGCGTCGAAACGGTGGGCCAGCATGTTGAAGACGGCCTGGCGCGCCCGGTCGGAGGTCGGGCGCACGTCGTCGCCCTCGGGTGCGACCAGCCTGGTGCCTTTGTGCGCGCCGGCGTCGATGCGCATGGTCAGCGCGCGGGCCGCCGCTGCTTGCCGAAGCCTTTGCCGGCGCCACCGCGCGGCTTGTCGGACCGGTCGCGGCGCGGGCCGTCGCCCCTCGGCTGCTCGCCCCTCGGCTGCTCGCCCCTCGGCTGCTCGCCCTTCGGCAACTCGCCCCTCCGCGCCTCGCCGCGCGCCGCGCCGGGCTTCAGCCGCAGCTGGCCTTTCACCGCGTGCTGTACGTTCTTGGCGGAGGGCGCTGCTGCCTTGCCCTTGGCCTGGCCCAGCTGCTCGCGCAGCACCTTCCCAGGTACTTCCTCGATGTCGCCGCGCTGCAGCTGACCAAGCTGGAACGGACCGTAGGCGATGCGGATGAGCCGGCTGACCGGCCAGCCGAAATGACCGCAGATCTTGCGGATCTCGCGGTTCTTGCCCTCGGTCAGCGCCATGGTGAGCCAGGAATTGTCGCCCTGCTTGCGGTCCAGCGTCGCCTGGATCGCGCCATAGCGCACGCCCTCCACCTCGATGCCCCGGTTCAGCTGCTCGAGGTGCTTCTGGTCGACGTCGCCGTTGACCCGCACGCGGTAGCGCCGCACCCAGCCGGTTGCCGGCAGCTCCAGCTTGCGCGCCAGCTCGCCGTCATTGGTGAGCAGCAGCAGCCCCTCGGAGTTGAGGTCGAGCCGGCCGACGGAGATGACGCGCGGCAGTCCCGGCGGCAGGGAGTCGAAGACCGTGGGCCGGCCTTCCGGGTCCTTCGCCGTGGTGACCAGGCCGCGCGGCTTGTAGTAGCGGAACAGCCGCGTCCGCTCCGGCTGGGGCAGCGGCTTGCCGTCGATGCGGATGTCGTCGTTCTCGGTGACGTTGAGCGCGGGCGAGGAAAGCTTCTTGCCGTTCACCGACACGCGGCCTTCGAGGATCATCGCCTCGGCGTCGCGGCGCGAGCAGATGCCGGCGCGCGCGATCGCCTTGGCGATGCGTTCGCCCTCGAAGGCCTTGGCCGCCGCCTTGGGCTCGCTCATGCCCTGGCCGCCGCGATCAGGCCGGCAAACAGCCTGGTGTCGCTGCCGGTGATGCCGAATTCCGGGTGCCACTGCACGCCGAGGCAGAAACGGTGGATGCGGGATTCAATGCCCTCGATCACGCCGTCCGGCGCCACCGCGTTGGCCAGGGCCTGCGGCCCGACCGCCTTCACCGCCTGATGATGCGCTGAATTCACGGCGATCTCGCTGACACCCGTCAGCCGGTGCAGCAGCGTACCCGGCGTCACCGTCACCAGGTGGCCGGGTTCGGTGCGCGGGTTCGGCTGCTCGTGCAGCACGCTGCCCTGCACCTCGTCCTCGATATGCTGGATCAGGGTGCCGCCGAGCATGACGTTCAGCAATTGCTGGCCGCCGCAGATGCCGAGCACCGGCTTGTCACGGTCCAGCATCGCCTGGGTGACCGCCCATTCGAACTGGGTGCGGCCCTCTTTCAGGGTCACGGTCGGGTGCCGGCTGGCGGCGCCGAACAGGGCCGGGTCGACATCGAAGCCTCCGCCCGTCACCACCAGCGCGTCGATGCGCTCGGCATAGGCCTGGGCCAGGTCCGGCTCATGCGGCAGGCCGAAGGGGATGCCGCCGGCCGCGGCCACGGCGCCGCAGTAGTTCTCGCGGATCAGGTAGCGGCCGACCTTGGAAATGCCGGTCGGCGGCGCGGTGTCGAGGGTCAGGCCGACGATCGGGCCTGCTGGGCTGGGCATGGGCGGCTCCTTGGCTGGCCGGACCCTAGACCAGGGCCGGAATCGGCTCAAGGGCGCGGCTACCGCGCCGGCCGGCGGGCAGGCTTGACGGAGGCGCGGGGCACTGGTTCAAGTGCCCCATGTCCGGCCTGATCCACCCCCATTCCGACGCCGATTTCATGGACTTGGCCTTCCGGCAGGCGGAGGCCGCGTCCGGGCGCGACGAGGTGCCGGTCGGCGCCGTGCTGGTTGAATCCACGAGCGGCCAGGTCCTGGCCGCCGACCACAACCGGGTCGAGGAACTGCACGATCCGACCGCCCATGCCGAGATGCTGGTGATCCGCGCCGTCGCCACCGGGCGCAAGGAAAAGCGCCTGCCGCTCTGCGACCTCTACGTGACCCTGGAGCCCTGTCCGATGTGCGCAGGGGCGATCTCCTTCGCCCGCATCCGGCGCCTGGTTTTCGCCGCGCGCGACCCCAAGGGCGGCGGCGTCGAACACGGCCCGCGCGTCTTCGACCAGCCGACCTGCCACCACCGGCCGGAGATATCCGGCGGGTTGGACGAGGCGCGCAGCGCCGCCCTTCTCCGTGGCTTCTTCCAGGCCCGGCGGGCCGCGGTGCGGCCCGCGCCTTAGCGGCATCGCGTCCCGACAGGCGCATCAACAATATTGTCCTTGTGGATAAATACGCCAAGTAGACTAAGCCATCGCCACCACGGACTCTTCCGGGATTTCAGCGCAAGATGCGATCCAATAAGAAGCCGACATAGGTGGATTTCCGGCGCTATCTGGCCGGGCTGCGTGATGGGACCTGCAGCGAACAGATGAGGGCCACACAGTGCACGATTGATCGGTCGACAGGCGACGCAGGCGCGCTCGACGTGGGGTCGGGTCAGCCGGGATGTGCATCTCCACGCCGGTCAACGGCACGCTCGAACGGACAGCGCACGCGCTGCAGAGGGACGACTGTTGCGCGGCTGGACCGGTCGAAATGCCGGAGGGCATTTCATCATGGGTGGATTCAACATCCTGATCGTCGACGCCGAGACCACCGGCGCCGAAGCACTTCGTCGGGAACTGACCGAAGCGGATCGCGGGCACCGGATACAAATCTCGGAATCGGTCGACGAAGCGCGCGAGAGGCTGCGGGCCTGCGCCTTCGACTGCATCTTTTTCAGTATCGCCGGGGCGCCCGGGTGCGAGACGCTGACCCTGGCGCCGGCCGTCGCCCTGCATCGCGCCTGGCCCGGCGCTGCCGTCATCGTCATCGGATCTGGCGACGAACGCGAGGTCGTCGCGGCGATGCGCAGCGGCGCGGTCGACTATGTCTCCCGCGCCAGGATCGGTGTCGAGGTGCTGCGGCGCGCGGTGGAGAACGGCGTCTGCATGGCCCGCCAGGAACAGGATCTGCGCGATGTGCGCGCACGTCTCAACCACCTGGCAATGTTCGACGGCCGCACCGGGCTGCCAAGCCGGCCGCTGTTCTGCGACCGCCTCGGCCATGCACTGGTCAGCGCGCGGCGAAACAAGCAGACCCTCGCGGTCATGGTGATGGACCTTGACCTGTTCCGTGACGTGAACAAGCGGTTCGGCCGCCCGGCGGGCGACGATATCCTGATGCAGATCGGGGCGCGCCTGAAGGGGGTCATGCGCGGCTCCGATACCCTGGCGCGGTTGCATGGCGACGAATTCGCGACGTTGCTGCCGGGAGTCAATTCATCGGAGGCCGCGACAATCGTCGCCGAAAAGATCATCTCTGCCGTCGAGGCGCCGATCATGGTCGGCGACGAGGCGGTGCAACTGGCAATCTCCATCGGCATCGCCATGTTCCCCGACCATGGCCAGGGGCCGGAGGCACTTTTCGACAATGCCGATGCCGCGATGTACCGGGCCAAGCGCGGCATGGTCGGCTATGCCTTCCACGACGGCGACAGCCTGTTCCAGCGCCCGGGAGTCGGATTAGGGGCCGCGCGGCCGGCCGGCAATTCGTGACGCGTCAGATCGGCAGCTTGTCGAGCAACTGGTACCACCACACGCTCGGCGCCAGGAACCAGGGATTGCCGCTGTAGAGCGGCCGCGTCTGGAAGGCGACGTTGTCGAGCGGGCTCCTGCCCTCCGCCTTGCCCAGCACCTGCTGGCCCACCCGCATGCCGAAATAGGTGGCGAGCGAAACGCCCGACCCGCAATAGCCCATGGCGTAATGCAGCCCGTCCTGCACGCCGATATGTGGCAGGGTGTCGAAGGTATAGGCGACGAAGCCCATCCAGGAATGGCTGATGCGGGTCGTCTTCAGGCTGGGGAAGATCGCCGTCATGCAGGCATGCAGGCGCGGCGCGCTGACCAGCGGGTTGCTCTCCATATAGGCGACGCGGCCGCCGAACAGGATCGAGCGGTGATCGGGCGACAGGCGGTAGTAGAACACCACGCGCCGCGTGTCGCTCACCATGCGGTCGTTGCGGATGAGCTGGCGCATCTCCTCCGCCGGCCTCGGCTCGGTGGCGATGATGTAGCTGCCGATCGGGATGACGCGGCGGCGATGCCAGGGCGAGAGCGGGCCGCTATAGCCGTTGGTGGCGATCACCACGTTGCGCGCCTGGATCTCGCCCCGCGGCGTCTTGACCCGGAAGCCGTCACCGTCGCGCGCGATGCCCAGGGCCGGGCAATGATCGACCACCTGCACGCCCGCGGCCTTGGCGATGCGCAGCAGTCCCAGGTGATACTTGCCCGGATGCAGCTTGGCGTGGCGCGGATAGACGGCGCCGCCGTAATAGAGATCGGACGGAATCTCGCGATGCTGCTCGGCGCGCGGCACCATCTCCATGGGCACTTCCAGGCCCTTGGGCTGGTTCTTCGCGTAGTCGGCCAGCACCTCGTATTGCTTGGCGTTGTGGGCGGCGTGATAGCGGCCGACCCGGGCCCAGTCGCAATCGATGTTCTCGGCCCGGATCAATTCCTCGATATAGTCCAGCGCCTGCAGGCCTTCACGGCGGATGCCGAAGGCAAGCTGCTCGTTGTGCCTGCCGCTGAGCGCGGTGAAGCTCGGCTTGATGCTGGTGGAGACCTGGCCGCCGTTGCGGCTGGAGCAGCCCCAGCCCGCGCTCTCCGCGTCGATCACCAGGGTGGAGCGGCCGCCCTTGGCGGTCTCGCGCGCCGCCATCAGGCCGGTATAGCCGGCGCCGACGACCAGCACGTCGACCTTGCCCGGCAGGGCGGCGTCGCTCTTCGCCGGGCGCGGCGCATCGTCCCACCAATAGGGCTCCGCCTTGAAGCCCGGCGCCAGCAACTCTCCGCTCATGCCCCTGTCTCCTCGCGCGCGATTGCCCGCCAGCCGATGTCGCGGCGGCAGAATCCTTCCGGCCAGTCGATGCCGTCGACCAGGTCATAGGCCTTGGCCTGCGCCGCGCGCACGCTCTTGCCAAGCGCCGAGACCGCCAGCACGCGGCCGCCATGCGCCTCGATCTCGCCCTTGGCATTCCGCCGGGTGCCGCAGTGGAAGACGATGCGGTCCTCCGCCGATTCCGTGTCCGGCAAATTGCGGATGACGCTGCCGTTCTGCACTGCGCCGGGATAGCCCCTGGTCGCCATCACCACCGCCACCGCCGCCTCCGGATACCAGCGGAGCGCAAAGTTCTTCAGCGTGCCGTCGGTGCAGGCGAGCAAGGCGGGAACCAGGTCGGACATCAGCCGCAGGCACAGCACCTCGCATTCGGGATCGCCGAAGCGGGCGTTGAACTCGATCAGCTTCGGCCCCTCCGCCGTCACCATGATGCCGGCGAACAGCACGCCCCTGAACGGGCGGCCCTCGGCCTTCAGCCCGGCGATGGCGGGGCGGACGATCTCGTCCATGATGCGGCGCTCGATTTCCGGGGTCGCTACCGGGGCCGGCGAATAGGCGCCCATGCCGCCGGTATTCGGCCCGGTGTCGCCGTCGCCGACCTGCTTGTGGTCCTGGGCGCTCGCCATCGGCAGCGCCGTCTCGCCGTCGCAGAGCGCGAAGAAGGACAGCTCCTCGCCCTTCAGGAACTCCTCGACCACCACGCTGTCGCCGGCGGCGCCGAACTGATGGTTCAGCATCATGTCGTCGATCGCTGTGGCGGCTTCGGCATGGCTGGCGGCGATGACGACACCCTTGCCGGCAGCCAATCCGTCGGCCTTGATCACGACCGGGACGGGCAGGGTGCGGGCGTAATCCTTGGCGGCCGCCGCGTCGGTGAAGCGGCGATAGCGCGCGGTCGGGATGCGGTACTTGGCGCAGAGGTCCTTCATGAAGCCCTTGGAGCCTTCGATCTCGGCGGCCTTCATGCTGGGGCCGAAGACGGCGATGCCGGCTTCTGTCAGGCGGTCGGCAAGGCCCTTGACCAGCGGCGCCTCGGGCCCGACCACGACCAGGTCGATGCGGTTCCCGGTGGCGAAGGCGACCAGCTTGTCGAATTCCTCGACCCCGATGGGCACGCATTCGGCCTGCCGGGCGATGCCGGCATTGCCGGGGGCGCAATAGAGCGTGTCGCAGAGCGGGGAGGCGGCGATTTTCCAGCACAGGGCATGCTCGCGCCCGCCCGATCCCACCACCAGAATCCGCATGGAAATTCCGTCCCAAAATCCGTGACCCCGCGGCCCCCGATACCATAGAATATCGCCGCATGACAGAGATTCGCATCGACCCGGCGACGGGTGAAATCCTGGGCCCGGTTCCGGCCACACATAACCTCGCGGAACTGACGGTGAGCGAGCTCAGCTTCGCCATCAAGCGGACGCTGGAAAGCGGATTCGACCGCGTGCGGGTGCGCGGCGAAATCTCCGGTTTCAAGCGCGCCGCGTCCGGCCACCTTTACATGCAGCTGAAGGACGAATCCGCCGCCATCAAGACGGTGTGCTGGAAAGGTGTCGCCGGCAAGCTCGGCCTGGCACCGGAGGACGGGCTGGAGGTGATCGCCACCGGCCGCATCACCTCCTATGCGGAGCGCTCGGAATACCAGCTCGTCGTCGAGCGCATGGAGCTGGCCGGCATCGGGGCGCTGCTGAAGATGCTGGAGGACCGCAAGCGCAAGCTGGCGGCCGAAGGCCTGTTCGACGCGTCACGCAAGAAGACGCTGCCGCTGCTGCCCAACGTCATCGGCATCGTCACCTCGCCGACCGGTGCGGTCATCCGCGACATCCTGCACCGCCTGGCCGACCGCTTCCCGCGCCATGTGCTGCTGTGGCCGGCGCTGGTCCAGGGCGAAGGCTCGGCGCAGCAGGTGGCGAACGCCATCCACGGCTTCAACGCGATCGAAGCCGGCGGCAAGGTGCCGCGGCCGGACCTGCTGATCGTGGCGCGCGGCGGCGGGTCGCTCGAAGACCTGATGGCATTCAACGAGGAGGTCGTGGTGCGGGCGGCGGCGGCCAGCCGCATTCCGCTGATTTCCGCCGTTGGGCACGAGACC
>JBGAGP010000091.1:0-20950 GCA_044226685.1 Dongiaceae bacterium
GGGCGCGTGGCGTTGGCCTTCTCGCCAATGACGCCGATATTCACCGGCACCTGGCGCCAGCCATAGATGGTGTAGCCGTAGTTCAGGATCTCGCGCTCGACGATGACGCGGCAGGTCTCCTGCTTGCCGAGATCGGTGCGCGGCAGGAACACCATGCCGATGCCGAGCTTGCCGGCGGTCAGCTCCTGGCCGACCTTGCGGATGTAGTCTTCGAAGAAGGCGTGCGGGATCTGCACATGGATGCCGGCACCGTCGCCGGTCTTGCCGTCGGCGTCGACCGCACCGCGATGCCACAGGGACTTCAGCGCCTCGATGCCGAGCAGCACGATCTCGCGCCGCGGCTCGCCGTCGATGGCGGCGATCAGCCCGACGCCGCAGGCGTCATGCTCGTCGGCCGGGTCGTAGAGGCCGGTGGCAGCGAGTTGGTGCGCATTGTGCGCCCACGGAAGATCGCGATGCTGTGTCATGCGTGTTAGCTCCGTCGCAGCGGCGGCTCAGATCGGAACCTGCAGGCCGCGCTTCTCAAATTCGGGCGCGTAGTCGCGAAAAATTCGTTGCGTCACGGCAAGGGCCCAGGCTTGCCCGGCCTGACCCGCTTCCGCCAGCAACTGCGGCTGGCTGGCGATCAGCTTGCGGCCGAGTGGCGTGTCGTAAAAGGTGACCAGCTCCGTCAGCTCGGCGGCCGTGAAGTGACGCGCATAGATCTCCGCGGCCGCATCGACCATCTCGGGCAGGGAGTCCCGCATGGCAGGAATGACGATCTTCTCGAACAGTTCGGCGGCTTCAGCTTCCTTGCCGGGGTTGGCTCGCGCCACCAGCGCGCTTACCTGCGGCGCCATCATGGAAATCATCTGGTCGCCGATTTCCGACATGCCGGTCAATTCTGCCAGCTTCTTGCTGATTTCCAGGGCATGCGGATCGACCTCCTGCGCCGCGGCCGAAGGCAACCTGGCGACAGACACAACGACGATCGCTGCGAGCAACAAGGTGACTATGCGCATCACAATGGCCTCCTATTCCGCCGCCAGCTTGGCACGGGATTGCGTGACGTAGCTGTCGATTGCAGCCGCCGCGTCGCGGCCGTCGCGGATCGCCCAGACCACGAGCGACGCGCCGCGCACGATGTCGCCGGCGGCGAAGACGCCCGGCTGGCTGGTCATCAGGCTGCGCCAGTCGATCTTCAGCGTGCCCCAGCTGGTCAGGGCGAGATCGCTGGCGCCGGTGGCCTCGGCCATGTCCTCGGGATCGAAGCCGAGCGCCTTGATCACCAGGTCGGCCTCGATGGTGAAGCCGGAGCCGTCGATGACCTGCGGCGTCTGCCGGCCGGTCGCGTCGGGCAGGCCGAGATGGATGCGATGGCAGCGCACCGCGCTGACCTTGTTGGCCGTGTCGCCGAGGAAGGCCTCGGGCTGGGCCTGCCAGACGAACTGCACGCCTTCTTCTTCGGCATGGCCCACTTCGCGCTGCGAGCCCGGCATGTTGGCGCGGTCGCGGCGATAGATGCAGTGTACCGAGGTGGCGCCCTGGCGCACGGCGGTGCGCACGCAATCCATCGCGGTGTCGCCGCCGCCGATGACGACGACGCGCTTGCCGGAGGCGTTCAACGCGCCGGACTCGAAGTCCGCCACCTCGTCGCCGAGGCTCACCCGGTTGCTGGCGGTGAGATAGGCGAGCGCCGGCACGATGTTGTCGAGGCCGCTGCCCGGCCCGCTCATCTCGCGCGCCTTGTAGACGCCGGTGGCAAGCAGCACCGCATCGTGCTTCCGGCGCAGCTCCGCCAGCGTCGCGTCGCGGCCGAGCTCGAAGCCGAGCTTGAACGTGATGCCGGCCTCGGCCAATTGCTCGGCGCGGCGCAGCACGATGGGCTTCTCCAGCTTGAAGCCGGGAATGCCGTAGATCATCAGCCCGCCGACGCGGTCATAGCGGTCATAGACCGTCACCTGGTGGCCCTTGCGGCGCAGCGCGTCGGCGGCGGCAAGCCCGGCCGGGCCGGCGCCGACGATGCCGATGGAGCTCTTCAGCTCGCGCGCCGGCTTGATCGGCTTGACCCAGCCCATCTCGAAGGCGGTGTCGGTGATGTAGCGCTCGATGGAGCCGATGGTCACGGTGCCGTGGCCGGACTGCTCGATGACGCAATTGCCTTCGCACAGCCGGTCCTGCGGGCAGATGCGGCCGCAGATTTCCGGGAAGGTGTTGGTGGCGGCGGAGATCTCATAGGCCTCCTCCAGCCGGCCCTCGGCGGTCAGCTTCAGCCAGTCGGGGATATTGTTGTTCAGCGGGCAATGCACCTGGCAAAACGGCACGCCGCATTGCGAGCAGCGGCTCGACTGCGCCTTGGCCTCGGCCGGGCGGAAGCGCTCGTAGATCTCCTGGAAGTCGGCGCGCCGCGACTCGGGCGCGCGCTTGTCCGGCATCGCCTTGGGCAGGTTGACGAATTTCAGCAGATGCTCGGCCATGCCGGTCCCCAGACAAAGACGCGAAAGCGGCGCGCCGGGGCGCCAGGGCCGCAAGATTAGGTCAAACTCTGCGACCAATCTACAGGAAAGTTCGAATCATAACAGCATTATTGACCTATTTGTAATCTGTCCATCTGGTCAAGAGTCGATGGGCGTTCATTTTTGGGGCGTCCGGTCACAGATAGTCTCAAAATGGAACTATTTGCTGCGTTTTTAACCAGATTCGCCCGTGGTATAAACCTTTGCTCTCCCATCACGGGGTCCCGCCCGGTGCCGAACATCGATCTTCTGGTCCTGGCCATCATTCAGGGCATCACCGCCTTTCTGCCTGTCAGTTCCTCCGGGCATGCCATCCTCATCCCGCAATTTTATTGCTGGCCGGCGCAGGACGTGGCGATGCAGGTCGCCATCCGGTTGGGCACCCTGCTGGCGCTGCTGGTCTATTTCTGGCGCGACCTGCTCAGCATGGGCCAGGGCGCCATCAAGGTGCTGCGTGGCAAGCGCGACGGGCGGGTGCGGCTGATCGGACTGCTGCTGGTCGGCGCCCTGCCGGCCCTGGCGGCGGGCTATTTCGTCGACGTCTATCTGGCGGCGCGGCTCAGCGATCCGCGCATCGTCGCCGGCGCCCTGATCGGCTTCGGCCTGCTGCTCTACATCGCCGACCGGCTGGGCCTGACCGTGCGCCGCATCGAGCATATGAGCTGGGGCAGCGCGCTCGCCATCGGCGTGTTCCAGTGCCTGGCCTTCATTCCGGGCGCCAGCCGGATGGGGACCGGCATGACCATCGCGCGGCTGATGGGATTCGAGCGGCCCGACGCCGCGCGCTTTTCGCTGCTGCTGTCGATTCCCGTGATCGCCGGCGCCGGCCTCTACCGCGGCTGGACGTTGCTGCAAATCGGCGACCCGATCATGTTGCCGCGGGTCGGGCTGGTGGCGGCCCTGTCGGCGATCGCCGGCTTCCTGGCGATCGCGTTCCTGATGTACTGGGTGCGCCGCGCCAGCTTCACGCCCTTCGTGGTCTATCGCGTCGCCATGGGGCTGGCAGTGTTCTACCTGCTCTACGTCGCCGGCGGCTTCGGCTGCTAGGACCGGTTGCCGCCCTTGCGGAACTTGTCGAGATAGGTCGGCAGGATCGGCTCCAGGCCGCTTGGCGTGATGCCGAGATCGGCGAGGCCGCGCGCGCCGGACGCAGCGACGTTGTCGCGCTTCAGCAGGCGCACCTGGTCCAGCGTCAATTGCGGCATCGGCAGGCATTGCATCACCGCGCCCATCAGCCCGGCGAGGGCGAAGGGAATCGGCAGCAGCAGCCGCTTGCGGCCGATCTCGGCCAGCGTGATTTCCAGCAACCGGCGGAAGCTGTAGCTGCGCGGCCCGGCGAGCTCGTAGGTCTTGCCCTGGGCCGCGGGCAGGCGCAGCGCCGCCGCCACCGCCGCCGCGACATCGCCGACATAGACCGGCTGGAACCGCGTCCTGCCGCCGCCGATCAGCGGCAGGAACGGCGAGGTCATCGCCATCGCGGCGAAGCGGTTGAAGAAGCCATCCTCGGGCCCGAAGATGATCGAGGGCCGCAGGATCACCGCCTGCGGGAAGGCGCGCAGCACCGCCTGCTCGCCAGCCGCCTTGGTGCGGGCATAGGCGGAATTCGACGCCGCGTCGGCGCCAATGGCCGAGACCTGCACGAAGTGCTGCGCGCCGGCGCGCCTGGCGGCCGCGGCGAGGCGCGCGGCACCCGCATCCTGCAGCGCCTGGAAGGTCTGCCGGCCGCGTTCGTGCAGGATGGCCACGAGGTTGACCACGGCATCGGCGCCGGCCACCGCGCGATCGACCGAATCCTGGTCGCGGATGTTGGCGGCGAGCGGGGTGATCTGCCCCACCGCCCCGGCGGGCTTCAGGAACAGCGCCTCATCCGGGCGGCGCACCGCTACCCGTACTTGCCAGCCGTCGCGGGCCAGCTGCGCCACCACGTGGCGGCCGACGAAGCCGGAGCCGCCGAACACCGTCACCAGGCGCCGATCCGTGGACTGGACCATGTCGACCTCGCCATCGTCTTGGATTCGGCCCAGGTTGTGCCAAGGCAAGAGCCTTGTAAACGCCGCAAAAGCCAGTTGACTTTGCCCCTGTTCTGAACAGAATGCGCCGCGCCGCGCGACCCGCCCCTTGGGGCCGGGCCCGCATCCGGCGCCCAGGTGGCGGAATTGGTAGACGCGCAGGTTTCAGGTACCTGTGGGGCAACCCGTGAAGGTTCGAGTCCTTTCCTGGGCACCATCTATTTGAGCGGCCAGCGACCGCTGCGGCAGCGGCGCCGGCTTTGCCAAATCAGCGAAATGCGGTCAGGATTGGCGAATCAGCACGGCGCTGCCGCGATGCGCGGCTGGTGGCGCAACCCTGCGGCGGCCCGCCGTCGCGAGCGAAGGATGGCGGATGAGCATTGAATTCCACCGTGGCGACCTGCCTGCCGGCCTCAAGCTGGGGCCGATCGTGGCGGTCGACACCGAAACCATGGGCCTCAACCCGGCGCGCGACCGCTTGTGCCTGGTGCAGATGAGCCAGGGCGACGGTGTCTGCCATCTGGTGCAGATCCCCAAGGCGCCGGCCGGCGGCGCCGTGCGGGCGCCCAACCTGCAGGCCCTGCTGCAGGACCCCAAGATACTGAAACTGTTCCATTTCGCGCGTTTCGACCTGACCGCGCTGAAGGTCACGCTCGATATCGATTGCGCCCCGGTCTATTGCACCAAGATCGCCGCCAAGCTGGTGCGCACCTTCACCGACCGGCACGGGCTCAAGGATCTGTGCAAGGAGTTGCTCGGCATCGACCTGTCGAAGCAGCAACAGACCTCCGACTGGGGCGCGGAGACGCTGTCGCCTGAACAGCTGAAATACGCCGCCGCCGACGTGCTCTATCTGCATCAATTGAAGGACAAGCTCGACCCGATCCTGGATCGGGAGGGCCGGCGGCCGCTGGCGGAAGCCTGCTTCGGTTTCCTGCCGACGCGGGCGGCGCTGGACCGGCTGGGTTGGAATCAGCCGGACATTTTCGAGCATTAAGCTTTGCCGCGCCGCGCCCGGCACCCGATTGCCTTCTGCGACAAAGTGTTGGCGCCGGGGCGGTCGGCTGGATTTGGCGGGGCGCGGGCGGTATCGTCCGCTAGCCGCCGCAACGGGAGAGGGCAGTGACGGCAAGGGCCAAGAGTGGAGCCGTGGAACAGCAGGCCGGAACCAGCGCCGGCGCGGATGCCGCGGCGCGCGGCTTGGCCGCGGCCCAGCGCGTCCTGCGCCAGGAGGCCGAGGCGCTGCTGCAGCTCGCCGGCGAACTCGACGGCAAGATCGGCAAGGCGCTGGACCTGCTGGCGAAGTCCACCGGCCGGGTGATCGTCACCGGCATGGGCAAGAGCGGCCATATCGCCCGCAAGATCGCCGCCACCTTCGCCTCCACCGGCACGCCGGCGCAGTTCGTTCATCCGGGCGAGGCGAGCCACGGCGATCTCGGCATGATCACCGCCGCCGACGCGGTGGTGGCGCTGTCCAATTCCGGCGAGACCTTCGAACTCGCCGACATCATCAACTACACCCGGCGGTGGTCGATTCCGCTGATCGCCGTCACCAGCCGTGCCGGCAGCGCGCTGGGCAGCGCCGCCGATGTCACCCTGCTGCTGCCCAACCTGGGCGAGGCGGGATCGATGGGCATCGCGCCCACCACCTCGACCACCATGATGCTGGCCCTCGGCGATGCGCTGGCCGTGGCCTTGCTGGAGCGCAAGGGCTTCTCGGCCGATGATTTCCGCCAGCTGCATCCGGGCGGCAAGCTGGGGCAGAAGCTGCTGCGCGTCGCCGACCTCATGCATGTGGGCAAGGAGCTGCCGCTGATCGGGGCCGATGCGGGGATGCAGGACGCCATCCTCACCATCACCGCCAAGACCTATGGCTGCGTCGGCGTGGTGAACCCGGCCGGCGACCTCGTCGGCATCATCACCGACGGTGATCTGCGCCGCCACATGGGCGACGACCTGCTGCACCGTCGGGTGGCCGAGGTGATGACCGCCAATCCGCGCACCATCCGCCCTGCCGCCCTGGCGGCCGAAGCGCTGCATGTGATGAACGAGAAGTCGATCACCTCGCTGTTCGTGATCGAGGACCGCAAGCCGGTCGGCATCGTGCGCCTGCATGATTGCCTGAAAGTGGGCGTGGCCTAGGTGCCCGGGCGATGACCCAGGACCCCAACGGCCACGGCCCGGCAGCGACGTCTCCCGAACTGGTGCCGGCCGCCCCGGCCGATCCCGGCCAGATGCGCCGCCTGGCGCAGCCGCGCCCGGTGGCGCGGGGAATACGCCGCCGCCGCACGCCGCTGCGGCTGCTGAAGATCGCCCTGCCGATGGTGGCGGTGGTAACCGTCGGCTACCTGGTCTATTGGTGGTTCCAGTCGCGCGATACGACGGTTGACGCGACCATCATTGAAGGCGCCGGAACTTCCGGGGACACGGCGCCCGAGGTCACCGTCAGCAACGTGAAATACGACGGCAAGGACGACCAGGGCCGGCCCTTCAGCATCACCGCCGAATCGGCTTCCCATGCCGACGGCGACGAGCGCCACATCGCCCTGAAAAAGCCGCTGGCCGACATCATCATGGCCAGTGGCGCCTATGTCGCGGTCACCGCCATGGAGGGCGTGCTGGATCGCGATGCGGATCTCGTGACATTGAAGGGCGACGTGACCTTGTTCCACGACAACGGCCTGTCGTTCCAGACCGACAGTGCCACCATCGACCTGAAGGGGAAGACGGCCGAGGGCAGCGAGCCGGTGGAGGGCCAGAACGGCGATGGCGAGGTGATTGCCCAGGGGTTCAAGGTACTCGATGATGGGAATACGATCGAATTCACCGGCAAGGCGTATATGAAGATCTATCCGAAGCAGAAGGACCAGGCTCAATGAGGGCGGGCCAGCACAAGCCAGGATCGGCAGGACTCGCGCGGGCGTACGGCGCGCGGCATCCGGCCGGTCACGACCTGCCTTGGCGGCGGGATCGCCTTTGGCTGCTGGCCGGCGCCATTCTGCTGGCTCTAACGTTGCTGCCGGCAGCCGTGACGTCGGCTCATGCCCAGGACGCGGCGGCATCCGGCGACGGCACCTCCGGCGGCTTCGGCCTCGACGACAACGACAAGCCGATTGAGATCTCGGCCGAGAACGGCATCGAGTGGAAGCGCGATACGCGCACCTATACCGCGCGCGGCGATGCCCTGGCCCAGCAGGGCGAAACCTCGATTGCCGCCGACACGCTGATCGCGCATCTCGACGAGAAAGACAAGATCGCCAGCTGGGAAGCGATCGGCAACGTCAAGATCCGCACCAAGCGTTCGACCTCCTATGGCGACCGCGCCGAGTACCAGGAATCCTCCCGGGTCCTGATCATGACCGGCGGCGCGCTGAAGGTCACCACCGACAAGGAGACGGTGACCGCGCGCGACCAGATCGAATACTGGCGCGACAAGGATGCCTTGGTGGCCAAGGGCGCCGTGGTCATCGTGCGCGAGGAGACCACCATCCACGCCGACGAGGCGACCGGCTATTTCCGCGACAAGACGCCGGCGGAAGGCACCGGGACGAATGACGCCGGGACCAACGATGACGGCGGCGGCTCCGAATTGTCGCAGCTCGACGCCCAGGGCCATGTGCGCGTCGATCGCAAGGACCAGACCGCGTTCAGCGACAAGCTCGCCTACAATCCGGATACCGAGATCGCGGTGCTGACCGGCAACGTGATCATCAACAGCAAGGACAACCGCTACACCGGCGGCCGCGCGGAGCTCGACCTCAAGAACGACATCAGCCGCCTGCTGCCGGTCAGCGGCCAGCGGGTCCGCACCGTCATCAAGTCGAAGAAGGACCAGACCGACGGGACCGGCGGCACAGCCCCGGTGACGCAATGATGCCGCACGGCACCGAAGCCAGCGGCAAGTCCGCGCTCGAAGCGGCCCGGGCCGAAGCCGTCGAGGATACTGTGAACGGCGCCACGCACCCGGCCACGGCCGGCGGCACGTTCGTGGTCAACGGTGTCGCAGTCGATCCGACGACGGTGGAAGGGCTGGTCGCCTATCACATCGGCAAGAAATACCGCCGTCGCCCGGTGTTGCGCGATGTCACGCTCGGTGTCCGGCGCGGCGAAGCGGTCGGTCTGCTCGGGCCCAACGGCGCCGGCAAGACCACCTGCTTCTACATCATGACCGGCCTGACCAAGGCCGATGCGGGGGCCATCTATCTCGATGGCGAGGAGGTGACCGACCTGCCGATGTACCTGCGCGCCCGCGGCGGCATCGCCTATCTGCCGCAGGAAAGCTCGATCTTCCGTGGCATGAACGTCGCGGAGAACATCATGGCGGTGCTGGAGATCACCGAGCCGGACCGCAGCGTGCGCGAGCAGCGCATGAACCAGCTGCTGGCCGATTTCTCGGTCGGCCATCTGCGCGGCGTGCCGGCGACGGCGCTGTCGGGCGGCGAGCGGCGCCGGGTGGAGATTGCCCGGTGCCTGGCGGCCAATCCGAACTACGTGCTGCTGGACGAGCCGCTGGCCGGCATCGACCCGATCGCGGTCGCCGATATCCGCGAACTGGTGTCGCATCTGAAGGACCGCGGCATCGGCGTGCTGATCACCGACCACAACGTGCGCGACACGCTCGACATCGTCGACCGCGCCTATGTACTCGCCGAAGGCGGCGTGCTGGCCGAAGGCACGCCGGCTGAAATTGTGAATGACCCGGCGGTCCGCCGTGTTTACCTTGGCGAAAGGTTCTCTCTCTAGCTTTGGGCCAACATGGCCGTTTCGCAACGTTTAGATCTGCGCCAAGCGCAATCTCTCGTCATGACGCCGCAGCTGCAGCAGGCGATCAAGCTGCTGGAGCTGTCCAACCAGGACCTGGTGGCTTATGTCGAGGAGGAGCTGGAGCGCAACCCGCTGCTGGAGCGGGCCGATGATCAGGAGAACGCCGGTTCTCCCGACACGCCGGGCGCTGCCGAAACCGGCGAGCCCGAGGCCATGCTCGACACCAAGGAATTCGGCGACCGCGAGGCGCTGCCGGCGGCCAAGGATTCGCCCATCGACGCCGACTATGACAACGACTATTCCGACACCGGCAGCGACACGGCCGGGAGCCGCGACGGCGCCGGCGACTATGGCGACGCGTCGGGCCAGGCCAACTGGAAGGTCGGCTCCGGCCGCGGCGACTTCCCGGACCAGGATGGCGATTACGGCGAATCGCTGTCGCGCGAGATCACCTTGCGCGAGCATCTGGAGCAGCAGCTCGGCATCGAGATCGCCGATCCGACCGAGCGCCTGATCGGCCTGCAGATCATCGACCTGATCGACGAGGCCGGCTATGTGCAGGGCGACCTGCCGGCGGTGGCGGAGCGACTCGGCTGCAGCTTCGAGCTGGTCGAATCGGTGCTGAAGAAGATCCAGCAATTCGATCCCGTCGGCGTCGCGGCGCGCAACCTTGCCGAATGCCTGGCGCTGCAGCTGAAGGAACTCGACCGGCTCGACCCCGCCATGCAGGCGCTGCTCGACCATCTCGACCTGCTGGCCAAGCACGACCGCGTACAGCTGATGAAGCTCTGCGGCGTCGACGCCGAGGATCTCGCCGACATGGCGGCGGAAATCCGCAGTCTCAATCCGCGCCCAGGCTACGCCTTCGACCGCACCGAGGTGCAGGCGATCCAGCCCGACATCCTGGTGGTGCGCCTGCCCGACGGTTCGTGGTCGGTGGAACTCAACAGCGATAACCTGCCGCGCCTGCTGGTCAACCAGCAGTACCATGCGCGCGTCACCACCAAGGCGCAGAGCAAGGCCGACAAGGACTATCTCGCCGACCGCCTCTCCGCCGCCAATTGGCTGGTGAAGACGCTGCATCAGCGCGCCACCACCATCCTGAAGGTGGCGAGCGAGATCGTACGCCAGCAGGAGATGTTCTTCCTGCACGGCGTGAAGCATCTGAAGCCGCTGATCCGCCGCGACATCGCCGAGGCGATCAGCATGCACGAGAGCACGGTCAGCCGCGTCGCCGCCAACAAGTTCATGGCGACACCGCGCGGCCTGTTCGAGCTGCGCTACTTCTTCAGCGCCGCGATTCAGGCCGCCGACGGCGCCGACAGCCATTCGGCCGAGGCGGTGCGCTCGCGCATTAAGGAATTGATCGACAGGGAGCCGTCGGAGGCGATTCTCTCCGACGACCAATTGGTTGCCGTGCTCAAGAAAGAGGGCGTCGACATCGCCCGCCGCACTGTTGCTAAATACCGGGAATCATTGAAAATTCCATCTTCCGTCCAGCGCCGGCGCGAGAAATCCTTGCGTTCCGCCTGAGGCGGGTTACATCATTCATCTGGATCATTGTGGGAGGCCCGCCCTTGACTTGAGATAGGGCGGTACATATGGTCCCGGCCCGCCGCCAGGACGGGCAAAAATGGCAAGGCCGAATGGCCGCCTTTGGCATGAGGCCCGTCTGTTGGACAGTGATAATGAATCTGACAGTCAAAGGTAAGAATATCGACGTCGGCGAGGCATTGCGGACTCATGTCGCGCAAAGTCTCGACCACGCCATCGGCAAGTATTTCGGCAATCCGATCGAAGCGACGGTGACCTTTTCGAAGGAGTCGCATCTGTTCGTGGCCGACCTCGCCGTTCATATCGGCCGCGGCATCCACATGCAGGCGGAAGCCTCCGCCGGCCAGGCCTACGCGGCCTTCGACCAGGCGATGGAGCACATGGCCAAGCGGCTGCGCCGGCACAAGCGGCGGCTGCGCGACCATCACCGCGCCGAGATCGAGTCTTTCCGCGCCTCGCAATACATCCTGGCGCCGCAGGAGGAGGAAGAGGTCGATGCCCATGCAGCAAACGGGACAGACGCGCCGACCGTCATCGCGGAAATGCAGACCGAGATCCCGACCTTGACCGTCGGCGAAGCGGTGATGCGCCTCGACCTGTCCGATACCAGGGCCATGATGTTCCTGAACAAGGGGCATGGCGGGTTGAACATGGTCTACCGGCGCAATGACGGGAATATCGGCTGGGTCGACCCGCGCCTCGGCGCGAAAGCGGCCCAGTAGCGGGCGTATCCTCCGTTCCACCACAGTGCGGGCGCCAGCCTCGAATCGGGACTCCAAGGACGCATTCATGGAAATCGAAGATCTCATCACCCCGGCTCGGGTCATGCCGCGGCTGAAAGCGACCAGCAAGAAGCATGTGCTGCAGGAGCTGGCGAAGCGCGCGGCGGAGCTGTCGGGCCTGCATGAGCGCGCGGTCTTCGACGTGCTGCTGGAGCGCGAGCGTCTCGGCACCACCGGCGTCGGCAACGGCATCGCCATCCCGCACGGCAAGCTGCCCGACATCAAGGAATTGTTCGGCCTGTTTGCCCGCCTGGACGAGCCGGTCGATTTCGACGCCATCGACGAGCAGCCCGTGGATCTCGTCTTCCTGCTGCTGGCGCCCGAGGGTGCCGGCGCCGATCACCTGAAGGCCCTGGCGCGGGTCAGCCGCCTGCTGCGCGACAAATCGGTCTGCGAGAAGCTGCGCGGCGCCGACCAGACCGACGCCATTTATGCGCTCCTGACCGACACGGCGAAGAGCCACGCGGCCTGACCGGCCGTCTGTCCCGGGAAATCCGCGCTAGGCGGCGGTCGGCATCAGCAGCTGCAGGAAGGTCTTGTCGCCGATCGCGTTGTGGACGGAGACGCCCTTGGCGATCAGCCGGCTGGCCTTGGCCTCGGTGAAATCCGCCTCGTCCACCTGGCATTCCACGAAACGCGGCAGCCATTCGCGGGTCGAGCCGTCGGCCAGCACCGCGGTTTCGACGCTGAGATCGGCCTTGCGGAAATCGGTGCGGCGCAGATTGGCATTGGTGAAGTTGGTGCCGCGCAGATTGGCGCCGCCGAAACTGGCGCCGGTCAGATCGGCCTTCGAGAAATCGGCGAGGTCGAGCGTGGTGCGGTTGAACTTGGCCGAGCGCAGGCGCGCCTCGATGAACAGCGCGCCGCGCAGGTTGTGGCCGGAGAAATCGTTGCCCGACAGGTCGGCATTGGAGAAGTCGGCGCGCTGGCCGTCGGTGCCGGACGAGGTCACCCAGCGCTCGTGCGCGATGATCATCTCGGTGACCAGCGCCTGGGTCTCGGCCGAATCGTCGACGGTGATCGTGGTCGAGGTGTCGAGGAAGCCATAGATGGCCTTCGACAGGTCGACGCCGAAGACATTGGCGTCGGTGAGGTTGGCGCCGTCCAGCGTCGCGCCCTCGATGGCGGCGCGGTTGAGCTGCACGTTGGTCATGTCGCAGCCGGTCAGGTTGGCGCCGCGCAGATCGGCGTCCTTCAGCGAGGTGCCCTCGAGATTGGCACCGGCCAGGTCGGCGTTGCGCAGGATGGCGCCGGAGAGGTCAGCCTTGCGGATGATCGACTTGCGCAGCTTGGCGCCGGTCAGGTTGGCGCGGTTCATCGCCGTGTCGGTCTTCTCGCTGGTCCACTCGTCGCGCTTGGGCGGGGCCATGTTGCCGCCGGTGTTGACCAGCAGCGAGCCTTCGCGGAAATCGGTGCCCGAGAGCTGCGCCTCCGAGAAATCGGCGCCGACCAGGTTGGCGCCGCGGAAATCGCAGTCACGGCAATCGGCGCCGATGAACTTGGTGCCGGCCAGGTTGGCGGCGAACAGATCGCTTTCGCTGACATTGGCGCCCGAGAGATCGCAATTCAGCAGCTGGACGCCGGTCATCTTGCTCTTCGGCAGCTGCAGATTGACCAGCTTCAGGTCGCGCAAGGTCTTCAGGGAGAGATCAGCCCGCTTGCCGCCGCGCTCGTTGCGCAGCCAGGCCCGATGGGCCACCAGCAATGCTTTTAACGCCTGTACGTCCACGCGCGCCCCCGCGAAAAGGTCCCCCGTCAAGGCGGCCAGAGTGCAGCGCAATTGGTTATGGAAGGATTAAGCTTCGCTCAACGAAATGGGCTAAGCCGTGGCGACAGGCCGATATTCTTCAATTGATACAATGCGGTCTTCATTTGACCTGAGCGGCCACATCAGGCACGCGCCCGGCGCGCCGCCGTGGCCGGCGCTCGCGCGTCCTATTGCAGGGTCATCGGCGCCAGGCCGTTCTGCCAGGCGGTGGCCACCGCGGCCTCCCGGTCGGCGGTGACGGCGAGCGGCTTGCCATTGGCCGCGAACAGGCCCACGGCGGTCTCGCCGTCCACTTCGATGTCCTTGATATACGCGATGTCCTTGATGCCGAGCATCAGCATGTCCTGCGGCGTCAGGCGGCGAATTCTGTCGATCTCTTTCATGTCACACTCCATCGGCGCGCTACGATCCTGTCGGCGTCCGCGCCCGGCGCCGCCTTGAAGTTCCTGCTTCGTCTGGAACCAGCTTCGGTCACGTCCTCACTTGCCGGCAATGTCGACGGTCTGCGCGGCGGCCTTGCCGGTCGGCGCCTTGGCCGCGGCGGCCTTCGACGTTTCCGCGCCGGCCTTGCGGATCGGCACGTTGCGCACCTGGCTCACCACCGTCGGGCGCTGCAGGTCGACCGACAGCAGCCCATTGTCCAACCCGGCGCCGACCACTTCGATCCCTTCGGCGAGCACGAAACTGCGCTGGAACTGCCGCGCGGCGATGCCGCGATAGAGATAGACCTTCGCGGGGTCATCGGCCTGCCGGCCCTTGATGGTGAGCTGGTTGTCCTCGATCTGGATCTCGAGGTCCTCGAGCGCGAACCCGGCTACCGCCAGCGTGATGCGCAGGCGGTTCTCGCCGACCTGCTCGATGTTGTAAGGGGGATAGCCTTCGGCGCCGGACTTGGCGATGCGGTCCAGGGTGCGCTCGAAATGATCGAAACCCAGCAGCAGCGGGCTGTTGAACAGGGACAGGCGGGACATTCCGAAAGCTCCTCCTTCATGAGCGAGCCGCATCATCAACCGTTGAGCCGCCCGGCTTCGGCGCGGCTTCCGATGGCCCATCCGACGGCAGAACCGTGCTTGCGGCCACCTCCTGAATCTAGGTGGTGGGTTAACGTTTTCAAGCGGCTGGCCGCTGCCGAGGACAAGAAGCCTAGGGCATGTCCGGGCCGCGCATTGCGGTCAGGCGGTACGGCCGAGGCGGTACGGGTCAGGCGGTATGGCTCAGGGCCAGGATGTCCTCGTAGCCGTCGACATCGTCGATATGGCCGCCGATGCGGGCGAAGCCGAGCTTGGCGGCCATGGCCACCGAGGCGGCATTGGCCGGTCCGATCGAGACCACGAAACGGCGTACGCCAAAGTTCTGCGCCGCCCAATCCATCATCCCGCGCGCGGCCTCCTCTGCCAGCCCGCGACGGCGGAATTCCGGCAGGATGTAGTAGCCAAGCTCCACCGCGCCGGGCGCCAGGTCGCGCAGATAGTCGGGGTCGGGCTTGGTGTGGAAATTGAAATGGCCGACGAAGCGCAGGTCGGGCTTCAGGCAGATCGCCCGCAGCGACCATGGGAAGTAGTCGGGATCCTGCTCCAGGTCGCGGCAGCGGATTTCGGCGATCTCGCGCTCCTCCGCGGGGAACGCGCGAAGGTCGCAGCCCACGATCCGCCCCGCCGCGTCGAGACGGCCTTCGGCCGCCGCGCGCAACGCCGCCACCGGCAGCGCGACCAGCACCAGCCGGTCCGTCGCGATCCGGCTCCAGGCCGATAGCGTGGGCGCGGCGCCGTGTTGTCCCTCGATATCCGCCATCAAGCTCCTCGAAGCGGTTGCCAGGCGATCGCGGCGCACCTGCGGACGAATTGCCGCAGGGGTGCGGCCGCGACGGGCCACGGCGCTCATCCTAGCGCGGTCCTAGGAAAAACTCCTCCGCTGTCCGGCCTTGATCCGGCCTGCCGCGGCGACCGCGTCTTGATTCGGCAAGGCTTCGAGGTCGCCCGCGCCTGGCGCCGTTCCTAGGGGCGGCTGCCGGGACCGTTCCGGCAGGGGTTGGCGGCGTCTTGCCGCTACTGCCGCCGGCCACGCATTTCCCGCGGACGCGGCGGGGCAATTAAGTCCGTCTTAACTCCCAGGACTGCTGAATGACATAGGCAAAACAGTTCATCGGCCGATGCATTTCACGCGCGTTCCGCGCGAGGGCACGGCGGCACGAATGAGGAAAAAGATGCGTCTCGGGAATCTCAAGATCAGCCGTCGCATGTCCCTGCTGGTCATGCTCTCCGTCATCGGCCTGCTCGCGGTCAGCGCCATCGATGCGTGGCGCACGCGCGGCGTGCTGCTGGAAGACCGCCAGGTCAAGACCCAGCATGTCGTCGACGTCGCCTACAGCGTAATCGCAAACTATTACGCCCAGGTCCAGGCCGGTACCCTCAGCGAGGATGCGGCCAAGAAGGCGGCCATGGCCGAGCTCGAGACGTTGCGCTACGGCGGCAACGAGTATTTCTGGCTCAACGACCTGACGCCGACGATGCTGATGCATCCCTTCAACAAGAAGCTGCTCGGCCAGGAGCTGAGCGGGCTGAAGGACAAGAGCGGCAAGGCGTTCTTCGCCGAAATGGTCGACGTGGTGAAGCGCGACGGCGCCGGCTTCGTGCAATACGACTGGCCGAAGCCGGGCAGCGAAGAGGCGGTGCCGAAGATCTCGTACGTGAAAGGCTTCAAGGAGTGGGGCTGGATCGTCGGTTCCGGCATCTACATCGACGACGTCAACGCCATATTCTGGAACATCGTGATGGTGCAGGGCGCCATCCTGCTCGGCATCCTTGCCGTCGTAATCCTGGTCTCCATGGCGATCGCCAACAGCATTTCGCGGCCGCTGGTTGCCGCAACCGCCAGCATGAAGCGGCTGTCCGAGGGCGACAAGACCATCGAGGTCCACAACACCGAGCTCAAGAGCGAGATCGGCGAACTGGCGCGCGCGCTCGAGGTGTTCAAGCAGAACGCGCTGGAGATGGACCGCCTCGCGGCCGAGCAGGAAGCGCTGAAGAAGCGGGCCGAGGCGGATCGCCGCCAGGCCATGCTCGACATGGCCGACAAGTTCGAGGCCTCGGTGAGCGGCGTGGTGAGCGCCGTGACCGCCGCGGCGACCGAGCTGCAGGCAACGGCGCAATCGCTCTCCGAGACCGCCGAGGAGGCCTCGCAGCAATCGAACGCGGTGGCCGAGACATCGGGCCAGATGACCCAGAACGTGCAGACGGTGGCGGCCGCGACCGAGGAGCTCTCCGCCTCGATCCGCGAGATCGGCAACCAGGTGACCGAATCCAGCCGCATTGTCGGCAGCGCGGTGACCCAGGCCGAGGACACCAACGCCAAGGTCAAGGCGCTGGCCGAGGCGGCGCAGAAGATCGGCGACGTGGTGACGCTGATCAACGAGATCGCCGGCCAGACCAACCTGCTGGCCTTGAACGCCACCATCGAGGCGGCGCGGGCCGGCGAGGCGGGCAAAGGCTTCGCTGTCGTCGCCAGCGAGGTGAAGAACCTCGCCACCCAGACCGCCAAGGCGACGGAGGAAATCTCCGGCCAGATCCGCGCCATCCAGGACGCCACGGCCAGCTCGGCCCAGGCCATCGACGGCATCACCCAGACCATCGGCCGGGTCAACGAGATCGTCACCCAGGCCTCGCAGCAGACCAGCGCCGGCTCGACCGAGGTGCTGAGCGCCGCGTCGGAACTCGCCCGCAACGGCGAGAAGCTGCGGCAAGAGGTCGAAGCATTCCTGCACACGGTGCGCGCCGCCTAGCGCACTCCGCATCGCAATCGACAGAGCCCCGCAGCGGACCGCTGCGGGGCTTTTTCTTTGCGCGCGCTCGCCGGGCGCGTGGCGCATGGCGCGTGGCATTTTTCGAAATCGCCCGTCGTGCTCCCCGTGCCGCAACGATGCGCGTGCCCGCATCTCGCCGCATCTGCCAAGCCCTTGCAAACGCACACACCGCCCGCGCCCATCAGCATAAGTCGCTTATAGATAAGTCTCTAATTTGAACAGCGCTACGAAGCATATTTCATAAGCAGATTTAATCGCGCCTTAAGAGTCCTCGCCTAGAAATCGAGGTCAGCGAAACGTCCCTGCCTGAGAGCGCTGGGGGAAACCAGGAGAGTTGCAATGAACGCGTGGCGTAATCTGAAGATTGGCGTGCGACTGGCGGCCGGCATCGGCACCGTGCTCACGCTGCTGGTGATCGTGGCGGCCGCCGCCTATTTCGGTCTCAACACCGGCAATGCGAATTTCGGCGACTACCGCGCCATGGCGCGACAGACCGCGGCCGCAGGCGCCATGAACGGCGAACTGCTGATGGCGCGGCTCAGCGTCAAGGAATTCCTGCTGAAGGGTACCGACAACTCGGTCGAGGCGGTCACCGCCGCCGTCGCCGCCCTGCAGAAGGAGATCGACGCGAGCCAGCAGCTGTTCTCGGATTCCGACGAAGACGGCAAGACGCTGGCTGCCATTTCCGCCGACGCGCAGGGCTACAGCGAGGGGTTCGGCAAGGTCATCGAGCTGCGCGCGCAGCGCAACGCTTTCGCCAAGCAGATGGACGAGTTGGGCCCGCGCATCGAAGCCGATTTGTCCGGCGTGATGGACAGCGCCTTCCGTGACGGCGATACGGCCGCCGCCTACCGCGCGGGCGACGCCCTGCGCAGCCTGCTGCTGATGCGGCTGGCCCGCGCCAAGTTCCTCGCCGACAACGCGCCGGAAAGCATCGAGGCCGTGCGCAAATACGCCAAGGAATTCGCCGGCAAGTCAGACGCCATGCTGGCCGAGCTGCAGAACCCCGAGCGGCGGCGCCTGAGCGACGAGGCGATTTCGCTCGCCAAGGAATACCTGACCGCGTTCGAGGGCACCCAGGCCGCGATCCTCGCCCGCAACGACATCATCGAAAACCAGCTGAACAAGATCGGGCCGTCGATGGCCGGGCAGCTCGATGGCATCGTCAAGAGCAAGAAGGCGGCGCAGGACGAGCTTGGCCCGCGCGCGGCCGCGGCCATGGAAAACAGCCTGATGGTGGCCCTGGTGATCTCGGTGGTTGCCGTGGCGCTCGGCCTTGCGATCGGCTTCGTGATCGCGCGCGGCATCACCCGGCCGATCTCGGCGATGACCGAGGCGATGGGCGTGCTGGCCAATGGCGATACCACGGTCGAAATCCCGGCCCAGGGCCAGAAGGACGAGATCGGATCGATGGCCTCGGCGGTCCAGGTGTTCAAGGACAACATGATTGAGACCGAGCGCCTGCGGGCGGAGCAGGAGGAGGCGAAGAAGCGCGCCGAGGCCGAGCGCCGCCAGATGATGCTGGACCTGGCCGACAAGTTCGAGGCTTCGGTGGGCCACGTGGTCGGCGCGGTGACCTCGGCGGCGACCGAGCTGCAGGCGACCGCTCAGTCGCTCTCCGCCACGGCGGAGGAGACGTCGCAGCAGTCGAACGCGGTGGCGGCCGCCTCCGAGCAGATGACGCAGAACGTGCAGACCGTCGCCTCGGCGACCGAGGAGCTCTCTTCCTCGATCCGCGAGATCGGCAACCAGGTCACCGAATCCAGCCGCATCGTCGGCAACGCCGTGACACAGGCGGAGGATACCAACGCCAAGGTCAAGGCGCTGGCCGAGGCGGCGCAGAAGATCGGCGACGTGGTGACGCTGATCAACGAGATTGCGGCCCAGACCAACCTGCTGGCCTTGAACGCCACGATCGAGGCGGCGCGGGCGGGCGAGGCGGGCAAGGGCTTCGCCGTCGTCGCCAGCGAGGTGAAGAACCTCGCCACCCAGACCGCCAAGGCGACCGAGGAGATCGCCGGCCAGGTGCGTGCCATCCAGGAGGCGACCGACACCTCGGCCCAGGCGATCGACACCATCGCCCAGACCATCAACCGGGTGAACGAGATTTCCACCACCATCGCCTCGGCGGTGGAGGAGCAGGGTGCCGCCACCCAGGAGATCTCGCGCAACGTCCAGGAGGCCTCGACCGGCACGCAGGAGGTGTCGAACAACATCTCCGGTGTCACCCAGGCCTCGCAGCAGACCAGCGCCGGCTCGACCCAGGTGCTGGGTGCGGCCAGCGAACTGGCCAAGAACGGCGAGAAACTCAAGCAGGAGGTCGAGACCTTCCTCGCCACCGTCCGCGCGGCCTGAACCGCGCCACATCGTGAGACGCGAACAACCCCGCGGCGAGCTTCGCCGCGGGGATTGCGCCATTAATCGCGCCTTAACTCCCATAAGCTTTCAATATGCGCAGCCAATCCGGCGCGTCAGCGCTCCACCTCGGGGCGCCGCTGAAGGCAGGGGGAAAAATGCCTTTTGGTGAACTGATCATGGGTCGCGGCATGCCGCCGCCCATCTCCATGCCCTGACGCCGCATCGACCGCAGTCCGATCCTTAACTCGGCTCGCGTGTCGCCACAGCCTTCGTGCGGCGCTGGCCAATTGCCCCGCCGTGCGGGACTTGCGCGCCATCGTCGCGACCGACAACGACAAATTGGGGACTATCGACAATGAAACTCACGATTTCCGCCAAGCTGGTGGCCGGTTCGATCGTCAACATCGCCTTGATTGTGGCCCTTGCGGGCATGGCGTTCTGGACCATCGAACGGCTGCGGGCGCTGCAGGACAGCGGTGCGCGCGCCGCCATACAGGCATCGGAGACCGCCGAAGCGGCCGGGCTTGGCGCGGAACTCTACCAGATCATCGCCGATGCCGTGATCAACCGAAACCTGGATGCGACGCGCAAGGACTGGTCGGAGAGGACCGAAGAGACGAAGGCCGCCCTGAGCAAGCTCGATACGGCCGCGCACAACGACGAGCAGCGCGACGACGTCAAGCAGGCGCACGAAAAGTTCACGACTCTCGTCGCCGTCTTCGAGAACGAGATGATGCCACTGCTGTCGTCCGGCACGCCGGTCGGGCCCGAGATCCAGGCGCTTGACGATCGTATCGACGAGGCTGTCGGCGGCTTCTCCGACGTGATGTTTGAATTGCGGGACGACATGCTGGCCGATGCCGGCGCCGCCGACGTCGATTTCGACGGGGTCGGGCAGTTCAGCGCACTGATCAACGGGGTGATCGCCGGCGTCGCTGCCCTCGTCGCTTTGGGCGCGGCGTTTACGATGTCGCGCGCCATCGCCACGCCGGTGCGGGCGATGACTTCGGCGATGTCCGGCCTCGCCGGCGGCGACAAATCGGTCACCATTCCGGGCCTCCGGCGCGCTGACGAAATCGGCTCAATGGCGCAGGCAGTGCAGGTGTTCAAGGAGAACATGATCGAGACCGAGCGCCTGCGGGTGGAGCAGGAGGAGGCGAAGAAGCGCGCCGAGGCCGAGCGCCGCCAGATGATGCTGGACCTGGCCGACAAGTTCGAGGCTTCGGTGGGCCATGTGGTCGGCGCGGTGACCTCGGCGGCGACCGAGCTGCAGGCGACCGCTCAGTCGCTCTCCGCCACGGCGGAGGAGACCTCGCAGCAATCGAACGCGGTGGCGGCGGCCTCCGAGCAGATGACCCAGAACGTGCAGACCGTCGCCTCGGCGACCGAGGAGCTCTCTTCCTCGATCCGCGAGATCGGCA